>CAZOUN010000035.1:0-25664 GCA_964582965.1 uncultured Anaerolineales bacterium | reverse complement strand
TCAGAAGTAAATACAATATAATCTCAGGTATGAATGATCGCCTGAAAATTGCCCTACGTTTTATTTTGTTGATCCTGATCGGATCTTTGATCGGTTTTTCGCCATCTACTAATAGTGTAACCGAAAATACACGGAAATTGAGGCTTGCCTTTGCAGCAGAGGACTATTCTACCGGGGCTGAGATTCTAATCGACTTGGCAGAAGAAAATCCCTGGTGGACACCACTCTGGGAAAGTGCTGGTAATGCTGCCTATCTTGGAAGCGACTATCTGACAGCAAAAAGTGCATATGAAAAGGCATTCCAAAAAAATGATCTTTCTATAGAAGGACAGATAAAATTAGGCCAGACCTATCTGAAGCTGGGGGAAGAAGATATGGCGGCTGCGACCTGGCAGGAACTTGAAGAATCCGCTGCGGCGCTGGAAGAATTGGCATATCTCTATGAAGGAAATGGAGAAATCACCCGGGCGATCGAGGTCTGGCATCAATATCTGACCCAAACAGCGGATGGCAACACTCCTGAACTGATTTACCATTTCGGTCTGCTAGTAGCAGCCGATACGCCACCTAAATCACTGCCGTATCTGGATCAAGTGAGAGAGGCGTTCCCGGAAGCTGCGGGGATTGCCACAGCGATCCGAGGAACAATCTCTGAGGAACCGGCCTATCAATATGTAACAGCCGGACAGGCTCTGGCAGCAGTGAATCAATGGAACCTGGCAGTCTATGCTTTTGAGAGAGCGACCGCGCTCCGACAGGATTATCAGGAAGCCTGGTTGTATCTGGGTGAAGCCCTGCAGCATCTGGATGAACCCCGGGATGACATTTTGGATGCTCTCGAGACAGGGATGGCTTTGGATGAGGATTCTCCACTGGCAAATCTATTTCTAGGTTTATACTGGCAGCGCCAGGGTTCGCATAACACAGCCCTGGAATTTTTTCAAGTTGTGCAAGATCTCTGGCCCACAAATGCTGATGTTCGTGTAGAGGCCGGTAAATCATTAGGAGCTCTCGGTGAGTTGAATGCTGCTCTTGAAAAATACCAGCAAGCAGTAGATCTTGATCCCCTGGTTGGAAATTACTACAATGAGTTGGCGGAATTCTGTGTCCTATATGACTATCAGCTGAAAGAAATAGGCCTTCCTGCGAGCCGGATCGCCGTGCAGTTTAATCCTGCTGATGAAATAAGCCTTGATATCATGGGACAAGTGCTTTTGGCACTGGATGATAATCTTAATGGTGTGAAGTTCTTTCAGATGGCGCTGGAATCAAACCCGGGTTTTGCTCCAGCACATTATCACTTAGGAATATATTATTCAGCTTTTGACGATACCGAACGTGCGGTTTACCATTTGCAGCAGGCCCTTAGATATACGGAAAATCCAGCGCTGTTCGATCAAGCTGAGCGTTTGTTATCTAATTATCAGTAGAGATTGTTGGGAGACTATATGAAACAAAAGTTCTGGCTGTTTTTTGCTTTCATCGTAATTATCCTTGCTTCCCTGGCATGCAATATATCCCAGGTTTCTAAGATATTTGGTGAATATCCCACCAATATCGGAGACTTGATATTTCAGGATGGTTTTTCTGACCCCTCCAGCGGTTGGGACCAGGTCCGGACCCAAGAAGGCGTGACCGATTATGAAAACGATAGATATCGGATCCATGTCAACTCCACTAATGCGGATTATTGGTCCAACCCCGGTCTGTATTTCATGAATGTTAAGATCGAAGTGGATGCTGGCAAGAATGGCGGCCCGGATGATAATGATTACGGTGTGTTATGTCGGTACCAGGACACAGAGAACTTTTATTTCCTGATCATCAGCAGTGACGGTTATTACGGTATAGGCCTAGTAGAAGGTGGCGAACAAAAACTGCTATTTCCTCCCCAAATGTATCAGTCAGATTTTATTCACACCGGATTAAGCGCAAATCATATTCAGGTGATCTGTGATGGTCCCCGATTGGCACTCATTGTCAACGGTGAATTCATTGCCGAAGCTTATGACAGCACCTTTATTGATGGGGATATCGGCCTGATCGTTGGTTCCTTTGATGTTCCCGGAGTTGATATCTGGTTTGATAATTTAATGGTGACGAATCCCTGAGGAAGTTTTAAGGGAGTCCAAGGTTTCCAATAATGAAAATATATCTTGATATGATTGGCTGCCGCTTGAATCAAAGTGAGATAGAGATTCTTGCCAGGCAGTTTTCAGCAGCAGGGCACAGCCTGGTTGCAGATCCAGCTGATGCGGATCTGGCAGTGGTCAACACCTGCACGGTGACATCTGCAGCTGCTGCTGATTCGCGCAAAGTTATCCGCCGCATCTCCCGCAGTGGCGTAAAGAATATCATCTCAACTGGCTGTTGGAGCGAACTCTATCCCGAACAAGCTTTGGATCTTCCTGGTGTAACCAGGGTTGTATCCAATGCAGAGAAAGGACGCTTGGTCTCAGATTTGCTCACATTGGATCCTGTGGAATTTGAGAAAGAGCCGCTCGAGCGGGTAAAAGTACCAGGAAGCCGCCAGCGGACAAGGGCTTTCATCAAGACACAGGATGGCTGCCGCCATCACTGTACTTTCTGTATAACAACTGTCGCTCGTGGGAATTCCCGGAGCGAGTCAACTGGAACCGTAATAAAAGAAATAAATGCCGCGGTCCAGGCTGGATTCAAAGAAGTCGTCCTAACGGGTGTTCAGCTGGGATCATGGGGGAAAGAATTTACACCTGTTCAAGGCCTGGAAGACCTGGTTAAGCAAATATTGAAAGAAACAGATGTTCCCCGGCTGCGATTGTCTTCAATCGAACCCTGGGATGTTGCTCCCTCGTTGATCGAACTTCTGCAGGACGAGAGAGTCGCCCGCCATTTCCATCTCCCGCTTCAGTCCGGCTCAGCTGAGATATTGAGGCGAATGGCCCGGGCCATCAACCCGGCCAGATATGCCAGGTTGGTTGAGGATATTCGATCTGTGGCACCGAAGGTCGCACTTACCACAGATATCCTGGTAGGTTTTCCTGGTGAAACTGAGGATCAATTCAAAGAAAGTTTCGATTTTATCCGCCAAATGGATTTCGCCTCCGGGCATGTATTTAGCTATTCCGCCCGAGAAGGTACTCCCGCGGCTGATTATCCGGACCAGATCCCCCATCCTATCAGGAAGATGCGCAGTGCTGAGATAAGGGATCTCTTGAATCACTCGGGTGAAGCCTATCGCGAGCAATTTGTGGGATCGGAACTGGTTGTCCTCTGGGAACAGGTGAATGAAAAGACTCATAAAGCTGTTGGATTGACTGATAATTATCTTCGGGTTGAAGCCCTTGCATCTCGAGAGGTTTACAATACATTTTCCAGGGTCAAAATAACTAAAATTTCCCAAGATGGAGTCCTGGGGGAAATCCTGAATTCATAATAGGAGGAAATTATGACTGATTGTTTGTTTTGTAAAATCGTACAGAAGGAAATTCCGAGTGAGATCCTATTTCAGGATGAGACGATCACGGTATTCAAAGATATCAACCCGGCTGCCCCGGTGCATTTGCTGGTGATTCCGAACAAACACATCCCATCTGTCGGTGAAATGGAAGATGGTGACGAAGTCATCTTGGGAAAGTTGTTTTCAGGTGCAAAAGCTGCCGCTGAAAAAGCAGGGATAGCAGAGACTGGTTACCGGTTGATCATCAACAACGGTCCGGATGCTCATCAGGAAATACACCATATTCACATGCACGTGCTTGGTGGGGAAAAAATGAAGCATCCCATGGGCTAAGGGGTTGAAAAGGGTATAATTAAAAATATGAGTATAAAAAAACAATTACGAGATGCATTAACAGATGCTTTAAGATCGGGTGATACCCAGCGTAAAACCACACTGCGGATGGCACTGGCCTCTATCAAGAACGCTGAAGTGGAAGCCCGGAAAGACCTGGCTGAAGATCTGGTCTTGAATTTGATTCAAAAAGAAGTGAAAGCCCGACAGGAAACCATCGAGGGAGCGAAAAAAGCACAAAGACCGGATTTGATCGAAAAAGCAGAACAGGAGATCATGATCCTCAATGAATTTCTTCCCGAGCAATTAACCGCTGATGAGTTGAGGGTTTTGGTTCTGGAAGCCATCCAGGAATCTGGATCTAGCTCAATGGCTGAAATAGGAAAGGTCATGGACGCTTTAATGCCAAAGATTCGCGGCAAAGCAGATGGTAAACTAGCTAATCAGATCGTCCGGGAATTGCTGGGAGCAGAGTAGGTCCAATTATCTGGAACAAAAAGTAGTATATGCAGGTGAAAATTACGAATTCCTGCCCTAATTTATGAACGATAAAACGCTAAAACCATCTCTAATCAGAACTGCAGTGTTAACGCTTGTATTAATACTTTGTATGGGCGGTATCTGGTGGCTGATCAATTGGTCACTGACTGGTGCCCTTTCTACCGTATTGGTGTCGGAAGGCAGTGTTGCTTCCCAGGATGTGATGTCACCCTATGCGGTGACCTATCAAAGCCAGGTGTTAACAGAAGAATTACAGCAGCAAGTGGCTCAGGGAGTGGACCCGATCTACACCCGGCAGGATTCGGCCATTGCCCGCCAACAGCTGAATCACCTCAAAGACGCTTTGACATTCATTGATGCGGTCAGAAATGATCAATTCGCTAGCCAGGAACAAAAATTCACTGACCTGGCTGCCCTGGATGGAATTTATATCTCCCAGGATACTTCCGAACAAATCCTTGAACTGAGTGATGTACGTTGGCAAACAGTGAGGCAGGAATCTGTTGTTATCCTGGAACAAGTAATGCGCACAGCTATCCGGGAAGTAGATCTGGAAGAAGCCCGTCAGCAGCTGCCTTCCCTGGTCAGTTTGTCTCTGTCAGAAGACCAGGTTAATCTGGTCGTGGAATTGGCTTCCGCATTTGTAGCACCAAATAGTGTCTACAGTGAAGATGCTACTGAAGCAGCTCGGCAGGAGGCGATCCAGGGAATTACACCGGTTTCCCGGTCAATAGTTGCTGGTGAAACCATTATCCGGCGGGGAGAGATCGTCCATTCGGAAGATATCGAAGCTTTGCAAGAGGTTGGATTATTAACAACATTCTCTGGATGGCAGAATCAAGCTGGAACGCTGGCAGTGGTGGTTCTCTGCGCTGTCATGATCATTCTGTATTTCCTGTCGCATTCATATATATTGAGAAATACCAAGAAATTGGTTGTCCTGGTTGTGTTGTTCTTGATTTTCCTGGGACTATCCCGTTATGTCTCTCCGGGTCATTTGGTTATCCCATATTTATTCCCCATGGCAGCATATTCACTGCTTATCGCTGCCTTGATTGATCGCAGAACAGCCCTATTCACAACTATACCCCTTGCTATCCTGGCTGCTTATGGCATGCCCCATGCCTTGGACCTGACTTTGTACTACAGTATGGGTGGAATGATGGGGCTGCTGATCTTAAGGCGACCACAGCGGTTGTCTGCTTATGTTTCGGTTGCAGGTATTATTTCTGTATCTGGTTCTGTGATCCTGGTTGCGTACCGGATCATCGATCCCGCTACAGATATTACTGGTCTGGCAACTTTGATTGCAGCTTCAATTTTTTATGGCGTGGCCTCAGCTGTTCTAACTATTTTGTTGGAATATGCCCTGGCACCACTGCTTGATCTGACGACTACTTTACAGTTGGTAGAGTTATCACGACCAGATCATCCCCTGCTGCAGCGTCTTTTGAGGGAAATACCAGGCACATATCAACACACACTCCAGGTTGCTAATCTGGCTGAGCAGGCGGCAGAGCGCATTCAGGCAAACAGCATGTTGGCCAGGGTTGGCGCTTTGTACCATGATATTGGAAAGATGAAAAACCCCCTGTTTTATATTGAAAACCAGAGTTCCAACCAGATTAACACCCATGATGATATGGCCCCGGAAGATAGCGCTGAGATTATTATTGACCATGTCCATTATGGACTAGAACTGGCAAAGAAATACCGGCTACCCACGCGCATCCGGGAATTTATTCCAGAACACCACGGCACTTTGATCACTCGCTACCAATACGGAAAAGCACTGGAAATTACAGATGGTGATGAAAGCCAAATCGATAAATCCAAATACCGCTATCCGGGCCCGCGCCCCCAATCAGTGGAAACTGCACTTGTAATGTTGGCAGATGGATGTGAGGCATATGTGCGATCTCAGAATCCAGAGACTGATGATGCCCTGCGAGCATTGATCAAGGATATGGTTGATAAGCGGGTGGCTTTGGGTCAGCTGAATAACACCGAATTGACTTTGAGAGACTTAAAGGTAATCATTGATTCCTTTACTACAACACTGAAGGGAACTTATCATGCCAGGGTGGATTATCCTGAAGAAGATAAATCAGGAGCCAATGGGCAACAACCCTCGGTAGATGACGCTACACTGGTTGAACTGCGGGAGTGAAAATTTAGCCCGGTGATTCTCATAACTGTACAAGATAATTTCAGAGAATTGATAGCTGATCAAATATTGAGCTCGGCAGCAGAAGCCGTACTTCATGGATGTGAAGTGCTGGATACTCCATCCCTGTTGGTCAGGATCACTGATGATGAAGAGTTAAGATCCCTTAATCAGCAATATCGCGGGATCGATAAAACCACGGATGTGCTTTCTTTCCCGACTGATTTTACAGATCCGGATCTGGAGAGCAGGTACCTGGGGGATATCGTGATCTCTTACAACAGGGCTGAGGAACAGGCTCAAAAAAGAGGACATTTCATAGAGGCTGAATTACAGTTATTGGTTGTTCACGGTGTGCTTCATTTGCTGGGTTATGACCATGCCGATCTTGAGGTAAAAGAAGAAATGTGGTCGATCCAGTCCCGGATCCTGGAAGAGCTGGGTCTGGATATAGAAATATAGGATAGATAGGACTATTGACTAATAAGAGTTTTGCCCAAACCAGACTTCAAGCTATCAGCGTCGCCCTGGAAGGTATTAAATACGTATTGATCACCCAACCGAACGCCTGGATTCACGGGGCATTCACTCTGGTAGTATTTTTTGCGGCGGGAATGTTAAAACTGCCTCGCCTAGAATGGGTCATATTACTGTTAACGGTTGGCATGGTATGGGTTTCCGAGATTTTCAATACGGCAATTGAGATAGCTGTCGATGTTGTTAGCCCGGAGTTCGATCCTAAAGCCAAAATTATCAAGGATATTAGTGCAGGAGCTGTTTTGATCAGCGTCTTGGTATCAATTTTGGTAGGATTGCTGATCTTTGGCCCACATCTCTGGAAATGGATCACGCAGTTGTTCTAAATAATGGTTTAGAAAGCGAGGTTTTAATGGTTGAATCTTCATTTCGTTTTGGCACTGTGGGAACACCCAAGAATAAACCCAAAAAACCGGGCGGTAGCGTCGGGGGGATATATTACTTAAATGATTTGGACCTTGAAGCCCTTGAACTTGGCTGGGTCCGCTCGGTTCGGGTATCTGAGAGTACTGCCGAGAAAATCAAGGAAGCAGGCCGTGAGAAAGATATTGCCTTAAGTGTCCATGCACCCTATTACATTAACTTGAATGCAAATGATGAAGAATGGCCAAAATCCCGCCAACGGTTGATGGACGCTGCCCGGGCAGGGCATCTATCTGGAGCGACAGACATTGTTTTTCATCCGGGATCTTATTTCGGAAAACCCGCGGCAGAGGTTTTGAAAGTTGCACTTCCTCGCCTGGATGGTTGTGTGCAAGAATTACGTGCCGAAGATAACCGAGTGATCTTGCGGCCAGAGACCATGGGGAAAGGCGCGATGCTTGGCTCTCTGGAAGATACTCTCGAAATGAGCCAGCTGGCAGGGGTTGAGCCTTGCCTGGATTTCGCTCATTTACACGCCAGACCGGGTGATGGCTCTGTTAATACTTATCAGGAATGGATGGATATCCTCAATGTGTACCGGAACACCCTGGGTGAAAAGAGCTTGGAGCGGTTGCACTGCCATCTTTCAGGGATCGAATACTCAGAAAAAGGTGAACAAAACCACCTGGAGATCAGCGAATCGGATTTTAATCTGGATGCATTATTCCAGGCCCTGGTCGATAGCAAAGCTGGTGGACGTATCTTATGTGAAAGCCCAATGCTGGAAGAGGATGCCCTCTTCATTCAAAAAACCTGGCAGGAGCTAACTACAAAATCAGTTAAATAGAATAAATACTATGGCAGATATAAACGAAAAATTATTGACTTTGCATCAATCTATGAAAGAATGTCGTGCCTGCCTGGACGAGGGCTACGAGATCTATCCCCCGGCGGTTATCTCTGGATCAGGTTCTGCCCGGTTTATGACTATTGGTCAGGCACCGGGGATCACGGAACAGGAAGCGGGACGACCATTTAATGCTGGAAGTGGGAAACGATTATTTGATTGGTTGGGCCGGGCCGGGATTGAAGAAGACTGGTTCAGATCCACTCAGTATATGACTTCTGTGACAAAATGTTATCCCGGCAGACAACCTTCAGGCAGTGGAGACCGTGTGCCAGGTCGTCGAGAACTGGAATTGTGCCGGCCTTTCCTTGATCAGGAAATCGAATTGGTCGATCCCCGGGTGATCATTCCGATTGGCCGTTTGGCGATAAATCTGTTCTACCCAAAAAAGCTGAAGCTCCAGGAGATCGTTGGCACCCAACTGGAGGTATCTGGACGCTGGGTGATCCCCTTACCCCATTCTTCTGGCGCCAGCCGATGGCACCAGATCGAAGAGAACCGCTGTTTGATCGGCCAGGCGATCATCTTGATCCGGGAAAAACGAGAACGATATTTTCCCCAATGAGTCATTGAAGAGTTTTTTTCTCTGGTATTAAATCAGAAAGGGCGGCCCAGCAGGCCGCCCTTTTTAGTTTACTTGTATACGTCTCTTAATTCCCAGCCTGCACAAAATTGATCCGAATCAGGTTCGAATCACAACTATCATAGGTTTGGAAATATATCTTTTCTGTCAGCGGCAGATTTGCCTGGTCTAATAGCTGGATCCAGATCGAATTTTCTGAAGCTATAGCTGTGTCGTGGAGGGTGATTTCATAACCTCCCTCGCCGTAGTTTGTCGCCATACCGGATAAAGTCAACCCGGTAACATCGATATCTCCCAATGAACCACCTGCTTCGATGAGGATACCTGGAACAGGGGCGCCTTCGATATCAAATACTTGCCCACCTACTCCCAGCCAACCGCAGCCAGCATCTGTATGAAAGGTATTGACCTCATAACTGGGTGATCCATCCTGAAGTTTGAAAGTTGTGCCGCTTTCCAAATCTGCAGTTGGAATTGGCGTATTTGTTGGTTCGGGTGTATTAGTTGGTTGAGGCGTATCTGTCGGAGTTGGTGTTGGTGAACTTGTTGGAGTCCAGGTAGGGGGCAGCACACCTTTCGGGGTTGGCGTAGGCGTATTGGTTAGAATCAGAGCTGGTAAAGTAGTTGGCGGGAGCGGGTTTATCATCGTTTGGGGGTTGATATAAATGATGGCAAACACCAGGCCTACAACAATGGTAGCAGTCACCAGGATACCGGAAAGCATATTTATTAAACATCCCCCGTTGTTTCTTTTTTTTCGGGGAGATTTCGGAGCTTGCTCTTCTACTGGTTCAGGATCATCCAGTAAATCTTCAAAAGAATCTTCAAAAGGGTCGGACATCAATTTACTCCTGGGAGTAACTTATGATGGTAAGGTTATTTCTATTGTACTCAGCTTCCAGCGCCGTTCAAGCCACTCATCCAGAGCACTTTCTTTCAGCAGTTGGCGAATGGCAGGATCAAGGGCGCGATTTGGATCTTTATCAAGAACTTTGATGATATGATACCCGATTTCTGTTTCTATAATATCACTAGTTTCTCCAACTTCGAGGGCGAACAGAATCGGATCCAAATCGGGGATAACTAGGAATCCCTCAGGAAACCAGCCAAGATCTCCCTTGGTTTGGGGATCATGTGTGCTGGCGAGCTGAGAAAATAATTTACCTTCGTTTAATGATTCTAAGGTAATTTCTGCGGAAGTCAGGTCATAAAAGAGCATTTGCTGGGCATGGATCTGTTCCATTTCCAGGGGCACATCATTAATGATATCGTCTCTCATCCAGGCGGCTTCCAGGGACCGTTTTAAATAACCCCTGAAGCTCTCCTCAGTAAAACCATTAGCAGCCAGCCAATCTGCCAATGGCTGATCGTCAGTATCGAGTCCGGCAATCCGGTTGTCGAGCTCTAGTTCAGAAATCTGGAAACCTTCCGATTTAGCAGCTTGAGCCAGAAGAGTATTATTGATCAGATCGTTAATTACAATGGTGTGATCATCCGCAGTCAGGTCGCGATTTACTGCCGCTTTATAGCGGGCCAATTCCTCCTGGAATTCTGACATTGTGATTAAGTCACCGTTCACAATCGCCGCTGTTGGAATGGGAGTTGGAGAGGGGGGGAAAGGTGTTCTGGTTGGTAAGATTGGGGTACCGGAAGGGACAGGTGCTCCGCCTTTACCACATCCGCTGATCAGGATGATTAATATTAATCCAATGATAATGAACTTGTTGAATTTTTGGTCACCATTCATATGTGTAGATTATAAACGCTTCCGCATGATGAATTGAAGCAATTATTAATTTTGACCAAATCGGATTATAATGAAGAAAAGTTAAAATTTCTTGCAATTATTCACATCGGCAGATTGGAGATGCAGAAGGAGTTTTTCCAATGGTGGATTCCCAGCTATTACGATCCCTGAAAGACGAAAATACTACGCTGAAATATGAAAATGAAGATTTGAAAGAACAGAACAGCCGACTCTGGAAAATTATCCAGTCCCTGAATGAACTTCAGAACAATCCACAGGCAATTTCATCACCAGCTGACTTGCTTGAGATGGTGATGAATATTCTCAATATTGCCCTGGATGCCGCAGAATCAGAAGATGGATCGATTCTGCTGCTGGATGAAGAAAATGATGAACTTGTTTTTGTGGCGGTAGTTGGTGATCGTTCAGAAGAACTGACTAATTATAGGATCCCGGCAGGATCGGGTGTTGCGGGTTGGGTTAACCTGCATAAAAAAGCCACCCTGGTTGCGGATGTGCGGAAAGATGACCGCTGGATCTCCGCAGTTGATCAGTCCATAGGATTTCACACGCAGAGCTTGATGGCTGTCCCATTAATCCTTGATGACCGTGTATTGGGGGTGATGGAGGTAGTTAATTCTCGATCTGAGGACCTCTTTAATGATATGGATATGGAGCTGCTGCAGTTAGTTGCCCGATTGGCTTCATATGTCTTCGGATCTACTGAAGATGATTCCGAGAGTAATCAAAACCAATTAACCGGGAGCAGCATTGACTGAAAGAACTATTCCGGTAGGTCTTGACAGAACCGGTTTTTTATTCATAATAAGAGGGTAATTAACAACGATAATCAAATAAGAAAAATCGCTGACGGAGAAAAGTACGCTGGTTGTCGCTGACAGGGATTACGGGGCAGAGACTGAGATCCCGTAACAGATCGTCACCCAGGGGAAGTTCACTCCCGAGAGCTCAAGGGAAAGGGTAATCCGAGTAGTTTGAGCCGCAGCCCCGACGTTATCAGGGGAACCAATCGCAGGAATATTTTCTTCTGCTGTTGGGATCAAGTGAGCCGAGAACCGGCTAAATTGGGTGGTACAACGGGTAATCCCCGTCCCTTTCTGGGGCGGGTTTTTTGTTTCTAGAACCCGGTCATGTCATACCAATGCGGAATACCGAGTAGTTCAGGAGGACCTATGCAAGAAAAAATGGATTTAATCAAGGAAGAAGCCCTGGGTGCACTGGGGTCAATTGAAGATCTCAGCGCCCTTGAAGTCTGGCAGGCGAACTACTTGGGGCGAAGTTCAGCAATCATGGAGGTCTTTAAAAATTTGGGAACTCTGTCAAAAGAGGAAAAACCGGCTGTTGGCAAAGCTGCCAATATCGTAAAGGTTGCCCTAGAAAAAGCATCCGGGGAAAAAGGAATCCTGCTTGAACAACAGCTCATCAAAGAGTCACTTGCGGGAGAGAAGATCGATGTCACCTTACCCGGTAGACGGACTGTCAGCGGTGGACTCCATCCTACAACCCAGACCTTAAGAGAGATTTACCGTGTGTTTGGTGATATGGGATTTCAGATTTATCGCTCCCAGGAAGTTGAAACAGATCAGTATAATTTCCAGCATCTGAACTTCCCACCTTTTCATCCTGCCCGCGATATGCAAGATACCTTCTTTGTTAAAAGCACTGAAGAGAGGGGAGATGACCCGTTGATGCTGAGAACGCATACCTCTCCGGGTCAGATCCATGCCATGCTGGAACATATCAACAGGTACCCGGACGATCCGCCTCCAATTCGGATCATTTTGCCGGGTATGTGTTATCGATATGAACAGATCACTGCCCGCTCAGAAATTCAATTCAACCAGGTAGAAGGTTTGGCAGTAGGGAAGGGGATCACCTTTGGTGATCTAAAGGGCACGCTGAGCAATTTCGCCCGCAGAATGTTCGGGCAGGAAGCAAAAACGCGTTTTCGGGCTTCCCACTTCCCGTTCACAGAACCCAGCGCTGAAATGGATGTAGGCTGTTTTCTATGTAAAGGAGAAGGGTGTTCTGTGTGCAAAGGAGCGGGGTGGCTGGAGATATTGGGGTGCGGGATGGTCCATCCCACCGTGCTGATAAATGGCGGATTCGACCCCGAAGTTTACTCAGGTTTTGCATTTGGCATGGGACCGGAACGAATAACTATGATGCGCCACCATATTGAGGATATTAGAAATTTCTGGGCAAACGACCTGCGTTTCCTGGAACAATTTTAGATCAAGCCAGGTTTTTGCAGCCGCGAGATTATTGAAAGGATTGAAAAATGAAAGTACCAATATCATGGTTGAAGGAATATGTTGAGATTTCCCTGCCCATTGAAGAATTAGCTTATAAGTTGACAGTTGCCGGACTGGAAGTTGAGGAGATCCGGTATGTCGGTTTGCCGCTGCCGCAAGGTAAAGGGCAGGAAACCAAGATCACTGGTATATCCTGGGGTCCGGAGGAGATCGTTGTCGGTGAAGTGAGTGAGGTAATGCCTCATCCTGACGCTGACAGGTTGGTCCTGTGCCAATTGGACGATGGAATCCAGCAGCATACAGTGCTGACCGGTGCGCCTAACTTGTTTCCCTTCAAAGGTAAAGGCCCCCTGGATCCACCCTTAAAAGTTGTCTACGCCAGGGAAGGCGCTACGATCATTGATGCATATAATGAAACTGATCCCAACGCGACTACAACACTGAAGAGGAAAAAGATCCGTGGTGTGGAATCCTATTCGATGGCTTGTTCAGAAAAGGAATTAGGCATATCTGATGAACACGAAGGAATAATCTTGCTTGATCAAGATGCACCCACTGGAATGTCTTTGGCGGAATACCTTGGTGACGCTGTCTTGGATATTGCTATCACTCCTAACATTGCTCGAGCAGCAAATATTCTGGGGGTGGCCCGTGAAGTTGCTGCCATCACCGGAGCCGAGTTGAAATATCCTGAGATTGAGCCGATTATGGAAGGTGCACCCATCCAGGGCAAAGTATCGATCGATATTAAGAATCCTGAAGATAATCCAAGGTTTGTGTTGGGGATGATTGAGAATGTAGAAATCAAACCAAGCCCATATTGGGCTCAGCTGCGGTTAAAACTGGCTGGTGTGCGGCCCATAGATGCATTGGTGGATGCCACCAATTACACCATGCTGGAGATTGGAGAACCGCTGCATGCCTTTGATTATGATGTCCTGGTTGACAGAGCAGAGGGGAATCCACCTATAATCATCACCCGTAGGGCAAAACAAGGCGAAACCCTGACCACCCTGGATGATGTGGAAAGGAAATTGGATGATTTTACGGTCCTGGTCACCGATCAGGCTGGACCACTTTCTTTGGCCGGTGTGATGGGTGGTGCGGAATCTGAAGTTCGAACTGAAACAACAAACGTTCTTCTGGAAGGCGCCTCCTGGAATTATGTAAATGTCCGGAGAACTGTAGCTTCCCAGGGTTTACCTTCTGAGGCAGCTTATCGATTTGAACGCGGTGTTCATCCGGAGATCGCTCCTATTGGTGTTAGCCGCTGTCTGGAATGGATGAGGAAGTGGACTGGTGGAACAGTAGCCAAAGGGCTGGTGGATGAATATCCGCTACCGCAGGTGGATCACAGTGTAACCCTGACTCCGGTTGATGTTGAACGCTGGTTGGGCATATCCTTATCCGCTAAAGAAATCGCCGACCTGCTTACAAAACTTGAGTTCTCTGTTTCTATCGAGGAAAATCAATTGGACGTAAAAACTCCCCCGCATCGTTTGGATATCGGGGAAGGCATGATTGGAAGAGCAGATCTGATGGAAGAGATAGCCCGGGTCTATGGATATGACAAGATCCCGGAAACCAATCTGGCTGATGAGCTGCCCTTGCAGGCGGGTAATCGTGATCTGGAACTTGAAGAGAAGGTTCGGGATAAACTGGTAGGACTTGGATTGCAGGAGATCGTTACCTACAGGATTACTTCCCCAGAATCAGATGGAAAAGCCTTGCCACCTGGAACAGAAGAAGGGCGGGAATACTTGGAGTTGGCCAATCCCATCAGTGCAGATAAGACCGTCATGCGCCAGGAGCTGCTGGCAAGCATGCTGGAAGTTGTAGAGAAGAATTTCCGCAGCAAAGACCGCATTGCTTTGTTTGAAATTGGCCCTGTGTTTTATCCAGAAGATGTAGATCTTAATATCCCCGAAGTGCCAAAATTGGCATTGGGTTTGTATGGATCCCGGGCACATCCCTCCTGGCAGGGAGCGAAGAAGGACCTGATGGATTATTATGATCTCAAGGGGATTGTGGAGGAATTACTGGCTGACCTGCATATCAAGGGTGTGAAATACATTCCGGAAGCCGCCCCTTATTTCCATCCGGGAAAATCTGCCCGGATAGATGTGGATGGAATTCTTCTCGGTTACCTTGGTGAAGTCCATCCGCAGGTTAAACAAAACTACAAATTACCGGATCGTCCGCTCCCCGCCGCGATCCTGGATGTCAATGCTTTGCTGGAAAGAGTAGATGACCTTTATGACGTGGAACCGGTCCCGGATCAGCCGCCCGTGTTAGAAGATCTGGCCTTGGTGGTGAACGATGACGTTCCAGCCCAGGATGTGCAGGCGTTGATCGAGCAAACTGGGGGCAAGACCCTACGGGATGTGCGTTTATTCGATGTGTATCGCGGTGAACAGGTGGGTGAAGGCAAAAAGAGCCTGGCTTACAGTCTCGTGTATCAGCATCCAGAAAAGACGCTAACTGATAAAGAAGTTCTGGCGATTCGGAATAAAATTGTTAAACGTCTGGAAAAAGAAATCGGAGCCAAGCTGCGCAGCTGGTAAGAATAAGGGCGAAGTCCTTGGATAAGACTCCGCCCTTTTTTGTTATTGATAAGTATTTTTTATCAAGAGTTTATCTCCTCTAAAGTGGTTAACTATCTTCCTGAAATAAGGATAGTTAACCACTTGAAATCAAACTAAACGGAGAATGGAAAATATAATGGAAGCTTTCGTCATTGCTGTTAGTCGTAGCGCTACACATACTTTTACTAAACCAAATCTCGATGCCATAAATTTAATTGCTGGACATGGTGTTGAAGGTGATGCTCACGCCGGAAAATATATCAAACATAGATTTCTAGTAAAAAAAGACCCAAAACGGCCTAATGATCGCCAGATTCATTTGATCCATATTGAATTATTTGAACAACTAAGTTCTAAGGGCTACTCAGTTAAACCGGGTGAACTAGGTGAAAATATCACAACGAAGGGAATTGACCTTCTCAGTTTGCCTACAAATACTAAACTGTATATAGGTTCAGAAGTAGTTGTGGAGCTAACAGGGTTACGTAATCCATGTATTCAAATCGATCAATTCCAAAAAGGTCTGTTAAAAGAAGTATTATTCAAGGATAACGAAGGAAATCTTGTTCGTAAAACAGGTGTGATGGGTGTTATTTTAACTGGTGGTGAAGTGCACCTGGGAGATACAATTACAGTTGAATTACCTCAAAAACCTTTCCACCCCCTCGTATATACAGGTGAACTGCCGTATAAATAAGTTTTCACTAAAAAAAATCTAAATGACCTATACCTAATCTAAGAAGAAAATCCTTGCTCAGATAGGATAGGCAGCCATCTTCGTTATTGGCTTAATCCCTTTTTTTTCTTCTGAAATTCTTTTCTCTTGCTGGAATTATCAAATAGCAGTGAGCTTTTTAGGCCATTGGTTCTTGTAGTTCTCACTACTCCTACTCGTAAATTCCTCATCTATTATTTAGAATGACACGTCCATACGATTATGATAATTGTAGTTGTCGAAAC
Organism: uncultured Anaerolineales bacterium; assembly: GCA_964582965.1. Taxonomy (GTDB): domain Bacteria; phylum Chloroflexota; class Anaerolineae; order Anaerolineales; family UBA11858; genus B10-G9. The sequence goes on along the minus strand of CAZOUN010000035.1, from coordinate 9,266 downwards.
ACAATAAATCTACATTATCAACTATCGTTTTCTCTTCTGACCCATCTATATAAATGCAAGAATTGTATTAATACAAAATATGAAACAACACCAGTTAATACAATATGTGGAGGTGTCTATGATGCGTTCATGGTTCCTTCTGCCGAATTTCAGCTGATTGGACTAACATAGAGAGCGGTACAAATAATGGGGGAATGTGACAAACCTGTGATAAGTTTTTTATACTCTCATAAAAGTAGTATCATCTCGTTTGGTTTCTCCCATAAGGCTAAAATTAATTGGTATGAGTTTATCAATTGAGCCTTTTTAGAATTGGGTAAATCCTCAGAGTTTAATAAACAATATAAGGAGGTTCATTGCCGAAAACTGACGAAGAACAGATCGGAAATAAAACAAAGAAAAGAAGCTTCTTGAAAAAGCTAGGTTGGGTAGGTATCATGCTAATTTTGATACTTGTTATCAACGTAGCCGGAGCAAGTGCATGGGGGATTGAAGAATATGCTGACAATAACCCCGAGTTCTGTGCTACATGCCACAACATGGAATCTCATGTTTCATCCTATCTGGAAAACCCAGAACATTTGTCGTATGTCCATATGGAGGCAAACGTGGGATGTAAGGATTGTCATAGCGACTATTCTATTGTAGATCAAGCAAAGTCGTTAGGACAATTTTTAGTTGGTGATTACGATGAAGTCATGTCCAGACGAAGAGTTGATGACGACATGTGCTTACAATGCCATATAAGTTTGGAGTTTCAGGAAGACGAAACCGATTACCTGGAAAGGAATCCCCATAAGAGTCATTGGGAGAATTTAAAATGTGTGAGCTGTCATCTCTCACATGATAAACAAGTAGATTATTGTAGTCGGTGCCATGATAATGGCGGACAAAGAATGACAGGTGATATACCAATCCCTCGGGCAATAAACCCTTGGGCTGAAGAGTAAAATAATCTTAATTTCGAAGACAGGAGAAATATCATGACAAAAGGAAAAGAATCTATCAGTCGGAAAAGTTTTCTCAGGCTGGCGGGTATGGCAACGGTTGGCACCGCAGTAGCTACTACTGTGGGATGCTCACCTAAAGGTGGCGCATCTGGATATGGCTTGGATACAGGACCGATCGAATTTACAAAAGAAACTGATGTTTTGATCATCGGCACAGGCGGCGCAGGTTTTTTTGCAGCTTATGCACCCACAAAAGCCGGGCTTTCAACAATCATGGTTGAGAAGAGCGCCAGCTATGGCGGCGACACGATGATTTCTGCTGGTCTGATGCCAATTAATGGCACTGTAGCTCAAGAACAACAAGGAATCGTAGATAAAAGCGCAGAGGAAGTTATCGAAATCTATAAGGATAATATTAATGCACACAGATTGCCTGAATTCTTGAAAATGAGGATAAGAAATTATGTTCGCGTTGCCAATATTTGGACAGAAGAAATGGGTGTTGAATGGACGGAGTTTGATCCAGGATATACAAAACATTTCCATGTCGCTGCTCCTGGTATGGGAAACCAGCACGCCATCCTTGATCCACTCTACAAGACAGTGGTTGCCAACGGCGCCGAAGTTTTATTTGAAACCAAAGCAATCAGCCTTATCGTAGATGAAGATGACAAACCCGTTGGCCTCCGAACCCTTGATACAATAACGGGAGAATATATTGACATCAAAGCAAAGAAGATTTGCATTGCCTCTGGAGGCTTTGCATGTAATCAGGAGATGATCGCTACCTATCTTCCAAATTGGGCTTCTGCGCGTATGATTACATACACAAGCATGGGTGAGGGTATACTAATGGCCGTGCCTTTGGGTGCGGGTTTAGAAGATATGGATTCTTACACCACCATGACAATGGACAATGACAAAATCAGTTGTGCCAGCTTTTATGGACCGATGATACATGTGAATCCTGAGGGCAAACGTTTTTGTAATGAGTTTAAACAGCATAAGGTAGGCCAGTTTATTCATGATTCACAGTGGACTCATCTTTGGACCATTTTCGATGAACAGCTTCTCAATGGTGCCGATCACATCAAATACGCTGTGACTAATGTGATCAACGAAGAAGGTCGAACCGTGAAAGCGGACACAATTGAGGAATTGGCTGAGTTGATGTTTGTTCCCCCGGCCGCGCTTGCTGAGACGATGAAAAACTACAATGAAATGGCCCTGGCAGGCGAGGATACAGAATTTGAAAAAACCGTAGATCAATTCCTGCTCCCTCTCTCTGGCCCCTTCTATGCTGCCATTACCAGGCCGATTCGCTACAAGACAAACGGTGGATTAAGGATCGATATGAATAGTCAGGTAACAAATGATGCTGACACGCCTATCACCAATCTTTTTGCCGCAGGATCTGTAACCGGTATCTGCTCCCCCAATGTCCATGATGTCTGTGGTTGTGGCCTGCACGCTGGTGAGATGATGGTCAAGCAGCTCGAGGAAGAAGCTTAACATTCAGCAAATCTATGAATTTGGAGTTTATGCCAAGTAATCAAAAAAACTGATCAGCAGATCAGTGACCAATGAAGTTTCAGCCCCTCGATTTGGGTACTATGCAAGCTAACCCAATTGAGGGGCTGTTTTTAAAATCATAAGAACCTCTGCCTATGTTAAAATCTGGTAAGCTCTATGGACTTTTTAGGCCATTGGTAGGGGAGTGAATCCGATAAAATGAATTCGTCGAGGTCAAATTCTATCTGTAATTCTTCTTGATTTGGGAATGGGGCAAGAAAATGAGGGGACTGAATCCTTTTTAAGGATTCAGTCCCCTCATTTGTACTTAACGTTAATCAATTCCTGAAATCATATATCCCATCTACAATGGGATATATTTTTGTGCAGGAAGGGCAAACCAGTTTGTTTGCGCCAGGTTCTACCTCTGGTAAAGGTTTATTGCAGGCTGGGCATTGGAAAAATCCCTCAAGTTGTTTTGCGTGGGAGGGTTTTTCTGAAATACTACGTGAAAAAACACTGGGGGATAGCTGCCACAAGCTACCGGTAAACTGAAAAATTGAATCCAGCGCTACCAGGATTCCGATTGGAATCCATTTCTTAAGAAAATTGATCCGGAAATGTGAGACGGTCAATAGACGTTCCAGGTTGAAACCGGTTTCAGCCAATAATCTATTTACGCTTTTTGGGTGAAAATCGAAATTCAATTTTTCAAACTCAATCGCTTCTAAGCTGAATGGATTCCATTCCTGTTTGCCAAGCCAATAGCGCAGGATCGCTTTCAGATTTTGTTTATTGGCGTATTCCAGCAGGAAAGGGCTGTCATGCTGTATAACCCGGTTGATCTGGCCCAAGGCTGAGGTGGGATCCTGCATGTGGTGCAAAACGCGGATCATTGTTGCGCCATCAAATAAATTGTCCACAAATGGCAGTCGGTAAACGTCTCCAGCAACATAAACATATTTATCACTCTTTCCAAGGTATTCCTGGGCTTGCTGTACCTGGGTGAGAGAATAATCTATAAGTACGATTCTTTTGAAACCAATGTAGCGTGGGGTGTTGCGGCCAGCCCCAGCCCCGATTTCCAGCAGCAGTGCCCCGTCATCTGGCAGCAAACGCCTTAAAGCGATTTGCTCGCAGCGATCTTCATACTCACGACCGCCCTCTTTCCAGAAACTGGTCTGATAATCAGAACCTTCGTAATCGATAACCGGGGGTTGATTTCCGTTGAGATTTTCCATTATTGCTCGTTAACTGCCGTTGTATCCACGACCGACACCACGGTAGCGAAAGCCGATTTCAGCCATTTTTGTCGGATCATAGATATTACGACCATCAAAAAGCACAGGGTTCCTCATTACTTTTTTGATCCGTTTGAGGTCAAGCTGACGGAATTCATTCCATTCTGTGTTGACGATTAACAGATCACATCCTTCAGCCATGGTATAGGGATTATCTACCATTTCAACATCAGGCAGTAATTTTGCTGCTTCTTCCATGGCAATAGGATCAAAGGCCTTTACGACGGCGCCGTCCTTTAGAAGCATGCTGCCTATTGTTATGGAAGGAGCATCGCGCATATCATCCGTATTCGGTTTGAAGGATAATCCCAGCATTCCGATGACTTTTCCAGAAAGTTTATCACTATCCAGAAGTGATTTAATCTGTTCCACTGCCATCACCCGCCGGTCAGTGTTTATTTCCATAACCGAATGCAGTAGTTGGGGGTGCCGCCCGCTTTTTTCAGCCATATATGCCAGCGCTTTAACGTCTTTCGGGAAGCATGATCCACCATAACCAATCCCGGCATTCAGGAACGATGGTCCGATCCGGGAATCAAATCCCATCCCATTCGATACTTCCATCACATCCGCACCCAAATCCTCGCAGATATTGGCAATTTCGTTGATAAAGGAAATCTTGGTTGCCAGGAAGGCGTTGGAAGCATATTTGATCATTTCTGCAGTTCTTAGATCTGTCACTAAGATAGGAGCCCTCAAGGGCAAATGAAGCCGGGCAACTTTCTCTGCAGCTTCTTCATCGAGGGAACCGACGACTATCCGATGGGGATTCATAAAATCAGCAATGGCCGATCCTTCCCTCAGGAATTCAGGGCATGAGACTACTGAGAAATTTTCTACTTCCGGATTTTGCTCCCGAATTATGTCAGAAACCCAGTCTCCCGTGCCAACAGGCACAGTGGATTTGTTGATGATGATCAATCCTTCCTTGATATGATCCGCAATGGCGCGTGCTGATGAAGCAACATACTGCAGGTCTGCCTCTCCGTCAACTCCGGAGGGCGTTCCAACAGCGATGAATACAAATTCAGCATCCTTCAGTGCTTCCTCGTAGGAAGTTGTATAATTGATTCGGTTAGCTAAAACGTTGCGGTCGACCAGATCTTTTAAGCCGGGTTCGTAAATTGGCATTAAGCCATCTTTTAATCCGGCAATTTTCGTTTCATCAATGTCGAGGGCCATTACATTATTTCCAAGATCAGCAAAACAAGCTGCCGTAATGATTCCTACATATCCAACGCCGACAACACATATATTCTTCATAATTATCCCTTTAGTTACTATGTAAGATATAGTATTCTTCAGCCCAAATCTTACCATACCACCCCTTATTTTGGGGGATAGCTGCCTGGTTTTGAAGCATACGAAATTGTTTAGTCGAAGAGGTAAAAGAGGTTCAATCCGCTCCTGGACAATTAGAACACATCCTAACAGCACTTAATATATAATATGATTGGCGCTGATAAGCGCGAAAATAGTCGAGGAGTTATCCATGTCTGGCCCGAGAGAAGTACATGCACCACGAGGAAACAAATTAACCTGTAAAAACTGGCAGATCGAAGCCGCATACCGGATGATCCAGAATAACCTGGATCCCGAGGTAGCTGGAGATCCTGATCATCTTATCGTTTATGGCGGCAGCGGCAGGGCTGCCCGGAATTGGGATGCTTTTGATGCTATTCTGGAGAGTTTGAAAAACTTGGATGAAGATGAAACCCTGTTGGTCCAGTCTGGTAAACCAGTTGCGGTGTTCAAATCCCATACTGATGCTCCACGGGTGCTGATTGCCAATTCCAATCTGGTTCCTTTTTGGGCGAATCAGGAACACTTTGATAAACTGGTTGCCCAGGGACTGATGATGTACGGTCAAATGACAGCGGGTTCCTGGATTTATATTGGCACCCAGGGTATTTTGCAAGGTACTTATGAAACACTGGGGTCGCTGGCTAAACAGCAGGGATGGCCTTCTCTAAAAGGTAAGTTCGTCCTGACTGGCGGCCTGGGCGAAATGAGTGGTGCTCAACCGCTGGCTATTACCATGAATGAGGGGGTTGGGTTGATTGTGGAAGTAGATCCAGCACACGCCCAGAGAAAACTAGAGATTGGCTATGTTGATGAAGTGGTATCGGATCTGGATCAGGCCCTTGAACTGGTAGAGGAATGTAAAAACAACGGCAAACCCATTTCTATTGGGCTGGTTGGCAACACGGCAGAGGTTCTCCCGGAACTCGTTCGGAGGGGAGTAATACCAGATGTGGTTACGGACCAGACATCTGCTCATGACGCACTGGATTATGTGCCGTTGGGTTTGGATATCCAGGAAGCGAAGGAGCTAAGGTCATCAGATCCTGATCAATATCGAAGCAGATCTCTTGACTCCATGGTCGAACACGTGAAAGCGATGCTGGATATGCAGGAAAAAGGCGCGGTGGTCTTTGATTATGGCAATAATATCCGCCAGCAAGCTTATAACCAGGGTTTGAAGAATGCTTTTGACTTCCCCGGTTTTGTACCAGCTTATATCCGTCCCCTATTTTGTGAGGGTAAAGGGCCGTTCCGGTGGGTTGCCTTGTCTGGAGATCCGGAAGATATCTATCGAACTGATGAATTAATCCTTGACCTATTCCCTGAGGACCAGCAACTTAAACGCTGGATCACAATGGCAAAAGAGAGCGTGCCGTTCCAGGGATTGCCCGCCCGGATCTGCTGGCTGGGATATGGAGAGCGAGTAAAAGCTGGTTTGGGATTTAACCAACTGGTAAAAGATGGGATTGTTTCTGCACCGATTGTTATCGGAAGGGATCACCTGGATTCAGGGTCAGTCGCTTCTCCCAACCGTGAAACAGAAGGTATGCTTGATGGTACGGACGCGGTCAGCGATTGGCCAATCCTGAATGCTCTGATCAATGCAGTTGGCGGTGCGACTTGGGTGTCTTTCCATCACGGTGGTGGCGTAGGCATCGGTTACAGCCAGCATGCAGGCCAGGTTATTGTCGCTGACGGCACACCAGAAGCAGCCTGCCGGCTCGAAAGGGTGTTAACAACCGACCCTGGAATTGGTATTGCCCGCCATGCAGATGCGGGATATCAGCAGGCTATTGACGCTGCAAAAAGACATGGCATTAAGATTCCAATGCTGGATTAATGGTAGCTGGATCAATTAAGTTCAAGCGTTAGAGGACTAATAATATGAATAAAATTGGGATTCTTACCAGTGGCGGTGACGCACCGGGCATGAATGCTGCCTTACGTTCAGCCGTTCGGATGGCGCTGGAAATGGGGATTGGCATTTACGCAATCAATGAGGGCTACCAGGGCATGGTTGAGGGCGGGGATATGATCCGAGAGCTTTCCTGGGATTCCGTAGGGGGTATCCTTCAACGCGGAGGCACAGTGATTGGGACAGCCCGCTGTGATAAATTCCGGACCAGGGATGGGCGCAAGAAAGCCGCTAAAAACCTGGTTGAGAACGGTATAGATGGACTGATTATTATTGGTGGAGACGGCAGTTTAACTGGCGCTTCGATCTTCCGGACGGAATGGCCGGAGTTAATTGCTGAACTTGTTAAATCCAAAGAATTACCCGAGGGGAGCATTCAAAAATATCCCAATTTGATATTTGTTGGATTACCTGGATCGATTGACAACGATATGTATGGTACGGATATGACCATCGGGGCCGATACTGCCTTACACCGCATCACAGATGTAATAGACGCCATCACGAGCACGGCTTCTTCCCACCAACGCAGTTTTGTTGTGGAAGTTATGGGCAGGAAGTGCGGTTATTTGGCAATGATGGGAGCCCTGGCAGCTGGCGCAGATTGGCTGTTCATTCCGGAAGTGCCGCCAGATCCAGATACCTGGCGGGATGAAATGTGTGAAGCACTCAAAGTAGGTCGTCAAGTTGGCCGCCGGGATAGCATTGTGGTCCTGGCTGAAGGCGCCCATGATAAGAATGGTGATCCGATCACCAGCCAAGATATCAAAGAGACCCTGGAAGATAGAATTGGAGAAGATACCCGAATTACAGTTCTAGGCCATTACCAGAGGGGAGGTTCTCCGAGTGCGTTTGATCGAAATCTTGGAACGCTCCTGGGGCATGCTGCAGTGCATAGTCTTAAGGAAGCTAAACCAGAGGACCCCCCTCAATTGATCGGCATGCGCGGCAACCGGATAGAAAGTTCACATTTGATGGAGTGTGTTAATTTAACCCAACAGATCGCTGCATACTCTGATGAGAATAAATTTGACAAAGTCCTGGAGTTAAGGGGAACAGGATTTCAAACCACATACAAAATTCTCCAAACTATGATACAGTCTGAACCTAAACCCAGGAAAGAAGGGGTGGAAATCTACCGGATTGCGGTTATGCATTCCGGCGGCCCCGCCCCGGGTATGAATACTATTGTCCGGTCAGCAGTTCGCTGGGGAGCTGATCAGGGACAAACCATGCTTGGAGTCCATAATGGATTCCCAGGTCTGATAAAAGGAGAGATCAAGGAATTAAACTGGATGGATGTGCGCGGTTTGGTAGGCCTGGGTGGGGCGGAGCTCGGAACGAACCGCACTGTGCCAACCGATGGTGATTATTATGCCATCGCCCGCACCATAGAAGAACAGAAAATTGATGCACTGCTGGTGATTGGTGGCGAATCTGGATATGATAGTGTGAATGAGATATTCAACCGTAAAAAAGAGTTCCCCAATTTTCAGATCCCAATCGTTTGCCTGCCGGCAACTATTGATAATGATCGCCCTGGATCTGAACTTAGTATTGGAGCGGACACAGCACTGAACAGCATTATCCAGGCAGTTGACCAGATCAAACAATCAGCGGTTGCCAGCCGGCGCTGTTTCGTAGTAGAAACCATGGGCAACTACTGCGGTTACCTGGCTCTGATGGGGGGCTTGGCCACTGGGGCAGAGCGGGTCTATATTCATGAAGAAGGTATCACCTTGCAGGATCTTCAGGATGATGTCGATCACCTGGTGACCGGATTTAGCCAGGGCAAACGCCTGGGTTTGATGATCCGCAATGAAAGTGCTCATCCAGTTTATACAACAGATTTTATGGTGCGCCTATTTGAGGTTGAAGGCAAAGAGCTTTTTGATGTCCGCCAGGCTATCCTGGGGCACCAGCAGCAAGGTGGGAATCCCTCACCCTTTGACCGAATCCAGGGAATTCGCCTAGCGGTGCAGAGTATAGATTTCCTGCTCAATGAGATCGGACAAAAAGAACCCAGGCAGGTATTTATCGGATTGGAAGCAGGAAAAACCCAATTCACCGGGATGGAAGACTATCAGCGGTTGGAGGATAGGGATTTCGGCCGTCCCAAAAAACAATGGTGGATGGATCTGCGGCCGATTGCCCATATTTTAGCCCAACCCGGTCCGGGACAGTGGAAATAGATCTGAAATCTCAAGAAAATTTACCAATAATTAAGACGAAGGGGCTGTCCCAAAAGTAATTGGCACAGCCCCTGATTATTTAATATAATGG
>CAZOUN010000034.1:0-26378 GCA_964582965.1 uncultured Anaerolineales bacterium | reverse complement strand
TTTGAAGAGCTGCGTCCAGCTCGATCGACCTGATGGTCTGCTGCAGTAAGGAAGATTCATTGTGGTCGAATACTGTGATTTGGTCCAAAAAAACCCTCCGATTTCGGCTGTTACCCCTTCTGAAAACATCTTATGGATATTTGCATTTACGTAAGCTTCACAAATATAAGGAAACCTACGAACGAGGACCAAATTTAGCTATTTCAATTGCAGGGGATAATGGACAAATCAAGGTCGATAATGGCTTCCGGGTGCAATTTAGGTGCAATTAAAACGGAATTGATGAAATCCAGGTCAAATACACCTGGATTTTTTGTTTTAAGATCAAATTTCACCCTTTGAAGGTAAGAAAAATCTCAAATTAATAGGCTGGCGTCTGATAGAAGATCAGGTGCTATTGATCAACCCGCTGAATATCAAGTCAGGTAACTCTAACTACGACAGACAATATATCAGGTTCAACACTGCACAAGGAGTTGAACTTGAGTATTACAACAAAACGCTTATTGGTACAATACGTTATTGCCACAAGCTCCGGAAGGAAGCATAGTTTCCTCTATCCCATTTTACAAACCTGTACTATCAAAAAGAGTGGTACAAATAATGTAGGCATTCAACCCCAATGTTAAGGAGCAAATATTTACATTATTCTTAATACAACCTGAAACCAAAAGATTTGTTGTATTTTTAATTCAGTTATAATATAAAAGAATATACCCATGATTTATATATGAATATTGACACAGTTCGTTACGCAGAATTATGTCCAGAGGAGTTCCGCCACCGCATTTTTGAGACCCCGGTAGCGTATCTTCCTCTTGGAACTATAGAATGGCATGGAGAACATCTTCCACTAGGAACAGATCTCCTTATCAGTGAACATCTCATGAATTTAGCTGCCAAAAGATTTGGTGGAATTGTACTCCCACCGTTATTTCTCGGCCCGGATAGAATGAGAATTGTGTCCACAGACCATCATCTTTATGGAATGGATTTTGACCCTACAACAATCCCGCCCAGGAAACTTGCGGGTAGTTGCTACTGGGTGCCAGATACTTTCTTTTCAGACCTTTTGGAGCATATTGTTTCACAAGCAGTACGGGCTGGTTTTAAAGCCATCTTTGCTGACGGACACGGACCATCGCGCAAGATATGGTCTTCCGAAATAACCAGATTGTCCGACAAATTTGAGATCTGCCTTCTGGGAATTACCGAGGAAATTGAAGATCGATGGACCAGCCAGGTAGATCATGCTGCCTTGAATGAAACATCTCAGGTTTTATACGCGCGGCCGGATCTTGTAAAATTAGACAGAATACACCAAGCAGACACGGACTGGCCCCAGGGCGTTGATGGGGAGGACCCCCGTGAAGCTTCTGGGAAATTGGGTCATCAAGAATTTGAATCTGCAATCCAATTGATTGGAACCTTGATTCGCAATGCGGGCCACCTGTAGATTACGTTTATCCCTGACCATCCATAAATAATTACGAGCAACCTGTTTTGTTTCCCTAAAGCTATTGCCACAATGAATTCTGTCTACGCACAGGATAAATTCTTTCACTCCTCTTAAGATTTCTTCCAAGCCAGACAATAATCAAGTCCTTAATTCCTCCCAATGGATAATTGGGAGATTTGTTTATTCTTGTATGATATTTTACTTGCCCTGACCCTCTATAAAAACAAGCCCAAAACGGACATAAATGATAAATTACCCTAGTGTCAGGAAACCTTAAAACCTGGACACCAATATAGTTTGAAAGGGGACACGGATACCCTTCGAAGTGTAAACATCCCATGCTTAAAACATTTAAGAAGTCGCGACATAGATTCCACGAGGATTTTGTTAGAGGAGGAGAAAATGTAGATTGTTCCACTGGGTCTTTCAAAACAGATGTCCACCTTTCAAGTGCAAACTGTCCAGGTTTGAATTATAGATAACGGAAGTGCTCACCCGCAGCCGAGCTTTGTTATTCAAGTCCTTAATCCCTTAGCCTGTCCCTGGTCATCCATAGTTAACCGGCTGTCGGGTGGAGCGTAGGCTAGGTAGCATTAATCCTTCACGCTAATCTAATATTACAAGGTGTCATCTACACCGCTATCTTCTCGGTTTGTAAAGTATTCCTTCCTTCAATGACTACTTGTGGAATGTATTGTTCGACGTAAGCCATTAATGTTTTTTTGTCCAACGAATTCAAATATGTTTTGTTAAAGAATGTTTCTTCATCAATACCGAATACATCAAAGGTGCAATTGATTGCGTTATTAACAACCAATAAGTTCTTCATTATATTTTCTACTCTCTTATAATAATGCTACCTAACAGGTAATATATTCCTGGTTGACAACGCCAGAAAAATTCTTATAATAAAAGGTACCGGTAGCGCTACCGGTACCGGTACCATAATCACAGAGGAACAATCAACCGAGGGACCGAGATGATGGAAAAGAAATATGATATGTCTATAGCTGATGTAGCGGATGCCGCCGCAGTATCTGTTTCCACTGTCTCCAGGATCTTGAATAATAAGCCGGATGTTTCTGAGAAAACCCGGCAGCGCGTGCTAGCGGTGATCAAGGAACTGAATTATTCGCCACATTTGCAAGCCCAGCGCCTGGCCTCAGGACAGAGCCGAGCAATCGCTTTGCTTTACCCGGTTGAGCAACTTAGCGAACAACCGATTGACCAACTGAATCTTGACTTTATGGTCGGTGCTGCAGCAGCAGCTGGTAACCATCAGTATAGTTTCAATGTAATTACCACAATACTTGACGAACAAACACTTTTAGACCTTTACCGAAGCGTAGGGGTTGATGGCGTCATCCTAATGGAAGTGTACGAAGAGGATCGGAGAGTTGAATTATTACGCAAACAAGGATTCCCTTTTGTAATGATTGGCCAGTGTAGTGACAACACAGGGCTTAATTTCATCGAGCTTGATTATAAAGATTCCGCCTGTTTGCTTATGGAGCACCTTATTAATCAGGGACACACAAAAATTGGTTTTATCGGTTATTCCCAAGTCATGCGTGAAATGAACTTTGGACCAGCAATACGCGGCTTTAATGGATATTTACATTCAACCAAAAAGCACAACCTTCGGCCACTGATTGCGGAACCAATGCACCAACCTCAAGAAATGTATGAGGCAACAATACAACTCCTTGGAATGGAACCAGAATTGACTTCCTTGGTTGTACTTGCGGATGCATCAATTACGGGGGTATATGATGCTCTGAGAAGCAACGATCTGAAGGTTCCCGAGGATATTTCTGTGGTGGGTTTGGGCGTGGATAGAATTGCCGAGATCCTCTCACCCCGCCTTACCTCGGTGAGATTCCCTTCCTACAATATGGGGTTAGATGCCGCCGAAATGCTGATCAGGATTCTTCAGGAAGAATTACAGCAAGAAACCCAGGTATTTATACAACCAGAAATCGTTATCCGAGAAAGCAGCGGACCCGTCTGTCTTCGATCCTGACGTAGCTGTAGATTTACATCGGGATCAATAGGGAAGATGCCAAAAATGATAAGCATTCCTGATTACGAACCAATTGATTTGTCTGACATGTATAATGCTGGTAAAGAAATCTACACACACGCTATCGATTCTACAAATGGATCATACTTAGAGCCATATTCTCCAGTTCCTCCCACGGGTCTGTTGTATTTCCATGGTATTCCATTTCAAATTGGACCACTTGATAGACCGAACGAAAACTGTTTCATTTTCTTCAACACACGTTCTCCTGAGCAAGAATCGACGACCATCTCCATCCACCGCCAGGCACAGACAATTCTGTTTGCACACGCAGTGCTGGCAACCAGATTGTGGCAAGGAAGTCCGCTGGGTCTCTTGGTTGCACGTTATCGATTACTCTATACCTCTGGTGATAATTATGAGAACCAGATTCGAGAACGATTTGAAATTGGCACTATTCCTCTTTCTTGGGGACATTATCCCTTTCTTGCATTCCCAGATCAGAAAGTAACAATGGCAGACCGTTTTCAAGGTCTTTGGAAAAATGCGGGCTTTCGACTTACAGAGATTCACACCCCCCTTCCCGAAGCCTATTATATTTGGTCAATGGAAAACCCATATCCCGATCAAACAATAGAATCTATTGAAATCATCCCAGAAGATATTCCCTTTGTTCTCGCAGGAATAACACTCGGTCATATTGATGAAACCCCACTGATTCCAGGTCGAAACAGATTTGTGAAGATCTCCCTTATTAATATAGAGGAGGATAACATAAAGGCCGTATCACTGGAAATCGACCGGGGAACAGCAACATACGTTCATTCCCTTCCTGTCTGTATGTCCGAAGTAACCTCTGATCAAATGAAAGGTTTTGGGATAAAACCTAACCCTTCTGTTTTTCCAGCCTATTCCACCGTATCTGCGGTTCCATCTGCAAAACTTGCTTTCAGGGTAAATAACAGGATAGTGGCATCTTTCCGATGGCGAGACCTTCTTAAAAACCCTTCACTTGTCATGGATCCGTATAAATTTGAACTTCTTGAAGGTAGAAAAAACTGGATCAAAATCACCGTGCGTGACAGCGAAAATAATAAACCAATCCCTTGTCGGATCGCTATTCTTTCCGAGGATGGTATTCCATTTCAACCTGGGGGACATCATAACCATGTACATTCCAACCTAGGAACATGGAATATTGATGTTGGAGGAGACGTCCGTTTAGGACAGATGACATATGCATATATCGATGGTAGCTGTGAGGGATGGATGCCTCGTGGACGCTGTATGATTGATCTCTCCTGCGGATTTGAATACCAACCAATCCGAAAATGGGTAAATATTACAGATCATCAACGGGAATTAACACTTCAATTAGAACGCATATATAACATGAATTCCCAGGGATATTTCAGTGGAGACACACATGTACACTTCATTTCTACCCAGGGAGCCCTACTGGAAGCACAGGCTGAAGGATTAAATGTCATCAATCTTCTTCAGACACAATGGGGCCATCACTTCAGCAATACAGAAGATTTCACAGGAAAACCTCAACCATCTCATGACGGAAAAACTATCGTATTTGTCTCTCAAGAGAATCGACAGCACGTCCTGGGTCACCTGAGCTTGTTGGGTCTCCATAAACCAATATTCCCCTGGTGCACTGGTGGATCTGAAGAAGCGGAAGTAGGCGGAGATCTGGATACAACGCTGTGCTATTGGGCTGATGCTGCTCATCAACAAGAGGCTATTGTAATTCTTCCTCACTTCCCTGCTCCTAATGCTGAAGCTGCGGCGCTAATTGCAACAGGCCGAGTTGATGCAGTGGAAATGGTAGATTTTCTGCCATTCGAACATTTGGAATACTATCGTTATTTGAATGCTGGGTACCGTCTACCACTAGTAGCGGGAACAGACAAAATGTCCTCTGAAGTTCCAGTTGGGCTGTTCAGGACCTACGTAAAACTTGCCCCCAATACCAACTTTGATTATTGGTCTTGGTGTGAAGGAATCAAAGCGGGAAGAACATTTATCAGCAGTGGCGTTCTGTTGTGGTTTTCGATTGATGGGGCTGATGTCGGAGACACGCTGTTCCTAGAGAAAGGAAGTACAGTGGAAATTAAAGCCACCGCCCGTTCAATCTTCCCAATCCACACCCTCCAGATTATCCAAAACGGAAAGGTTATCTCAGAAAGTTCAAATGACCAGGGCACAAATGAACTTTATGTGAACGATAAAATTATAGTGCAAAACGACACGTGGTTGACTGCAAGATGTTCTGGGAAAGGATATGATGCGCAAAAACATCACGATGAACGCAGTCGTGGAATTATGGCACACACTTCCCCGATTTATATTGCATGCGGTGAACAGTACACAGTTTACGATCATGAGACGATTCAATATATGCTCACCCTAATCGAAGGCTGCATTGCCTATATACGCCAGAGAGAAGGCAGAAGAGAACCTCGTACTGTGACACACCATCATAATTTAAATCATCAAGTTTATTTAGAATTCCCATTCCACCAAGCTAGAGAAATACTGGAACAAAGAATACAATCATCGGATTCGGATGATCCTCTATCCAGAAAGGAGTCGTGTCATGATCAAGGTTGACCAGATTCAACAGTTCCTCTCGAGTCTTGACAGTGACTGGAAATACCCAGACGATACTGTAGATACAATAAAATCAGGGAATCCAGACAAAGAAGTTACAGGAATTGCTGTCGGATGGATGTCTTATTGGTGGGCTCTCAAAAAAGCCGTGGCATTATCCTGTAATCTCTTTATCACACATGAGCCGACATACTTCAATCATCACGATACCGATGAGCAAATTCTTCAATTCCCTGAAGTGAAAGCAAAGCAACAATACATCAATGATGAACAAATAATAATTCTCCGTTGTCATGACCTGTGGGATCATCTGGAGGGGCTCGGAATAGTTGATTCATGGGGTAAATTCTTGGGATTCTCGACTCAAATCAATGGAAATGAGTTCACCCGGATCTATAATGGAGATTCCTTGACTGCCGGGGAAATTGCTGCCATGATCGCTATGAAAACTTCGTCGCTGGGGTTAGAGGCCGTACAGCTTATCGGACCTGCGGATCGGATTGTACACCGCTTTGCGATCGGTACCGGAGCAATCACGCCGTTCATGGAGTGGATCTATGAGTTTCAGATAGATCTGGCCGTTTGCACCGACGATGGCATCGAGTACTGGCGTGATGGTGCCCTAGCCATCGATCTTGAGCTTCCGATAATTGTCGTCAATCATCCTGTCTCTGAGGAAGCCGGGGTGATTCAGTTGAGCAAAACACTTCAGAAGCAGTTCCCATCAATCCCTGTTCATCATATTCCGCAAAATAGTAATTTCACCCTGGTTTTTCCTCAGGATTACCAGACATGATTCCATCATGAGAGGAGGTGAATTGGAATTAATTAATAATATTTGTCCAAATAGTTGAAACCAGAAAACAGTAAAAATCTATAAGGAGAAGAAAAGCTATGACTAAGAAATGGAAAACAATCCTTGTAGCACTTTTCAGTATCGTTATATTGATACTTGCAGCGTGCTCGCAACCAGTTGAGGAACCGAAAGAGGAAGTGGCGCCTTCAGAGGAGGAAGTATTACCGACGGAAGCAGAAGAAGTGGAAGATAGTGCTCCCGAGGAAAGCGGAGAGCCAATTACGCTAACTTTCTGGTTCGAGGGAGAAGCTCCTGCCACTTTTGCATTATTTGAGGAGTCATTTAACCGCTTTGAAGAGGCCAACCCAGGAGTCACTGTAGAAGCTAGCGTAATTCCCTTTGAGGATATGTTGCGAACCATGCCTATGGCTCTCGATGGAGGCACTGGCCCTGACATCGCAACTGTACCCCCTCTAGGTAATGGTACATGGCGCTATGCAAAAGCCGATCACCTCGTTGAACTTACTGCAATCGGGCAAAACGCTGGTTGGCTCGAAAAAATCGAACCAGCGGCAATCGAAGTAAATAACTCGGGAACCCCAGGTGAAATTTACGGAATTCCATATGAGTGGACTGCAGTCGGCGTCTATTACAACAAAGAGGTTTTCAATTCTCTTGGACTCACCCCTCCGACTACTTTTGCAGAGTTCGAAGCAATATTGGCAGCGGTGAAGGATGCGGGGATCACACCTGTTTCAGTGGCAGCACTCGATGGATGGCCCCTTACTCAAGTATGGTCTCAGCTTCACCATACGCTTGTTCCTATTGACACCATAGCTAAATTGGAACAACTGGATCCATCAGTCAGTTATGAGAATCCAGGTATGATAACAGCAGCAGCGAAAATTCAGGAATGGACCGAGCTTGAGTACCTCGACCCAAATATGCTCTCCACGAGTTTCGTTGATGCTAACAACCTCTTTTTAAATGGGGAAGTAGCTATGAACGTTGGTGGCACCTGGGTACAGGCGGATTTCCGCCAAGCCCCATTTGAAGTAGGTTTCTTTGCGATGCCTCAAATGGATCCTGACCTGCCCTGGCACGCAGGTGGACATACTCCTTATGATGACATCGTGATTGTAGATGGTCCTAATACTGAGAAAGCCATCGAACTGCTTAACTATATCTTGAGTGAAGAGAATATGGCTTTCTGGTACAACAGTGGACTGCTTGTTCCGTACCTTTTCGCCACTCCATCGGAACCCTTGGATTCCCTTCAAGCAGATATCTTTACCCTGCTTCATCAGACGGGCCCAGGGTACTTTATGGGCGTTGTGGACGGTGAAGTTAATGATGCCATTACAGCCGCTATGCAAGGGCTTGTAGCAGGTGATCTCTCACCTGAAGAGGCAATGGCATCCATTCAAGCTATATACGGTGTCAAATCCGAATCGCAATAAGGCGTTCTGGTCACGTCTACTAGTTTTTCCTTTTGAAGTATTGACCACAGCTGTTTTCAAGGGAGGAGTATTGTTTCTGGATACTCCTCCCGGACAACTACAAAGGATTCAAGAATAGAAGCATTTCTTTCTTAGGATTTGCAATCATCTGGGAGCGAATCAAATATATGGATACAAGGAAAGTAAAAGCATTGCGTGAAACCATATCAGCCATCAGTTTTATCTTTCCGGCATTGCTTATGTACGCAGCCTTTTTCATTTATCCTGCAGCAAACCTGATACGGTTGAGCCTTTTCAAATGGGACGGTCTGGAGCCCATGGTATTTGTGGGTGCGGAAAATTATATCCAGTTGTTTAAAGATAGTATCTTCTGGCTTGCTTTCCGCCATAATATGTTCTGGGTCCTTGGTGCAGTCTTCGTACCTGTAACCTTTGGCCTTGCACTGGCAATTCTTCTTACTCGCTTCCCTCTCCACGGCAAGATACTTTTCAGGACGATCTATTTTCTCCCTCAAGTTCTTTCATCCATTACAGTAGCGATTATCTGGGGTTGGATATATAACCCCGTTTATGGTGCATTAAACCAGACACTCCGGATGATAGGGTTGGATTTCCTTGCTCATGGGTGGTTGGGAGATCGTAATTTTGCCTTGCCTGCACTCTTTATTGCATGGTCATGGATCCATTATGGATTTACAATGGTAATCTTCATAGCTGCATTAGAGGGCATCGATGAAGTTTATTTTGATGCCGCTAAAATTGATGGGGCTAATAAATTTCAGCAGTTCAGGCATATACTGATCCCCTTCATAAAACGACAATTAACCACCATTATCGTCATTACGACAATCTTTTCCTTTCAAGTATTCGACCTCGTTTATGTTCTAACCAACGGAGGCCCCAATAGGGCTTCGCTCGTCACACCTTTATACATGCTCAGCAGCGCATTTCGTTATTACAAAGTTGGTTATGGATCTGCTATTGCGGTCGCCCTGGGTGTTTTCATTTTGGTTCTATCAGTGATACTCATGAAATTGCGGAACGCAAACAAGGAAGCGAGTTGATGAAAACGTATAACACAATCAATCTGGAAAAAAAGACAAAAATCTCTGGATACCTGAAGCGATGGAAATCAATTATTTATACAGTCCTTGCCGCATTATTATCACTGATTGTCCTGATTCCGTTGTATTGGGTCATCTCTACGTCATTAAAGGATCGCGCCCAAGTAATTGAAAATCCTCTTGGTCCGCCAGTTGAATTCCACTGGGAAAACTATCCTGAAGCATGGGAAACGGGACGCTTTGGGCCATATTTCAGAAATAGTGTTTTGATTACTGTGCCAACTGTATTAGGCGTTTTAATGTTCTCATTTTCTGCCGCTTTTGCCTTTTCCATATTAAACTTTCCCTTCAAGGAAGGTTTGTATGTGTTTTTCATCACGGGTTTGACCATACCTTTAGGAGTACTTGTTGTGCCGTTGTACTACCAGATGCTCGATTTAAAGCTCTTGGATACTCATTGGGCGATAATTCTCCCTCAAATTGCGGTGGTCATTCCCTTTGGGATTATGCTACTTCGATCCTTCATACAGGAAATCCCAAGTGAGATCCTTGATGCAGGAAGAGTAGATGGATGCAGTAATTGGCTGCTTCTGCGCCATATAGTATTTCCGCTTAGTCGATCGGCACTATTATCACTAATGGTTTTCGAGTTCATGTGGAGTTGGAATGAATTCCTACTTCCTGTTGTGCTTCTGCAAACCGAGCGAGTGCGAACACTACCGCTCGGGCTGAATTTCTTCCATGGTCGGTTTTCAACTAACTTTCCCTTACTAATGGCAGGAGCAGTCATTTCTTTTTTGCCTGTAGTAATTGTATACATCCTTTTCCAGCGCCAATTTGTTCGTGGAATTACTGCTGGAGCACTGAAGTAATACCAATTCAGAAACTAGGCAGGAATAATTCATTTCACATCATTCGTACAGATTCTCAATAGGTAGGTATATTTATGAAAAAAAACAATTCTCGACCTTGGTGGAAAGATGCTGTAATATATGAAGTTTACCCTCGAAGCTTTAAGGATAGCGATGGCGACGGTATTGGTGATCTTCAAGGCATTATAGAAAAACTGGATTATCTGAATGATGGAACGGAACAGTCGCTGGGCATTGATACCATCTGGATTGGACCTGTTTTCCCATCCCCTATGGCTGACTTTGGGTATGATGTTTCCAATTACTTGGACATCAATCCACTTTTTGGGGATCTTGCTACTTTCGACAAATTACTAGTTGAAGCCCATAAACGAGGAATCGCGGTCGTTATTGACTATGTACCTAATCACACCTCAGATCAGCATCCTTGGTTTATCAAAAGTCGTTCGAATCGAGAAAACCCTAAACGGGATTGGTATATCTGGAGAGATCCTCAAGAAGATGGATCGGTTCCAAATAATTGGGGGAGTGAATTTGGCGGTTCTGCATGGGAATGGGATGAGCACACGAAGCAATATTACTTTCATCAGTACCTCAAGGATCAGCCAGATTTAAACTGGCGCAATCCGGAAGTGAAAAAAGCAATGCTAGAGGTAATCCGATTCTGGATGCGCCGTGGTGTAGATGGGTTGAGAATGGATGTTGTTGGAATGATCTATAAACACCCGGAAATGCCAGATCAACCTCAAAATCCTGAGGCTCCCGCAGGTCTAGCCCCAAATGATTTGTATGCACGCCAGCTTCATGTCTATGATCAGGACCAGGAGGAAGGCTATGAGGTCGCGAGATATTTCAGGAAAGTTGTTGAGGAATTTGGCTCGAAATGTATTCTGGCTGAAATAAATTACTTTTCGTTGGAACCTTGGGTAAAATACTACGGCCTGGACGGAAGTGGATATCACCTTCCACTTTATCATGGCATGTTGGAACTTCCCTGGGACGCAGAAGTGTACAGGCAAACAGTGGAGTCGATTGAATCCATGCTCCCTCCCAGAGCCTGGCCAAATTATGTTCTTGGAAACCACGACGTCTTGCGTCTAGCATCTCGCGTTGGTGATAAACAAGCCCGGGTTGCCGCGATGATGCTACTGACACTGCGTGGCACTCCAATCCTATACTATGGAGATGAATTAGGTATGAGAAACGGTGTAATCTCTGTAGAAAACACACAAGATCCTTGGGGCATTAATATCGGGCAAGATAAAAATCGTGATCTTTGCCGAACACCAATGCCTTGGAATTCAGAGAAAAATTCAGGCTTTTCCTCAGCAAATCCATGGCTGCCTACTCCCGCTGACTATAAAAAAATAAATGTTGAAAAACAGCGAGAAGATCCGCTCTCAATTCTAAACCTTTACAGGGAACTTATCTGGTACCGCAAAGCAACCAAAGCTTTACAGGCTGGTCGCTATCAATCATTTGCTGCTGAAGAAGGTTGTTTTGCATTTATTAGACAGGACGAAACTGATACTTTTCTCATATACTTAAATTTTATAGAGAAAGAACACAATCTGGTACTTCCCGAAAATTCAGCAAAGTTAGTTCTGTCTACGTACATGGATCGTCAGGACATACAAATTGGTTCTGATTACAAACTCCGTCCGCACGAGGGGCTCCTTATTAAACTACCATCGAACCCATCCTTTTAAGGGACAGGTTATTCTCGAAACACCACGTTGGAGCTCAAATACATGTAACTTGAGCATTGAGCGCTGAGTGTCAGAGCGGAGAGAAAAATGGAAAGCTCTGTTATCGGAATTGATCAGGGGCTAACGGAACACTTGTGAGTATGATGAATTCATCTGGAGGAATTGTCTCTGATGTATAACAGAATAATCCGGTTTTTTATTCACAGTCTGGTTGGATAGGAAAAGACACCATTAAACTATGGGAAACAGCATGTACTTTATTCAAGAAGGTGCTCATTAACCTGGGATTAGTAAAAAAAATACCCGTATGGGTATTACCAATCAAGGTGAAAGTATTTTATTATGGGACGGTAAGACCGGACAGCAGCTGCACAATATTCAGGTGTGGCAGGATACAAGTATAGAACCAAAGACTGATTATTTTTGCGAAAATGTGGATCTCGATTGAGCTTGGTCAAATTGCATTAGGCGAAGGGAATGGAGGACCTCTGAGGATCAGATAACTATAGTTTATATTGCAGGAATTGTAGTACATGATCTTTAAATTGTGCAAGTTATGTATTTATCTATATCAGGAAAATGATGTTTTCTCCTTTCATAAAACCCAAAAATATTTATCAGAAGAGAAGCTCTGGAGCTATAGGTATCCTGTCTACTAAAAAAATCCAGCTAGCTTACTAAAGTGGGCATATGTATGCATAAAAAATATATTCTAGCTCACGATACCGGGACGAGCGGAAATAAAGCTACTATCACTGACTTAAGTGGAAAGATAATCCACTCTGTTTATCAAGAGTATGGCCGTAGCTATCCAAAACATGGATGGGTAGAACAAGATCCTGACGAACTCTGGAAGGCCGTGGCTGATTCGACATCGCAAATATTTGTCGAAACCGAAATCCAACCCAGGGAAATTCTTGGAGTTGGTATTTCGGCGCAAATGTTCAATTTAATTCCAGTTGATTCTAATGGTAAACCTATCGTTAAAATGATTAGCTGGCTGGATGTTCGCAGCATTAATCAAGCAGACCGCGTTCTACAGGACAACACCAAGAATCTTCTTTATGAACAGACAGGGAATGTACCCACTGCAAAAGACATCATCCCTAAGATTCTATGGTTTAAAGAGACACATCCAGAACTCTGGAACCGTACTTATAAATTATTTGATTGCAAGGAATATATTATATATAAACTAACGGGGGAATTTGCAACTGATTGGCATGGTGCTTCGGCTTTCTTCCTTTTCGATCCTAATAAAAAAGTTTGGTCAAAAACAGCATGCGATTGTTTAGGGATTCCAATAAGCATGCTTCCTGATCCTCATCCTTGCACAAGCATAATTGGAGAAGTGACTCACGACGCAGCAAAGCAGACAGGACTGCTTCAAGGTACACCTGTTGTGATCTGTGCTGGGGATGTAGCTGCAGCCCAAGTTGGTTCAGGAGCCAGTTCCCAGGGAAAAGCACATATGAGTATCGGAACAGCGGCTTGGATAGGGTTATCAAGTGATGTGTTTAAAAATAATCCCCAAAACCCTTTCTGGATTTTAAATCATATTGACCCTGATAAATGGATCATTGCTGGGGAAATGGAAACGGGGGGAGGGTCATTAATGTGGTTCAAAGAAACTTTTTGCCAACTCGAGTCCGAGAATGCAAAGATTGTTGGAAAGTCTCCCTATTCTCTTATTGGTGAGCTGGCGAGCAAAATCGAACCCGGGGCAAACCGTCTCCTTTTTACTCCTTGGCTATCCGGAGAACGCGCACCTGTGCTAGACCATTATGCCCGGGGGGCTTGGGTTGGTATTTCATTAAGTCATAATAAAGGTCACTTTGCGAGAGCGGTTATGGAAGGTGTTGCTTTTCAACTACGCTGGATCTGTGAAGCTCTCGAGCAGCAAAATTTGATTTTCGACTCAGTAAACTCAGTAGGAGGGGGTAGCACCAGCCCAATTTGGACCCAGATTATTAGTGATGTCATAAATAAGGACCTCCATATTGTAAAAAACCCCCTAGAAGCAGGTGCAATCGGAACTGCTCTTACTGTAGCAGTAGGGCTGGGTGTCTATCACGATATGGATTATGTTGACCAACTTATAGAAATTGATCATATAGTCACACCTAATACTAATAATACAAAGCGCTATAGAGACCTATATCAAGAATATCGCCAAATTTATGAAAGTTTGAAACCAATATATCAACGTTTGCACAAACTGGATTGAGGGCATCAATATTAATTATTCAGACCAAAGGAATGGGTTTTATCGTTTTACCACTGTGCCACTTATAAGAGAAGCAGCTCTTCTTTCAAGTGCCTATATGTCGTTTCGAGTTCTAGGAATCAGTAGTTTTCATAGGCAATACACTAAAACGACCCAATTACAAATAGCGAAGGATATTTCCCATGAAAGAATTAAAAGAGTTTGTCAACCCACGAGTTTTTGATATTCCGGATTATGATCAAGGTCATGTAACGCAGTGTTGGAAAAATAAAAATATTCACCGCCTTATGTCAAATGAATCCAGTTATTCGCCGATTCCCCCCGTTATTAAAGCAATAAGAAATATTGCTCCATATGCAAACTTTTATCCTGAGGATCCAACATACTCCCTCTCTTTACGATCGAAATTAGCAAAATACTCAACGGTTGATATTAAAAACATTACTCTGGGGAATGGGTCTATAGAAATTCTTGATTTATTATTCCAATTATTTCTTTCAAAACCTGGTAATGATGAATGTATATTGATGCAACCTGATTATTCGGCTTACACCCCACGTTTAAAATATTTCGGGTGGAATATCAATGTGGCCACATGTCCAGAAAACATAGAACAAGCCATGTCTAATATGATACAGATGATCACACCAAAAACAAAGATAATTCTATTCTCAAGGCCCAACAATCCATTGGGAACAATAATTCCGAAAAAAGATATTCAAGATTTGTTAAATACGGGACTCATTATTATTATAGATGAAGCCTATATTGAATTTGCAAATAAAAATGATTCACTTACTTCTTGGGTAAAGGATTGGGATAACCTTCTTGTCACTCGTACTTTTAGCAAAGGATTTGGTTTAGCTGGGATTCGTCTTGGATATTTGATAGCCCATCCTAACATCATAAATTATGTTAACCGTTCTAGACACATATTCAATGTAAATATCACTGCCATCGCTGCCGGGGAAGCAGCTATGGATCATGTGAGCGAATATAAAAGAAGATTCAAAATAATTATTAAGACACGAGATTGGGCACAAGAGGAAATAAATAAAATACCCGGGTTAAAAGTTACTAAATCGAAAGGAAATTTCATCATGGTAAACACAGAGGAGTCTGGTATACACGCCCAAGAATATGTAAGCTATTTATTAGAGAATAATTTCTTCGTTCGAGACTTTTCAAACAAGCATGGTCTAAAACCCAATACTAATTTCCGTATATCCATAGGTCGACCAGAAGAAATGAAAGAGGTAGTAACCTTGCTGTCTGCTTTTGTTGATAAAAGACTTCATAAGGGACATCGGGAATCCATTAACATTTAAAATAAACAAAAATTGGTCATAGGAGGCAGATCTGGAAAGCTTAGAAAATGGAGTAGTACATAATGTTTTTCTAAGTTCATAAATGGGTATTCATATCTGTTCCGCTTTCCAAAGCCCTCGCAGCGGGGTTGTCCGCCGATATCATAGACATGGCAACAATATCTGTGTTTAGGTAAACCTAACGATAACAGCCTGAATTATTAGGTTGAATAGAGTAGGGGATAACGAGGATTTATTCGAAATTGAGCCCCCAAACCAGTTGATTTGATAAGTGGATCTGTTGCAATTGTGGTGATACTATGAAAGCGTTCCTACCGTAGTGCTAAACTAAGAGTAGTGACAAACCAGTTTAGCAAAAGGAGGAACGCTATGTTTCCATTTTACCTTGGAATTGACCTGCATCTCAAGCGATCTTACCTGGTTCTGATCGATGCCGAGGGGGAAGTGATCGATAAAAGACGCCTGAAAAACACAGAAATAGAAACATACATCTCCAGGAATGTTCCCAAAGAAACTTATGAGGTAATGGAGGCAACCCGCAACTGCCCCTTCTTCTATGATCTACTGGCAAAGCATGTAGATCGGGTGGAGCTGGCGCATGCCAAGGGTGTACGTATGATCGCAGCAGCAGCGGTGAAGACGGACCAGATTGATGCTTCAGTTCTGGCGCATTTGGCAAGATTGAATGCGCTGTTTCTGATCCGATCAAACAGTCCTCAAGTGCAACCCCGATTTGTTGGCGCGGGTGTTAAAGCTTCCAAAAACCGGTTTGGGTATGTCCAATCACAATGTGTAATTTCACTAGAGCCTCCTTGTTTTATTTGGAGGTCTACGACGGCACCACCAGCGAGTTGTTCTCCTGTTAGGGCACTCTAGGTGCAACACGTTTTCGACAGTTTGCTGGAAAAGCCTGAGGGACGGTCCCAAAAAAGCGCTCTCAGCGCTGGCAGGTCAAGGTCCTTAATCTCAGGCTCTGTACCGAAGGGTAGACCAGTTAGTGATTGGTGTCACTTCTTCTGTTCTACCCTTTTTCAGTACTTACTGTCCAGTATATCTAACAGGAGCAGGTCAATTTGCTTTCTGTAATACAAAGGTTAGGCTGTCTGGTACTTGGTGCAAACCAAAATATAAATGTGAAACTTGGCCAAATAAATCTATTTGGAGGATGGTTTCCACCATTGATTCAAAAATCTTGCACATGATTAATTTCACGAGCAAATTCTCAGATTTGAACAGCATACTATTTCCTGAAGAAAGAAAATTAGCTCAGACCGACCAGATTTTTTGCCAGGTCGGAGGCAGATGCTGCATTAGCTCCATAACCGTCGGCGTTGATCATATCCGCAAATTCTTGGTCTACCGGCGCGCCGCCAACCATAATCTTGACCTGATCGCGAAGGCCAGCTTCGTCAATGGCTTTTATGGTATGGTCCATGGCGAGCATGGTGGTGGTCAGCATGGCAGACATACCAACGATTTCCGGTTTATGCTCTTTAATGGCTGTGACGAATTGTTCAGGGGCCACATCACAACCCAGGTTAACAATATCAAAGCCGCCGCCTTCACACATCATGCTCACTAGGTTTTTACCGATATCGTGCAGGTCGCCTTTAACCGTGCCCATTACAATCTTGCCAGCCATTTTGACGCCGCTTTCCGCTAAAATTGGCCGCAGCAACTTCATGCTCTCTTTCATTGCTTCGGCGGACATGAGTACTTCGGGTACAAACATATCACCGCGTCTGAAGCGCACACCGACTTCATTCATACCTACAAGCAACCCATTGTTGAGCAGATCCTCGGGAGAGAACTGGTTATCAATACCATGTTGGGTAAGGGAACCGCTTAGTTCGCGGTCACCCTCTAATACAGCGACGGATAATTCTTCAAATTTATTGGCACTCATAGTTTTCTTTTCTCCTTGTTTATCTTTTTTCTCTGACTCATTCTTCCACTTCCGAAAGAACCTTTTACCCATTTTTGCAGTTTCCCGCCCCTTTTGAGCACCCGGCAAAAACTTTTAACAATAGATAATTGTTCACGTAACCAATGACTATGTATGTAGGTTTGTTGCAGGGAGTATTTGACCCCCGCTCTGGATAATTGCTACAGCGGTTTTGTTTAAAGAATCAAATTTATCCAGAAAATTAATAGTCAAAGCCTCCCATTCACCTGAATTGATGATTTCTTGTTTATCACGGTCGTAGTCATCAATGTCAGAAGGTCTTTTTCGCATGCTTTCTACATTAGGGTCTCCTCCTTCATGTTTCGGAATATAATGAAGAGGCTAGGAATTAATTGATTTTTCGCAATGGCTCGTTTTGCAATTTCAATCAACCATGGAAAATACGAGCATGAACTAATTTCTAAAGTAACAGGATATGATTTATTAAAATATTTTCTTTTGCCACGATCTCCTAATACATTATTCCGGTAATCTTTCAAGCTTATAAATGCTTTATTATCTCGCTGTGAGATCAACCAGTTGAGACTTTCGATATAGTTTGGTTGCTTTTTTACACCATACTCATCAGGTTGGAAATTTGAGCCGCTTGGGTGGCTTTTTGATTTATTGTCTCCGGGCTACTGTATTTCTCAATAACCCCCAATAACTGGTTAATAAGTTCTGAATCAGGATTCGTCAAGAAATCATTCAGTGGTTTTAAGTTCTATAATGGAATCCTGAGCCTTTCACGCAGCTACTTTCGCAAATCCTTCTCCCGTCAGACGATATATAATCCTCTTTTTCCACATTGTCTAAATGTGACCATAATAATCTCGATGGACAGATACAGAATATGCATAATCCATTAAAGTTCCGAAACTGAAGACGGGGATATGAATCTTTTGTTGCAATGCTCTGGCAAAAGGAGGAAAACCACTGCATTCAAGAACCAGGGCTCCCATGTTTTCATAGTGATTAAAGAATGTAACGGCTTGATCCAGGAGCTCATCTTTTGCTTTTGAATATAGAGCAGAGGGAGGGTCACTGCGTTTTCCATCCGTCCAGAGTTTATCGAACTCTTTACACAATCCATTATCCATGGCGCCTTCCAAAACATAATTGGATCCAAGTTTTATGTTGACTGATTCCAAATGATGGTCTGTAACATATTGAAGATCGGCTAATAAAATTCCAACTAGGCGGTCAGAACCTACTATTTGCTGTGCGAGAGGGACCTGTAAAAGACTGGAGGAAAACACAGGCACACCTACACTTTCAGCAATTTCTTTCTGGAAATAGGAAAAGTAGCCGCATTCAGCAACCAATGCTTTACACCCATAATTTTCCAGCTTTTTGGCAGCGTCGATAATGGGAGGCAAACAAGGAGATTTGTCCTTTTCCACCACTAAACGATTTATGTCAACACCTTCTACAATTGCATATTGGATTGGATAGGGAAAAGCGCTCGCGTTTCGTACATCTCCAGGAAAGCCTGGATAAATATCATCTAGAATCAATACTCCCAGCCCCATACCATAACAGTGTTGGGATTCTCTCGCAGTGATCTTTTCAATTTCTAGGTTTCTTTGAGTCATTATTTTCACAACCCCATTTTTGGTTATTTATAAACCCGCTAATGCTTGATTTAAGTCCTCAATTAAATCAGCCGGATCCTCGAGACCGACCGATAAGCGCAATAAACCATCACTGATTCCTACCTTGGTTCTTTCTTCCGCTGACATCTCCACATGGGTGACAGTAGCGGGGTGCATGCACAAGGATTTGCTAGTTCCAAAAGTTACTGCATGAATGATTAAATTAAAGTGATTTAGGACATGTTCAGCTCCTCGTATTCCTTTTTTGACAACAAAAGAAAGTAAACCACTAAAACCATCCATCTGCCGAGATGCGAGTTTATGTTGATGAGCGGAGTTTAATCCTGGGTAATTCACCAATTCGACTTTAGGATGAACAGAGAGATATTCCGCGATGATTTGTGCATTATTACTGTGTAATCTCATTCTCAGATCCAGTGTTTCAATAAATTGACATGTTAACCAAGCCTCAAATGGGCGCATTACGGCGCCGATATATTCAGTAGTGTTAAAACGAATATCATCAATTAATTCCCGTGGACCAATAATAACGCCCCCTAACACAGTGGCATTTCCGCAAATAAACTTTGATATGGAATGTAAAACAATATCAGCTCCAAAAGCAAACGGACTTTGCAATGCAGGCGTGGCAATCGTGTTGTCTACCAATAAGGGGACATTGTGGGCATGGGCAATTTCAGCTATCGATTTGATGTCAGTTATAAACAGGGTGGGATTGCTCGGGGTTTCAATCCAAACCAATTTAGTCTTCTCATCGATGCATGCACCCCACGATTGAGGGTCAATTGGGTCTTGAACAAACCTAAAATCAACACCACAACTATTCGGATATATCGTTGAGGCCTGTTTATATCCTTCTCCAAAAGTATTAAGCGAAGTCACCACATTATCACCAGGATTTGTGATGGTTATTATCAAATTAAACAAGGCCTGTGAACCAGAACAAGCAGTAATAGCGGCCTCTCCCCCCTCAAGGGAAGCCAGCTTTTCCTCAAGAACTGCAACCGTTGGGTTATGAGATCTCCCATAAATAAAATCAGGCATACTCTTAAATTCACCATATGGATAAGTAATCGATTGCACGATTGGGGGCGAAAAAGATTGAAACATCTCAGTTCTTTCTAGAGGAGTGAAACCAGCATGGAGAGATCGGGTTTTGAATCCTTGATGAGTATCATTTCTCTTGTAATGATATTCACTGTTGTACTCCCAGGATTTAAAATCAGGAAAAACAGGCTTATTTTTATAAACAGTCATTAACTAGACTCCTTAAGTGGTTAGTTTTAATATTCATTGACCAGTAGAGGTTTCAATCCTCGATCTCGGTAAATCCTTCTCGGGTAAGTGGCAATAAATAACATGACCGTCACCAAACGTTTTGGCTGGTGGAGATTTTACCTCACATATCTTGCCTATTTTCAAGGGACATCTTGTATGAAAACGGCATCCGGCAGGGGGGTTTATTGCACTTGGTACGGGACCACTTAACCGTAAACCTTTCTTGTGTGGTTCAATTATTAATTTTGGTACAGCAGCTAATAAGGATGCTGTGTAAGGGTGGAAAGGAGGATTGTACATCAATTCACTTGAACCCTCTTCCATTACTTTTCCCAAATACATCACGATGACATAGTCCGACAAATAGCGCACGATGCCCAAATTATGGGAGATAATAATTATTCCGGCCAGGTTATTTTTCTGTACTTCTAACAGCATCGTAATGATGCTTGCCTGAACAGAAACGTCCAAAGAAGAGACGGGCTCATCGCATATTATAATACTCGGATTGGGTGCAAGCGCCTTAGCAATCCCAACCCTCTGTTTTTCACCCCCACTAAGTTGTCTTGGGAACCGACGATAATAGGTTTCGTCTAATTTCACCGATCGCAAAATCCTGATCACTTCGCCGTAAACATCTTTTTTGGGTACGATCCCAAAACGGCGCAGTGAGGTGGAAATCTGATTCCCGACGGAATAACTGGGATTAAGGGCTCCATGGGGATTTTGGAAAACCATTTGTAATTCTTTGATAGTTGATCGATCTCGTTTGTTTATAGGGCTTGAAATATCTACGCCCAAGAATTCAATATTTCCCCCAGCTAAAGTCTCAAGGCCAACCAAGGCTCGGGCAAGTGTACTCTTGCCGCACCCGGACTCGCCAACAATGCCAACTGTTTTATTCTTAAGTACCTCTATGTTTATATTATCTACTGCCTTGACTTGATCACGTTCCTTACGCAGGAGTACGTTGCGGAGTTTCCTTTTTCCTGCCTGGTAGTACACACATATATCTTTTGCAACCAAGATTTTTTCTTTTTTTTCCTCTTCTAAGAAAGACATGGGTACTTGTTTTTTGCATATTGATGAATCCTTATTGTTTAGGAGCTGAAATCTTTCTGCCAGGTGACATCGGATAAAGTGGTTTGGAGCAATTTCTCTAAAATCCGGATGCTTGTTTTTACAAATTTCTTGGGCAAAATCACAGCGTGGTGAAAAGATACAGCCTTCAGGGATATTTGCAAGAGAAGGCACCGCCCCCTTTATTGGTAGCAACACCTTTGTCCCGTGCGGTGCGTCTGGGTCAGGTATGCAATTCATTAAACCTTTTGTGTAAGGGTGCAGCGGTTCTTCGAAAATGCTATTTTTGCTTGAAAGTTCAACAACTTCTCCTGTATACATAACAGCTATTTTGTCAGCGACTTGGGCAACAACGCCTAAATTATGACTGATATAAAGTATGGCTGTGTTTTGTTTATTTTGTAATTCTATAATCAAATCTAAGACAGCCGCTTCTACAGTAACGTCAAGTGATGTTGTCGGTTCATCCATGATCAACAACGATGGATTATTCAACAAAGACATCGCAATCAGGATCCTTTGCTGTTGGCCACCGGATAGTTGGTAAGGGTAGCTTTCAAGAATTCTCTTGATATCTCCCATGTGCACACGATGCAAGATTTTTTCGCATTGCTCTCTACTTTCCCTTTTGGTTATCCCTTGATGAGCAATTATCGTTTCAGCCAGTTGATCAAATACACGCATGCACGGATTAAGGGAAGACATAGATTCTTGATAGACCATCGCCATATCACAACCCCTGATTTGTCGAAGCTCTTTATCCGATTTTCCAACCAGTTCTTCTCCTTGGAACTTTATACTCCCCTTGGCAATATGCCCATTTGGTCCCAAATAATTCATGATAGCAAAAGCCAGCGTGCTCTTGCCACAGCCGGATTCGCCAACTAATCCTAAGTTCTCTCCACGGAATAAGTTAAAGGATGTGTCCCTAACCGCGTTTACTTCTCCCTTTCGCGTTTTGTAGTTAACTTCCAAATTTTGGATTGTTAATATAGTTTTATTGGACATACTTTCTCCGAACGCCTTTATTTGAAACGGGATGTTTCTTTTTGTACCCCGTCAGCAAACATATTTAATCCAACAACTAAAGTTATTATGGCTAGAGTTGCTGAGAGAACGGGCCAAACATTCAGCATCATTCTGCTATGTCCTTCTTGAACCATGCCCCCCCAATCTGGAGTGGGAGGGGCTAATCCCAATCCAAGAAAGCCGAGCGTTCCAATATAAAAAGCTGCATACCCAACCTGCAACAGAAAATCAACAATTAAGGGACCTCGGCAATTGGGTAATATTTCTCCTAACATGATTTGTAGGCTTGTGTCACCTCGGAGCTTGGCTGCCATGATATATTCTCGAGTGCGAATATCAATGGTCAAACCGCGGACCAAACGAGCAATCCCTGGGGAAGCACCGATGGTGATTGCTATCATTACATTAATTGGTGATGAGCCAAAAGCTGATATGATCACCATGAAAAGCAAAATACTTGGAAAAGCGAGGAATACATCTAGTATCCTCATGATAAGTTCATCAATCCAGCCTCCGTAGTAACCTGCAGGCAAACCAAGAATGATCCCAATTAATAAGGCAACAAAAACAGATGAAGGACCTAAGGTCAAGATAGTTCTTGCTCCGAACGCAACCCTTGACCAAACATCCCGACCCAATTGATCCGTTCCTAATGGATGAGAGTTATTGGGTGGCTTGTCCACGTAAGAGCTATCCTGCTCATAAGGAGAATAATCACTCACCAAGGGGGCACAAACAGCGACCAATATCCAGAATAGAACAATTGCCAGACCAATAACCGCTGTAGGCGAAGAAAAAAGAACAGAAGAATTCTCTTTTATCTTCTCAAAAAAGATTTGTGGCCCTTTGTCTGATTGATGGTCATGTGTTTCCAAGTTGTTCGCCTCCATTTATCCTCTGAAGTAACTATTTGGAGTACCGCACCTGAGGATTCAGCCAGGCATAAATAATATCTGCTAGCAATTGCGTTCCTACAGCAATGACAATCATCAGAAGCGTTCCTCCCTCAATGGCATTTAGGTCTTTATATTGCGCAGCACCGAGTAAAAAATTTCCCATTCCCGGGTAGCCAAAAACAGACTCCACAACGACTAAACCGCCAATCAGCCAATTGACGTGAAGCATAATCACCGTTACAGGCGCCATGAGGGCATTTCTCAGCACATGACGGAATATTACCTGTTGATATGGCAAACCCTTCAAGATAGCGGTACGGACAAAGGCGCTGTCCTTTATATCAATGACGCTAACTCGGGTGATCCGAAGGATGTAACCTATTTCCATCAAACTTATCGTTAAGACTGGCAAGACCAACATCGATGGATTGGATAAAACCTTCGATGTTTCAAAAACAGTAGCTCCTGGTAGGATTTTCAACCCTAAGCTAAAAACTATAATCAACAAGATCCCGGTTGCAAAGTCAGGAGAGGCAGTTGTAACTAATCCCCCGAGTGAAAGAAAGCGATCAAGCCACGAGCCCTCCGTCATCCCAGCTATCACACCTAAAATCAATGCAGTAGGTATCGAAAAGGCAAATGAAATAGCTGCAAGAATCGCTGAGTTTATTAAGCGGCTCTTCAGCACTTTTGATACCGGTTCGTGATACATCAATGACATACCAAAATCCCCGTGAAGGACTCCTTTCGTAATAGGTATGTAATCCGCCGGCGAGTCTGTATTTTTTATCCAGCCCCCGTATGACATCAAATATTCAATATCTGAGGTTCCTTTCTCCCACATCACCGCACGGTTGGCTGAATCAACCCCCCAAAATATTTCATTTCCATCTTCATTTACCAGCCAGCTAGTTTCATCTGGGATCTGATTTATCTCCCCGTCTGGTTGTCTTATTAGCTTATACAGCTGCCCCTCTAAAACATCCCATTGGACAAGATTTTCGTTTTCATCCTTGACCCACCAACTCAGGTAATCTTTTTTCAAACCTCTTTCCTCGGTAATACTGACAAGAGGTTGTCCAATAAAGCGTTCTGCTTGCCAATTAGAGCCTGCCAGCCAAGAGATATATCGGATGAGAGGGGGTCTATCCAGTCCCATTTGATTCTCCATGGACCGTTCCTGTTCTTCTGTAGAAAAGTGTCCAAGGATATTTCTGGCAACATTAACTGGCACAATTTCTACGATTCCAAAGATAACAATGGACACCACTAACATCGTCAAGAACAATGTGGCTAATCTGCGGAGTATGTAACGAACCAAAGTAAAATGTCCTAATAAGTGAATGAAGAAATGAACTTGATGTTAATTACAAGATAAATGGACCTCTTCCTTTTTAATAACTGAAGAAATCTACTGTTGAATAACATCTGGAAGATTATTCGTATGCTGCTCGTCAAGGATCAAATCAACTTGGAAAGAAGCAAATTCAACTAGGTCGCTTGTTATCTTTTGAACTTTTTGGTCATCATGTTTTATTAGATACTCCTGGGTTTTGGAATAATCCATCCTTGAGCACAGGGATCGGTTATTTTAAAACCAGCTTACCTCTTTCAACCTTCAAAGTTGCACTTACCAGTTGAATCTAGCAGTAAAAAACTCAGAGGTCTATCTAACAAAACCAATACGATTTTCCTCTTTTTCAACGATTGCGTGAATATCCCGTTGTACATCTGATGGTAAAGGCTCTACTTTATGATCATTTAAAATCGTATCAACCTTTTTTGCGGCTCTTTCTGCCATTGAAAGAGAGCCGTTTTCAACCCAAGTTGTATGATCAAAACTGTCAACTAGATCAGGGTAACATCCATCGCGAAAATGATTGTAAGTGTGTTTGTGTGCAACGTAATCCCCAGTCGGCCCCAGCTCATGAATAATATCCAAAGCAAGCCCTTCGTCAGACACATCAGGTCCAGCAGTAGCATGGCGGACCCATTGAATCCAATCGTTGCAAATCGCCATTAAAGGTAAGGATCCTTGGAGTCCCGAATCCATAAATCCCAGATCATGAATGATATTGGCTCCTTCCAGGGTTTGCATCATCAACGTTAGGGCAACTTCTGCTCCTGCTTGAGCATCTAAGGTTTTGGAATCCGAACAACCCGCCATACCAAATGTTGGTAGTTCATAGAATTTACCCATAGCCAAAGTCATCCCCTGTTCATCTGCTTGACAATAATTAGCCACCATGGTCTTCATGTTATACAGTCCACCGGACCACCCAGGTACACCGACCGGGGAACCCTCCCGGACCAATTGAGCAAGCACAACCCCTAGTAAAACCCCGGCATATACAGTTGCTGTTGCTCCAGCGGGACTGCAGGGTGACAACACCCCTCCGTCCGCGACAGGAATGTACAACTGGGGCAGACCTTTTTCCGCAAAATACATGCATTTCTGTAAAGAATCTCCATTGGCAACCAGACCAGATGTCACATTAATATAACAGGTAGCAAACGGCTGCTTTTGATATGCTTCGGCTCCGCCTGCCACAATTTCTGCCATTTCTGTCGCCAATACACAACCTTCAAAATCCGGGGACACAAAAACAATCGGTTTTGTGCCATGGTTAAGCATTGCTTCCATCTGATATCGGTCATAAATCATCCCATCCACATCAGATGGGAGGAAGGCAGACATCTGGAAACTTACTTCAGGCAAAGCGTCCTGAACAATTTGGGCGTCTATGGTGTCCGAGAGCAATGCTTTCCGCCGCTGGAAAGTTCGGTGGTCAAGAACATTCAGACAGTCCGAGCCACCGCCATAATAACTATTATTGCCATTGGCACGGAGAGAGATATTCCCATTTTGATCGTATAAAGTAATACGATTTGGAGTCACTGCCAATGCTTTAAGAACCATTACCTCTGGAATTCGTACCAATTTGCCATCTGCTCGGGCTCCAGCTTTTACAAG
>CAZOUN010000033.1:0-26720 GCA_964582965.1 uncultured Anaerolineales bacterium | reverse complement strand
ATTACCCAAGAGAGGGTTTTTATTTATTTGTCCACCTTATGGGGTGCACTCCAATATGTGCCGGGGCTTTTCATTTTCTATTTATTCCAGCTATTTCTTCGTAAAAATCAGTTTATCTTCAGTCTCAGGATCCAAGTCAGCGATCACTGTATCGCCGGTCTTAAACTCCCCTTGCAAAAGTTTCTTCGAAAGCGGGCTTTCAATGAATTTCTGCAAAGCCCGGATCAAGGGGCGGGCGCCGAAGTCAGCCGTGTAGCCGTTTTTGGCGAGCCACAAATGGGCTTTTTTGGTCAAGGAAACCTTCAAGCCGTTTTCAATCAACCTCTGGGTAACTTCCTTCAGTTTCAGATTGACGATCTTGACCATATCTTTCTCGTTCAACGGTGAGAAGGTAATGATATCATCGATCCGGTTCAGGAACTCAGGCCGGAAGGCATCTTTGAGAGCTTTATTGATCTTCTCAACTGCTTCGACGTCATTGTCAGTTGCCGTGCTATCCAGGAATCCCAGGCTGCCAGAACGACTGACATACTCTGTTCCCAGGTTGCTGGTCATTATCAAAACACAGTTTCGAAAATCCACTTGTCGTCCCTGTCCATCCGTCAAACGGCCATTATCCAGGATCTGAAGCAAAGTGTTCCAAACCTCTGGATGGGCTTTTTCGATCTCGTCGAAAAGGATCACCCGGTAAGGGCGCCTGCGAACCGCTTCGGTCAGCTGGCCGCCTTCCTCAAATCCAACATATCCGGGAGGGGCACCAAATAATCGTGACGCCGTATGCTGCTCACGATATTCACTCATATCCAATCGCAGCAAGGCATCTTCATCATCAAATAGGAATTCAGCCAGGGCTTTGGCCAATTCTGTTTTACCAACACCGGAAGGGCCGATAAAGATAAAGGAACCGATCGGTCGCATTGGATCTTTCAAGCCTGACCGGGCTCGCCGAATAGCATCTGAGATGACCGTAATGGCCTCATCCTGGCCGATAATTCGTTCACTCAGGCGTTCTTCCATTTTTAACAGTTTTTCCGCTTCGGCTTCCAGCATGGAAGTCATGGGAATTCCTGTCCACTGTGAAACGACTTCTGCCACATCATTTTCATCAACGACTTCATCCAGTTCATGTTCCGATTCCCAGGTATCTCGGGCTTCGTGAAATTCCTCTTCCAAACGGACACGCTGGGTTTGCATGGTAGCCGCCCGTTCATAATCACGTTCCTGGCCGGCAACCTCTTCTTCATTCTTCAGATGTTCGATTTCTGCCTGTTTTTCTTTCAGGTCTGGTGGAAGTGAGTATAAAGCCACCCTCAACTTAGCTGCAGCTTCATCCATCAGATCGATGGCACTGTCCGGTAAATGCCGGTCAGTTACGTAGCGATTGGCAAGGTTCGCAGCGGCTACCAGTGCTTCATCGGAAAAACGGACTTTATGGTGAGCTTCATAGCGGTCCCTGAGCCCTTCCAGCATTTGAATGCTCTCTTCCACGGAGGGTTCTTCGATAAAGACCGGCGCAAAACGCCGTTCTAAAGCGCTGTCTTTTTCAATATATTTGTGATATTCATCCAGCGTGGTAGCGCCAACACATTGCAGCTCACCGCGGGCCAGGGCTGGTTTGAGCATATTGGAAGCGTCCATCGCTCCCTGGGCTGCCCCTGCTCCAACCACAGTATGCAGTTCGTCAATAAAGAGGATTATTTCCCCATCAGCCTGTTTCACATCATCAATGGCCGCTTTGAGACGTTCTTCGAATTCACCCCGGAATCGCGATCCGGCGATCATCCCGCCAAGATCCAGGGAAACCACACGTTTCCCTGAAAGAATCTCAGGCACATCGTTGGTGGCAATTTTCTGGGCCAATCCTTCGACAATGGCTGTTTTGCCTACGCCAGCCTCACCGATCATAACCGGGTTGTTTTTGGTTCGGCGGGATAGGACCTGGATCACTCGCAGGATTTCTGCATCTCTGCCGATCACGGGATCCAATTTCCCTTCCCGGGCCAATTTTGTCAAATCAAGGGAATATTTTTCCAGGGCTTTATAGCGGTTTTCGGATTTGGGATCTGTCACCCGCTGACCTCCGCGGATCTGATCGATCGCCGAATAAACGCGCTCTTTGCTAAGCCCTTCTGTTTCTAATAAACGGGCAGCAGGAGTATTCTTTTCATCCAAGATCGCCAAAAAGAGATGTTCCGTGGAAATAAATTCGTCCTTTAGACGATTAGCTTCCTGGTTGGCGACATCCACAATACGCTTCACCCGGGGAGTGATAAATACTTGTCCTGCCCCGCGGCTGCCAAATATACTTGCTTTCTGGGTATTCTTCAAGACATAATCCAAACGATCGTTTAGATCGATCCCCTGGATATTGAGATTTTGTAAGATTTGCGAAATCGCACCCTCTGGCTGTTCGATCAATGCCAGCAGGATGTGTTCCGTATCAATCTGATTATGCCCATAGCGTTGGATAATTTCTGCGGCCCGCTGGGCAGCTTCTTGTGCCCGCTCCGTAAAACGGTCAAATCGCATCATATAAACACCATCCTTCCTTCAATGGGTGATATGTATTCATATATTCAATGGTATCAAACTGCATAAAAAATATTATAACAAGTTGTCGTTAACTAAATGTATGAATCACCCCTAAATTGATCAAGAAGATCGACTGCCGTAGCACACTCAATAGTGCAATATACAGACCATCACTCTGGAAATGTCATGTCTTTTGGTTCACATTGCGAGTATAGATTTCTCGCCTTCGCTCAGAACGACAACCCTGATCCCAGAGCAGAGGCCATAGGCCGGAATCGAAGGGGGTAAATTTAAGGAAAATAATAAAAGCTCCGGGTACATGAAGGCATCTCGACTACCCTCAATCCTGCGGATTTCGTTCTGCTCAATGATCAGGGGAGGATAGAATTAGAAACAGTCCAAATCCCAAGGCGGAGACCATAGACCGGAGTCGAAGGGATCAGAATGACAATTATGCGGTTTTCACCTCCGCACGGGGGTTGTGGAACCAGACAGGAACAGAAATTTCCTCTACTCCCAAAAAGAAACTCCCTTAGACGTAAGGATTCTCAGCTCCACCTTTATGTCGTCCTGACCCTGAGTGTAATGAAGGGGAAGGATCCCCATTCACACGTAGTTCCAAATCCATCACAATGAAAAGGCAATGTCCATTGGTTAACCTTGCGAGCATGAATTCTTCGCATTCGTTCAGAATGACAGACAAGAATATTCGTTCCCGTAGGGAGACAAGCATCGATAGCGAGAAGCTGGGATATCAATCCCGCTCCATAAAAAAGACTCCCGGAGTTTAGAAAACTCCGGGAGCTGAATTGCGGGGGTGATTAGTTTTGTTGCTCAAGGTATTCCTGGTAGACTTTCCAGCCTGGGCACCAGGTAGTGTGCCAACACCAGAAACGGGCCATCAGGGATTTTGGGTTATCTTCCGCTTTCAAACGCATCGGACAAGTTGCGCATTTCGGTTCTTCGATCATATCAATCATGGTATTCTCCATGTCTCTTTTCAAACAAAATAACCACGCCAGTCACAACCATACCTACACCCAGTGCAAACAACAGGAATCTCAGAAGCCTTTTGATGTCCAGGATCGGAGTTCGCTTATCTCGTCCACTTTCAAGGATAGGAACCCCTTTGGTGCGGCCCTCTAATAATCTCCGGAGCTTGCCGGCAAGATATACGGTCCGAACTTCCGGGATATATTTCCTCTCAGCATCGTCAGCAATCATAGTTGTTTCAGATGCGAGATTGATGTACTGACTTTTTTCATTAAGCATGTCTTTCCTAATGACAACCTTTTCTAAGTGACTTGGAACGACCGGGGTGTCTAACTAGTGAATTTCAATTGTTGATACGCCGGTTTCGATCCGGATATTCACTTTATTTTCAGCATCCTCGTAGTTCCTGGATTGATACACACCACCTTGTTTGGGGAATCTGTTTTGATCCACATTTATGGAAGCCAAACCAGCTGAAGTTTCAACTCTGGCAGCCACGCCTTCAGGCACCTGTATATCTATTGATGCGGCTCCAGCTTCAACTTTTAGATAGGTCACGCCAGCCGCTGCCGGCAGTTTCAAATTTATTGAACTTGCTCCGGTCTGTAACGACATATTTTTCACCTGCAAGGCAGTTAAATCGAGATGAGCATCTACTGCTCCAACCTCAAAGACCAGGTCAAGCGGAAGTTCATTGGACAATCCAAATTCCCACGAGAGCCCCTTACCCCCGATCCAATTTCCCGGGAAGAGTACATCTGGAAAAGAGTGGTGTTCAGGTTGTAGTACGGCATTGATTTTATTCCCTATTTTTGAGACTCTGGCGTCGAGTCCAAAGGCGAAACTCCCCGAGACTAATTTGCCAGGCTCAGCGATCCCAGACAATTCCAATTTTCCAGCTCCATGTTTCACAACAATTGAAGCGCTTTCAGAATCATCCAGGTCCACAGATCCTTCAACCATCTCCACTTCCCCGGATCCAGTGGCGGTTCCGATCAAGAACCAAATCCCCAAACCGATCAGAAACACTGGCCAGAAGAATCGCCAAACATTAACAGTTATGATTCCCAGGTTGTTGGCAAGCAGGACAAAACCGAATCCAACCAGCATCACCGCCCAGAACAATCTACTAGAACGCATAATAATCTCTCCTGCCTAATCGATGATCCGATTAGGACTCTTTTTTAGTAAAGAATGTACGTACCATAAGGACGACACCCAGCAGGATCAACAGCACAGGCCAATATCTTCCGGCCATGCCAACGGCGCCAAAGAATGAGCCGAAAACCGCCATCATAATGAAGCTGATGAATATCAATGTGGAGCCATCTTTCAGAGACGCGTCACCGCCCAATAAACTCATCAGCACGATCCCAATACCAACGAAACCAGGAATCAGTGTCCAAATGTAGGACCAGCTCTGCCAATCTCCTGTATACGCCTGGTACGCCAGGATTCCACCCAGTCCGGAAACAATGGTTGCAGGTACTGCCATTCCGGGTTCACCAAGGGCTGCACCCAGGACAAATAAGACCAACCCAATCCCGATCACAATCCAGGGCCAGGAAAAGACTGCCCAAAAACCAGGCATGAAATCCGGCAGGATCTGGGCTGCGAATAGAACAGCCCCAACCAGGATCAAAATGGCACCACCAACAATACTAGTTCGTTTTCCCTTATCCATAATACTCTCCTTAATGTAACAAAATGATAGCTGTATCCGTTTATATGTTAACACGCTGGATTTCCAGCGTTGTCAGAAAAGAGAATATTTCTTGTTGGTTGGAAATAATTTTATTATTCATACCAAGTTGTTTGGTAGAATTAAAACAGCAGTATTCTCTTTTCACCTATTTATACGTTTAAATCCAATAAAAGTTTCTCAGAACCCCGATTCTAGAATTTAATCTTCAAAAGCCTAAGGAGGCTCTAAGATGAAATCTCGAGCAAAGTGGATAATCGTTCTGATATTCGGATGCCTGTTAGTTCTAATTACTGCCTGCGTACCATTCCCTACTCCATCACCCTCCTGTGTACCAATCTATAATGTCACTAAACCGGATGACACTGACGACGGTGTATGTTCACCGGGAGATTGTTCTTTGAGGGAAGCCGTAGGAAACGCCAACGCTTGTCCGGGATTACAGACCATCAATCTGCCGGCGGATGGATATACGCTGACCATTGAAGGTGATGATGAAAACATCAACAAAACCGGCGATCTGGATGTGACGGATGACCTGATCATTATTGGCACCGGGGCACCCTCGATCAATGGCAACATTGAGAGGTCCTTCCATATTCATTCCGGCATTGAAGCTACCTTCGAGGGCATTTGGTTAACAGACGGAGACGCGATCTATGGGGGCGGGCTAGTCAACGAAGGCTTATTGACGCTAAATAATTTCACATGCAATTACAACAACGTTTCCATTCCTCCAGGTGGGATGGGAGATGCCATGGGTGGCTGCATATTCAACACTGGTGTCACCTATATCAATAACGGCCATTTCCTGGCCAATACAGCCGGCTACGGTGGTGCGATTTACAACCTTGCCTCGGGCGCAGTCGAGCTTGTGGACAGCTCCCTGACCGGTAATATTGCTGATAACCTCGGTGGAGCGGTCTGGAATGATACCAATGCTGACATTACTATCATCAACACCACCATGGATCAAAATGTTGCTGGATATAGGGGTGGCGCTGTCTGGACTCACGGTACAGTCGTCCTGCAATTCAGCACCCTCGAGGATAATCAGGCCGCAGATTTTGGCGGT
The DNA here is from genome assembly GCA_964582965.1 of uncultured Anaerolineales bacterium. Lineage (GTDB taxonomy): Bacteria > Chloroflexota > Anaerolineae > Anaerolineales > UBA11858 > B10-G9. Next base: position 20,418 of record CAZOUN010000033.1, on the reverse strand, counting down.
GGAATCTATCTCTGGGAAGGCTTTCTAAGTTCTGAGAATTCATGGGTGACTCTGAATTCAGCAGCTGATGGTGGAGGAATTTTCAATGAGGACGGCATGCTCCATTTATACGAAAGCAGCGTGACTTCAAACACAGCCAGCGGAGGCATGGGTGGCGGCATATATAATAATGGACCATCGCCATCCAATGGTTTACTGATGTATAACTCCACAATCAGTGGCAACTCAGCTGTTGGTGGTGGAGGCGGCATCTACAACGACGGTCAGTTCGATCTCCGTTTTATCACCATCGCGGATAATTCCCCCGAAGGTCTCAGGGTCGATGGAGGACTGGAGATCAAGATCCGAAGCTCTGCCCTCTCCGGTAACATTGGCGGAGACTGTGCGGGGATTACACCCGATTCCCTCGATTACAACATCATCAGTGACGGCAGCTGCGCCCTGATCGGCGCTCACGACCTACTCAACGTCGATCCTCTCCTGGAACCACTCGGATTCTACGGCAGCACCGGTCCCAGCCATCCGTTGGGAGAAGGAAGTCCGGCCATAGACAGCGGCGTTCCTGATCTTTGCACCGCCCACGACCAGAACTTCACAATCCGACCTCAGGGGGCACTCTGCGATCGAGGTGCATTCGAGGTAACAGCTCCTCCAGGCCTCAGTGGATCGATCAGCGGCTGGACTTATATCGATGCAAACCGAAATGACATTTATGATCCTACTGATGGTTGGATGAATGGAGTCTGGGTGGATATCCATGAGGGGTCCTGCCCGCCAGCCGGCCCAATCCTCGAAACAGCCGAATCAAACGCGGATGGCTTCTATGAATTCCCCTCTTTGCCAGCCGGTGATTACTGCCTGGAAACTTCTCCATTGCAGCAGACCCTCCATCCTGATGATATCGCGGTAAGCCTCAGTTCCGGGGATGCCCTGACTGAGGTGAACTTCCGTTATCTGCTCTCGAGTATAGGAAATTCATCAATCAATGGGTTGGTCTGGCATGACCTCTGTGCAGTTCCATATGCCTCACCGGCAGTGCCGCCTCCTGGCTGCATCTGGCTGCCCGGGGGCGGACTGGGTGCAGATGGGATCTACGACCCAGCCGAACCAGGGATCGAAGGGGTCAAGATCAAGGTCTTCGGTGGAGCATGCCCGGCTATGCCTTTCGCTCCTGCAGCTGAAGTTTACACAAATGTTGACGGTGAATATACAGTCCCAATCATGGAATCCGGGACCTGGTGTGTAGTTGTGGATCAACTGGAAATACCCAATGACACCATCCTGATCCCGGGTGGTTGGACATATCCTGTACGTGATGCGGTTAAAGCGGAGTTTGAGGTTGTGCTGGGAGCTAGTGATGACGCAGCTGATATCAATTTCGGCTGGGATTATCAATTCTCGCCCGAGCCAGCTCCTGTTCCTGATCCAGAGGAAAAATCTGGCAGATTCACCAAAAATGCCTTCTGCCGCGTTGGTCCCGGTACAGTTTATGGCACCACGACCGCACACACAAAAGATGTTGAATTCCTCGCTCTGGCCCGTTCCGAGGATCATTTGCCCCGCTGGTATTGGATCGAGGATCTTATCTGGAAGATCCGCTGCTGGGTCTCCATCTCGGTCGTTCAACTGGATTTCGATCCAGAGATCCTACCTACCAGAATCGCGCCTCCGACGCCAACTCCCACTCTGACGCCAAAGCCGATTACCTGTGATTACTCGCTGGGCCAGGAGGAATGCAAACAATCTGGAGGGACCTGGGACTCGGATAAAAATTTCTGCATCTGTCCTGTGAACTAAAAAAATAAAAAAAAAGGAGCAGTCGTATGACTGCTCCTTTCATTTTGCTTTACCATACTTTATCTCTACTCTTTCTTTCTGGTCCTGGTAGATAACTGGTATTTTTCCGGGCCAGGTTTCAGAGACGGAATTTTGATGATCTCATATTTGATCAACAGCCAGAAAATTCCTACAACAATCATCAATCCAGCAGCGATCCGTGAATAACTAATTTCTGTGCCGGCGATACGGGGTTGATCGGGCCGGAAGAACTCGATGATCTCACGTCCCAGACCTTCCAGTATCAACCAACCAGCAAAGATAGTGGCGGGTTTGATCTTCTTTTTATATTCCAGCGCTATCCAGAGCAGAATCCCAGCGGCCAGGAAATTCCACAACATCTCATAGGCAAAGGCCGGGTGGAAGCGAGTGAGTTCAAAAGGAAACTCAAACATATTATTCCAGGGAGCGATGCGGTGGAACTCATCGATCCGGATACCCCAGGGAAGATTGGTTGGCGGACCATAGAGCTCCTGGTTAATAAAGTTTGCTGGACGAACCAGGGCCTGGCCGATCAATAAAGCTGGTGCAGCCGCATCCAGAAAAATTCTGAAATCCAGTTTATTCCTTTTCACAAAGATCAAAGCACCCAATGCTCCAAATAAAACCGCACCGTAAAAATGCAATCCACCTTGAGGTAAATTAATGATCTGCAAAGGATTATCGATGTAATAACGCCCACCACCAGCAATGTCGTTAAGGACATACCAGAGCCTGGCACCCACAATCCCAAATGGAACTCCCCAGATCAACAACTCCCAAATGTGTTCTCCATTTTCTCCTCTTTGCCTGACACCCCATTCAGCAACCAGACCGGCCAGGATAATGCCGACAGCCATGATCACACCGTACCAGTGCAGGGAAAAGTTCGTACCGGGGATTGTAAAGATAATCGGGTCCATAATTTCCTCCATAAGAGGGATTAAGTTCCTGCGGGGGACTCTATCCCTTAAATGATCTACTTTCTGGATAAGAACAACCGCGAATATCTTACCATATAAGAATTCGCGGTCGATGTAGTTGAGATGAATCGAAATCTATCAGTCTTCCCCGGTCATCCAGGCAGGTTTCTTCCCATCTTTCTCTGGAAACCTGGTTAGGATTGTGATTGCAATAGGTATAACTGATTGCCCATCGATTTGCAAACAATCACTCCGTGATCCTCCTGCTGCAGTGCAAACGGTAAGCTCGGTACCTGGAGAGGTCAATTCGCGATCGATCAAAGCCAAGCCCACCAGGCTGCCATCCACGTCCATGGAACAGCTGGTTACTTTCCCAACCTGTTGGTTTTCTTTATTTATTATCAGGTCCAGCTCCTTTGGCCGCCGGGTACGTTTTTGATCACAACGAAAACGCACGATCTCCCGCTGCCGGCTTTCCTCTTTAGCTAAAAGAGCATCCCTGCCCACGAAATATGGCTTGTGGTATTTGACATAACCAGGGAATCCCGCTTCGACAGGAGTAATCTCGAGGGAACCGGCAAGCTCATGGCCGTATAAGGGAAGCCCAGCTTCAATCCGGGTTGAATCCCTGCAAGCCAGGCCGGCGGGTAACACACCAAATGGTTCTCCCGCTTTCATAATTTGATTCCAGAGATTTTCCATTTGTTCTGGATGGACCAGGATCTCAAATCCCCAATTTTCCCCTGTATATCCAGTTCTGGCCACTACCACAGGGATTCCTCCCAGTTCGCAGGACATCAATTCTGTCCGCCGCAATTGGGAAAGAGCCCGTTTTAGGATTGGTTCATCTATTAAAGTCTGGAGAATATCCAATGATCGTGGTCCTTGCAGGGCTAGGTCTCGTTTCTGGGCCTTGCCGCTGGTAGGATCTTTTAGATTCCTGATCACAGCAGGCGCTTCTACCTTTATCCAGGGACGATCATTATCAATGACCACTCTACCTTCATTGACTGCATTTATCCAATCCCAATCTTTCTCTTCATTAGAAGCGTTAATCACTAAATAGTAATAATTCGCACTCACCCGGTAGATGATGCCATCATCGATCACACTTCCATCAGGCTTAAGGAAGTATCCATAAAGCGATTGCCCGTCGTCTAACCAGGCCGCATAATTTGAAAAAACAAGATCCAGGAAAGGTGTGGCATTGGGACCTGTAATCTCAAAAACACCCATGTGGGCAACATCAAATAATCCAGCGCTCTTCCGCACAGCTTGATGCTCTTCTTTAACAGAGGAATATCTCACTGGCATTTCCCATCCGGCGAATGGGACCAATTTCCCACCCAGCTCCTGATGGACATCATTAAGCTCAGTTTTCTTTATTGGAGACTCTTTCTCTTCCCAGTTCCATTCTTCCTGCTGATATTTTGGCCGGTCTATTTCGAGAGAATCCTGGCCGATAAAATAGGGTTTGGATAGATCAAAACGATCAGGATGCTCTTGATACAAAGTTTTTACCCCGGTTCCAGCTCTACTTTCAGCTTGATAAAGTATGCCTTGCCCTGTTACCAGATCCAGGATTACCGGACCTTCTACTTTCCGGTAGATATCTTTTTGGTCATAGTTGATATACCCATCACTAATGCCCCGCATCCGAGAAAGAAGGCTCCCTGTTTCAGCAGGCTGTGATGATATTAAATAACTATCCCGTCCCTTCGAATCTGGCTCCATTCGGCTGATCTCTACTTCAGCGAGAAGGATTCCTTCGGAATCAAGGATGTATGAAGTGGTTTTTTCATCTACGGCCAGCTCCATCAAATCGGATGTGATCAACTGGTCCAAAAATTGTCTGGCCCTGAAACCGGTCACTTTAATCTGGTGTACGTCCCTATCATCAACTGACTCTAAATCCTGATAATGCGGGTATCCAAAACCTTCAACTTTCAGGTCTATACCAGCTTTTCCGGCAATATCAGCTACTGCTGATCTGACTTCTTCCAGAATAGTCTGATCAACTTTAGCCCTGGGCAGCATCCCTGATAATCCTTGATAAACAAAAGGTTTCAGATTGGAGAGCAACTTATGCATTAAACCCGCCAGGGTATCCATATCCTTTTCTACCAGTCCCCGCTGAGTCAACCAGGGTGTACCCAAGCGAATACCTGTCGCCAAAGATGTTTCAAGATCCCCCGGAATCGTATTTTTATTGGCAACCATTCCCGCCAGGTCAAGAATGCGCACTGCAGGTTCTCCCCAGACCGGGAAATCCATTCCAGTTGGTAGAGCTGAAGGAACCGGGATCGATTTTAGATCCAACAGGAGCAAATGAGTGTCAGTTCCACCGTAAGCTAATCTTAATCCACGTTTGGTAAAACCTTTTGCAAGGGCTTTGGCATTCTTCACAATTTGGCCCTGCAGCAATTTGAATTGCTCCGTCTTTGCCAGTTCAAAAGCTACCGCCATTGCAGCAAATTTATTGACATGTGGACCACCTTGTTCTCCGGGGAAAATAGCCAGATCAATCTTTCCCGCCAGATCCTCATCGGTCGTCAGAACCACTGCACCGCGCGGTCCCATCAGGGTTTTATGTGTGGTAAAGGTCACAACATCAGCAATGCCAATCGGAGAAGGATAAACTCCGGTCGCGGCCATCCCGGCCACGTGGGAGATATCTGCCATCAGATATGCGCCGCAGGCATCTGCAATTTCTCTGAACTGACTCCAATCCGGAGCCCAGGGATAAGAAGTGTAACCAGCAACAATAATTTTGGGATGATGTTTCAGTGCCAGATCCCTGATGGCGTCATAGTCGAGACGCTCGGTAAGCGGGTCAACACCATATGAGACGACGTTATATCGCTGTCCTGAAATGTTAAATTCAGATCCATGGGAGAGATGCCCACCCTGATACAGGTCCAAACCCATCAGGGTATCTCCTGGCTCCATCAAGGACCAATAAACACCCAGATTGGCTGGCGTGCCGGATAAGGCCTGGACATTAACATGGATCTGATCCGCCGGAACTTCATCTGTAGCGAAAAGTTGGGCAGCCTTGCGCTGAGCCAGGCATTCGAGGATGTTGGCGTATTCTTTTCCCTTATAAAATCGGCGATCTGCATAGCGCCGGTAATTGGAGAGGTGCCAGGCAATATCCCGCAGGCCCTCTTCATCTTCCTGAACCATTTTTGAGGGGGGATATCCCTCGGCATAAAGATTCTGGAAACGAGTGCCTAATGCATCACGGACAGCCTGAGGCACATAGGACTGGGAAGGAATGAAGATCAATTTCCTAGCCTGGCGCTCATCTTCCCATTTGATCAGATCAGCAACAAAAGGAGCTGCTTCCTGTATATCCTGGCGGAATAGAAAATCGTCAAATTCTTTAGTTGGCATATTATCCTCTGTTTAAATATTTTATTAGCCTGAGAGTTAAAAATTTCCTGAACCAAAAGGTGGATCAGGATACGAATCTGATTTAACCACAGACAGAGACCAGATTCAACTGACGAAAAACATGATATTTGAACACAAAAAATCAGCCAAAAGAGCTGATTGGCTGACCTAGCTCTTGCACCCTTTCTGCGACAAGAGTAAACTATCTAGTACGCCTTCCTTGGACATGATCTACAGCTGGAAAATAAATTGGTTGGATTCGTTGACACATTCATCAAGTACATAGGCCTATGCAAAGGAAAACCAAAATGAGGAAAGTGGATACATCATATTTGTCGCAAGATGAATGCTGGGGAGTTCAGATCAATGGGTTAAAACACTGCCAGAATTGCAAATGGATTGGAATTAGTGCCTGTGAAGGACTAAATGTCCGCCTCACAGGCTACAATTCCAAAGGATATCAAGTTGGTGATGAGGAAATGATCCCTGAGGAATACAACCCTAAATTTGACAAATCAACAGACCTTCAGTAGTGGACCTGAATATTTATTGATCTGTAAGGGTTTTCCTCATATACTGAACACGCTCAAAAGCTGCTGCATTTTTACCATCGCTGCCAACTTTGCCTTTCATCTGGCTGACGGCAGAGTAGTTCTTTTTCTGGAGCCATTTTTCAAGTTCATCCAGCATCGTCCCGATGTAGGCAACCCCATTTTTATACAAGACTGAACAAATCTGGATGGCATCTGCTCCTACCAGCAGGTGCTTGATTACACCTTCAGAAGAATGGATCCCTGTGTTGCCAGCAATGTCACAGGAGACGCTTCCAGAGAGCAATGAGACCCAGCGCAGTGGTTGGGTGATCTCCTCGGAACCACTGAGTATATTCTTACGGATGACTTTTTCATTTTCAATATCAATATCAGGGCGATAGAAGCGATTAAAGAGAACAACTGCGTCCGCTCCAGCTCCTTCCAGCCGTTTCACCAAGCCAAGAATATTAGTAAACATCGGACTGATTTTCACAGCAACCGGAACCTTCACATATTTCTTTACTTCTTTCACGATCTCAATATAAGTATCTTCAATATCCAGGCTGCTCGCCTCACTATCGAAAGGCATTATAGAGATATTTAACTCGATTCCATCTGCTCCTGCTTCTTCCAATTTTGAAGCAAATTTTGGCCATTCATTGGGGGTATTGCAATTAATGCTGGCGATGATCGGAAGTCCGGTTTCTGCCTTTGCTGTTTTAATGAGTTCCAGGTATTCCTTAATGCCCTGCTCCTTGGAATGGCCATTAATGAAATCTACCGCCTCGGGATACCAGAAATATTTTTCATCTTGATCAAGGAGCTTCTCGGGATCCGACAACAGCTGTTCTTCAAAGAGTGATTTCAGAACAATCGCTCCAGCTCCACATTCAGCACATTTTTTTATATTCGCGATGGTGCCGGTAAGCCTTGAGCTGCTAACGATGATAGGGTTCTTGAGCTTTAATCCCATATAAGTTGTAGAGAGGTCCATTATCGAATCCCTTTTGGTCTTAACATAATTTTAGATGGCCAGGTGATCCAATTACGTGAGTCGGATCTTCCAATATTGGTGTTAGATATTCAAAAGCACGATCCAGGTTTACAAGAGCCCGATCTGAGATCCCTTCCTTGAAATCCCATTCATACCCTTTGATGTGGAGCAGGAAAACGCAGGGTTCTTTTTGAAAAAGCTCATGGCACAATTTTACAATATACCCGGGAGAAGCTGCGTGAGTGGTGAACGACAGCTTTCCTTTTCCGTCAACTTTACTGAAGCAGAAATCATCGATCTCTTCCTCAGAAGCATCAGCAAATATCACAAGTTCCTGATCGGAGATAGCTTCCGCATCTTCAATATTCAGCTGGTAATTATTTTCGAAAGTAACACCGTCCAGTCCTTTCAGGACTGACCATTCTTCCAATCTTTCCACCAGCCTAATACCCAGTCCATCATCCTGCCTGCCTGGATTCCCATATCCGTAGATCAGGATTCGCATCTACTCGATCGAATCCCATTTCCTGTCGAGCAGTTTTCCATCTGCATCAAACAGAGAAATATCCAGCGGCATCTTTCCCAGTGCATGGGTCGCGCAGCTAAGGCAGGGGTCATAGGCACGGATAGCAACCTCTACTGCGTTCATCATCGGCTCAGTGATCTCCTGTTTCCCATCCATCCAGGAATGAGCAACACAGTTCACAGATCGGTTCATCGGTTCGTTATTATTAGTTGTCGAGACGATCAGGTTTGCTTTCGTCAACTGGTCATCTTCATTGATCTCATAATGGTGGAACAAGGTTCCCCGAGGTGCTTCCAGCAGCCCAATACCCTTTTTCACTTTGGTTCCTTTGACAACCAATTCACCTTCCATCAGGTCAGGATCGTTAAGCAGTTCTTCCATCATCTCGGCTGAGTGGAGCAATTCGATCAATCTCGCATAGTGGTAATGCAGGCAATGGTTATTAGGTTTTCCGTGGGTGACAGCCTTATACTGTTCAAATTCGGCCTGCGCCAACGGAGACGGGATAAAATCACAAGTATTCAAACGTGCTAGCGGACCAACCCGATACCAGCCTTTTTCCTTTCCCAAAGATTTGAGATAGGGGAATTTCATATAGCTCCAGGAACGAACTTCCTCTTCAATGTACTGTTCATAATCCTGGTAATCAACATCATCAAGGATTTTATTCCCTTCCGAATCAACTGCCCTTAACACCCCGTGATAAAGGTCCATCGCCCCATCTTTCCGAACCAGGCTGAGGTGGTTGGATGGAAAGGCAGCAAAATCATCGATAAAACTCTGATTCTTCTGGTAATAGTCCTTAAAGAACTCCAATACACTCTGAGACCAATCAAGCATCTTGGTTATATTCAACGGATCCGGCCCATTCAAGAATGATTCTTTATCCTCTGCACTGAGGTGTTTGTTAATTCCTCCAGGAATAGCACCTGTACCATGAATTTTCTTACCTGCCGTTGCCCGGATGACTTCCTGTCCAAATTTCCGCATCATCACACCCTGCACCGCGAGGTCCTTATGTTCCAACGCTACACCAATAACATTTCGGATCGCAGGATCAGCATCGATTCCAAACAGCAAATCTGGAGAGACCAGATGGAAGAAATGCAGTGCATGGGACTGGAATATCTGCCCATAATGCATCAATCTTCTCATTTTTTCCCCGGTTGGGGTCAGCCCTTCACCGGTTCCAGCGCCAACCAAGACATCAATCGCTTTGGCAGCAGCCAGGTGGTGGCTTACTGGACAGATCCCGCACAATCTTTGGACCAATACCGGCGCTTCCCAATACGGCCTGCCCTGAACGAAACGCTCAAAACCTCTGAACTCGACAATATGAAATCTAGATTCAGCCACATTATTATTGTCATCAAGGTGAATGGTGACTTTTCCATGACCTTCAACCCTGGTTACAGGTTCAATGGTGATTTTCTGTGCCATATATGCATCCTTTATTAATCAAATTTTACAACTTCATAAGGTAATTTCAGTTCGTCACCGGTGACCAAAGCCACCAGAGCATTCCAGATCAGATCAGCAGTAGGTGGACAACCAGGAAGGTAATAATCTATCTTTACAATCTCATGACAGGGATATACCCTATCCAGGATCATTGGCAGCTCATCATCATTGGGCAGGATCTTCTCAGTATTCAAACTCACGGTAGGACCGTTCAGATAAGCTTCGTCCAGGCATTCTTTGACTGATATGCCGTTTCTGAGTGCCGGGAGGCCGCCCATAATGGCACATTCCCCAACAGAAACGAGGATATTGCAATGCTTCCTGAAATCCTTCAGGACTTCAATATTCTCACTATTGCAGCATCCCCCTTCGATCAGACCAATGTCACACTGCTTTGTGAATGTTTTAATATCATCAATAGGGGATTTATTGAACTCGACTAATTCGATCAGCTCAAGAATCCTTTCGTCGATATCCAAAATGGACATATGGCAACCGAAGCAACCTGCAAGTGAAGTTGTTGCTAATACTGGTTTACTCATGGGTTTTTTCCTATGTATAGCTAATTATTTTCAATATCGCTGCCAATTGGCAATTTATCATATTTTCGTTCCCCAATGGGCACGATATAACCCTGTTCTTTTTTGAGGATGGCACCAACTGGGCAGATATCCATGGCTTCTTGTGCTTCCTCTTCGGTCAATTGAGAAGCAAGCTCTTCATCCATAACAACATGGAGGTGTTCTCCTCCCCGGCCGTGGAAAGCAAAGACATTTTTGCCATCCTTGATGACTGTGCGGATGCAGCGTTTGCACATAATGCAGCGGTTTCGATCATGATAGATATGCTCTGCGCTTGCATCAACTCCCTTAATAGGGAATTCATATGGGAATCTCGGCACCAGCATTTGGTATCGGTATGCCAGGGCTTGTAATTCGCAATTGCCGCTCTTTTCACAGGATGGGCAAAAATGGTTTCCTGAAACAAAGAGGACTTCAATAATAGCCTGCCGTAATTCATTCAGTTCAGGAATATCATTTTCAACAACCATACCGTCAGATACCGGTGTTGTACAGGCTGTCATATTGCGTCCATTAACCTTCACATTGCAAACCCGGCATGAGCCAGCTGCCTTAACACCTTCGACATGGCATAAGGATGGGATAAAAACGCCATTGGCTTTAGCCGCATCGATCACAGACTGGCCTTCATCTGCGTAACATGCCTTTCCATCAATTTCAAAGTATAGTTTTTCGTTTTTATTCATATCTTTTCCACTTTATAGCTCTCACTTTATTAATGGGCTTTGATATTCGGGACCCTACCTACCACCTCGCAAGATTCAGCTACAGCCTGCTCCATGTTAAAGGCTGATAAATAATCCTCATCGGTATTAACAAGGTCTTCGTAGAGGTTCCTGAAATTTTCGATTGAGGTAATGATAGGGTTGGCAGCTGTTTGGCCAAGACCACATCTATTTGCCGTCCGGCCCAGGCGCGCCCAATCATATAGTTCATCAATATCATTCCGCGTTCCATTTCCATCAATGATCTTGATCAATTTATCCCGCAGGACCACTGTTAGCGACCTGCAGGGAACACATGAACCGCAGGATTCCTCAATAAAGAAATTCGTAAAGGGCAAAATGAAATCTTGCAGCAAATTATGCTTCTCGCCAACAATGATCATCGAGCCACCGGTAGCAAGATCCTCGAAAGCAATACTGCGCCCAAAATGGGATGGATCTATACATGTACCGGAAGGTCCACCCACCTTTACCGCTTGAACCGAAGTTGCACCTACCATTTCCAGCATCTCATTGATCGTCATGCCCCATTCGACTTCGTAAACACCGGGGTTTTTACAGTGACCAGATATGCTCAAGAATTTTGTTCCGGCTGATTCCTTGGTTCCTAAGGTTTTGAACCAATCCGCATCATTCAGGATGATCGGGACAACCTTACAAAGGGTTTCAACGTTATTGACCACAGTCGGTTTGTCCAGGTAGCCACTCTGCACCGGGAAGGGAGGACGATTTCTTGGCTCACCCCTTTTACCTTCCAGGGATTCGATCAAACCAGACTCCTCGCCACAGACATAAGAACCAGCACCGAGCTGGATCCGGATATCAAAATCAAATCCAGATTTTCCGACAATATTCTTTCCCAGAAGATTAAGTTCTCTCATCTCCTGAAGAATATTCTCCAGGTATTCTCTCATGTAGCGGTATTCATACCGCAGATAGACGATTCCTTCTCTGGCATCCAGTGCGTATCCAGCAACCGCCATACCTTCAAAAAGCAGTTTCGGCAGCTCGGTCAGGATGACTCTTTCCTTGAACGTTCCGGGTTCACCTTCATCCGCGTTGCATACCAGGTAAACCTCATCTCCACCAGATTGGCGGCAGTATTCCCATTTAAGACCCGTCGGGAATCCAGCACCTCCGCGGCCTCTGAGATTCGAATCCTTGACTTCAGCAACGACGTCTTCAGGTTGCTGAGATACAATCTTTTTTAACGCACTTCCCACTTCATAACCCGGGAAGAGAACATCCCCTTTGAGGTAGATGTTATTCTTGACCATCGTCCGCAGTTCTTCAGGACCATCAAGCTCTGCACCGATTCCATCAGCGATCTCCTGGACAGTTTTTCCATCCTTCATACCCTGAACAATTTTCTTGGCCCTGTCCGGGGTCAACATAGTAAAAACGGTTCCATTGATGATGGCTGCCGGTTCCTGATCATTCATGCCAATATCTGCGGTATCCCAGATCCCGATCAAGCCATCTTCAGTGACATTATTGAACGATACGCCAAGCTCTTTCTCAAAAGCAGTGGCAACATTAGCCCGACCGTGCATAAATGCAACCGGGCTGTCATTGAGATAAATGGCATATTCTCCTACCGTTGTCTGAGACAAGAAATGATAGAAAGAAATGGTTTGCTCGACATCAACCTTTGACAGATCGAGTTGATCAGCAATGATGCCAATCGCTTCGTCAGGAATATGATGATAGATTTCCTGGATATCAAGCAAAATATCCATCAACCTGCTTCTGTCATTATTGAACTTATCAAGTAAATTCAGGATTTTTTCTTTCATAAACGGTCACCTTTTTGTAAGATTGATCCTATGCTAACCTTATTTTTTTGGACAAATTTGGATTTCTGATCAAAATATATAAGTACTGAAAAGATTGGGAACTTTTTCACATGCTGGAATATTATAAACTATTTTTGGCATTTTGATGAATGACTTTTCAAGAATATCGACCCCAGACGTGCCAACATGACATTAATCAGTATGGAAATATTATTGATATCATAATTAAAACCACAATTCAGGAAACTAACCAGGATTTAGCATCATCCCCCCCAAATATTTTACAGGAAAGATTACGTGATAAAGTGAGTTACCTATATAGGGAAAATTGCTGAAAATTCAAGTGAAACTCTTGCGAATGATCTTCAAGGTCAAGGAAAGATAGATTGATTTTGCTATGGGTGTTTTTGAACAGTTGGCATACTTCAGCCAAATCTAGATCTTGATTTTATTGTCTTATGACCATATTGTGAAATGTGATGTTTCAGTGAAGTTAGATTGCTTCGGTCTCATTACTGGCGTAATAGCTGATCAGAAACAGAATTCCCGGCAGGGCAATGATGAAGAACGTAGCTCCTCGCGGAAAAGTGCCTGAGAAAGCAAAATTAAGCACATAAAAAGCCAGCATGCCACCAACGATCATCCAGCCGCCGAGGCACTCCCGTTTCCAGGCCAGGATCAAACCAACAAAAACGACCAGAAAAGCAACCATCATCAATGTTTCTCTAAACGTTAGGTAGAAGATTGGGCCTATCCCATCCATCGCAGTATTTCCAATGAACATAAACAGGATCATGGCAGCCATTAAAGCAGCCCAAATACGGGCAATCCAGCGAAGGATCTTTCTCGTTTTGGTGTTCATGGAATTCTCCCAGTTGATAATTTTATTATATAACAAGGTTAAGGGTTTTAATTTTAAGGTTGTAGCCGAGCTCATGCTCCCGACCACGGGAGCTGACCTTCTGGAAAAAAAACCAGATTCTTACAAATATAACAAAAGGGCGACTCGGCGAGTCGCCCCTACATCTCCAATAAATACTCAATCAATTTATTACTTACGATTTACTTTCTTCACCTACTAATCACTAATATCTATATATTTCTCACCTCTATCCTTCAGCCAAACCGAACAGGATCGCCAGGTAATGCCACCCGGGCAGGTTTCGTTATAAGAGCACTTTTCACACTGAGTGGGCATAAATAACACAAGGTGGGCAGCGATCAATAAGAGATAGACCGGCAGCAGCCACCAGGAGGTTTTTACCACCCAGTAGATTGGGAAGAATGCGATCACCAAAACCATAATCTCACCTGCCGCAGCGTTTTTTTCAAAGAATTTCTGATTAAACTCTCGCTTGGGATACAGGATCCCGGAAAGGACATTTCCAAAATAGATCCCAAATAAAGCCGGGCAGTATTTTCCGCGGTAGGGGCAGCCAATGCAGCAGCCAGCCTGGAACACACAGGTGATCAAATAAAAGACCATTTCCAAAGCCGCTAGCCAGGGTGAATAGGTTGAAAGCAGCAGCAGGGCGCCAATAAAAACCACCAGGAAAGGGACCAGCGATAACCAATAAAGCCACTTATCCCTTGGAGTCCATTGATAGTGTGATGTTTCCGGGTTCATTTTTTCTCCTCATTCATCGGGATATTTTCAAAATTCTTTTTTAGAGAAGGCAAAAGCCTGCCCGTCCTTTTTTCCAGGTTTATGTAGTCCTGCCCAAATTCTTCGCGCATCACAGCTTCTTCCCGGGGGATGCGATTGATGATCATTAGACCAAAGAAGACTACAGGCACAAAGGTTAAAACCAGGTTGGATGCCAGCAAACCTCCAGCCACATAATTCATCAAGTAAGCGGTATAGATCGGGTGGCGAATCCAGCGGTAGGGACCGGTGGTGACCAATTGGTGGTCTTCCTTGGACACTACCAGGGAATTAAAACTTTTTCCCAGGTGATAATGAGCCAAGCCCAGCAATGTGATACCTGCCGCCAGGGTGACCACACCCAACCAGCGCAGCCAATCTGGATAATCAAGCAAATAGGTAAACTTAAAAGTTCCCTGAAAGAATATGTACTCTGCCCCGAAAGTCAAAGTGGTGAGAGCTGCGATGCTTCCAGCAACCAGGCTGAGTTTATTCTCCTGGATTTTCACTTCCCTTTTTTCACCCAACACCTTGGATTGAAAATAGATCCGGATCACAAACATAGCAATAAATGCCACGATCATAAAAATACGAAATACAATCTCTGGAGTCATCAATTTAGCAGCTCCTTTCTGAAGATCAAAGAATCATCCTCCGGTTTGATCAGGGGATCCTCGTCAACTTTTACAAAACCGCACTTCTCATAAAAATGATGATTCTTTGTTGCCCAGGATGATGTGCCTAACCGCCAGCTGGCGGTCTCCGGATAAGTTTCTTCGATAAAGGTCCAGATCTGCTGGCCCACTCCCTGGTCCTGGTGGTTAGGATCGACAAAGATCGTACCCAGGATATTGTGGGCTTCTGGCAGGATCCAAACAATAATTCCACCAATTATTTCTTCCCCAGCAATGATCTTATACCCCACACTTTCCTCGTAAGGCAGCAGCCACTCGCGGAAAAAATCCCCGTTATCATATCCAGGAGGACCCCCGCTTTCTTTTCTGAGATGTTTCTGGGCATCATCGTCGAATGCCCGTTTCATTACCAGCGTAACTTCCGGGATGTCGGATTCAGCCATCATCAAAAAGGACAATTGAAAATCATCCATTTTTCACTACCTACAGTTTTAATCTAATATTGGAAACCGTTAAATAGAAAGGAAACCCAAACTAGATTTAATTGTAGTCCTACATCAATAAAACTGCCAGTTTAAACAAAGAACCCGCTGCATTTAGCGGGTTCTTTAATATGCTGTTTTGTGAATCTATCTCGGCCAACCGATAAAGAATCCAACGGCAACCAGTACGGGCATAACCAAATTGATGATCACGTTCTGCCCCAGGGTTGGAATCAGTTCTTCTGATTTCTCAGCATGAGCCAGGACTCCCCTGGTAATCGGAACAACCAGGATCAGGCTTAAAAATCCGATCAAACTGGAAAAGGGAAATAAACCTGAAATTGCGCCAATTACAATCACTACAAAGGGCAGGATCAAAAAGGTCAGGTAGATCCGGCTGCTTTTCACCTTCCCGATCTGGATCGGGTAGTGTTTTCGACCAATGCTCTGATCTGCTTCCGCATCAGGGAACTGATTCAGCAATAGCAGGTTGCTGACCAGGAAAAAGGGCACCAGGGAAGCCAGGAAAGCTGTCCAGGAGTAGCTCCCGGTAAGCACAAAGTCTGTACCCATCACCATCAGTGTACCAAAACCCAAACCAGGGGCGATCAGGCACAACAGCGGAAAGCGGGTGATCCATTCAGTATAAAAATAAATGATCAGCAGTCCCAGGATACCAAGAGGAATCAGGGCAGCGCCGATCTTCCAGGTAAAATAAATCCCTATAGCTGCGACCACAGTAAGGAAGAACCAGGCCATAATCAGGGCTGGTTTTCCCAATTCAGGATTTAGCTGCAAACGGCCGCTGCCGCCGCTGAATGGCGTGCGCCTGGTCTTTTCATCCAAGCCGCTTTTATAATCAAAATACTCATTAAATGTATTGACGCTGATATGGGCAGATACCGCCCCGATCAATACCAATACAAAATGAAACCAATTCACTGTTCCTTCTGTCCAGATCGCTGTAGCAAGCCCCAACACCACACAGGCAGGGGGCAGGATCAAAAAAGGTAAACGCATGGGATCCAATAAAAATTTCATGTTTTTCATTCTCAACCTCGGACCTATTCACCTGAAAATGAGACTAGTAAAGCCAGGATTTCAGGCTTGGCAACAGTATTAGTATACTCCCTCTGTCAAGTATTAACTTGGAATTAATCAATTGGTTACAAAGGAAATCAATCTAGCTGGCGCAGTAGAAAATCAATCACAGTCGAAAGGCAATCTCCCCCTGGTATGATCACCTGAGTATGGGTTGCGCCAGGGATTAGTGCTAATTCAGCGCCGGGGATCAACACCGCCATTTCCCGGGATTCTTCTGGCGGTACCAATTCATCCTGCTCCCCTACCAGGATCAGAGTCGGTGCCTGAATTTTCAAGAAATCCTCTTTATCATAATTCAATGGCGTCCAGAACAGGGATGCCAGGCTTCTCAATAACACTTCCGGGTAGTTTGGATCCGGATTAGGATGATACTTCCCAATCCTTTCTCTCCAGTCCGCGGGAGCAAACTTTTCATAAATATGGAAGTCTATCTCACCCACACCAATAAACCCTACATGTTTGAGAGCATCCTGATATTCTGCTGAAAATTGATACCAGGCCCCACCGATAACCAGCGCACCGGCAACATCGGGATAGCGCATGCCAAAATCCAGGGCTGTCTGGCCGCCATCGCTGTATCCAAATATAAAAGGTTTCTCGAGATCGAGCTCCTGGATGAATGCCGCCAGATCATCTGCCAGGGTCTGGTAATTTAATTCGCCTGCTGGATTAAAAGTCCGGCCGTGACCTCGGCTGTCCGGGGTAAAAACCCGGAATATTTTGGAAAACTCAGCGATGAACGGGGACCAGAGTTTATGAGTATCGGTTGCTCCGTGGAGCAGAATTAACGGCCTTCCCTGACCAACATCCCGGTAGAATATTTCCAATCCATTGGCTGAAATAAATCTTCCATCAATCATTACCAAATCCCGGGAACAAGTCGGTATTTCACTTCTGATGCATACTCCTTATAACCAGGAAGCTCTGCCTGCAAAGTTCGATCCTCCAGGGAAGTTCGGATCACAGAAGCAGTTATCGCTAATGCGGTTGGTATGATCACCCACCAAGATGTGAAGAAAATCGGTGCTGCCAACCAGGAAACCAATCCCCCCGCATACCCGGGATGACGAACATATTGATAAGGTCCACCCCTGACCACAGAATGTCCCCGATCTGTCTGGATTCGGACTTGGGATGAAAAGAAACGATTAGCCAGCATAGCCCAACTACCAACCAGGCTGCCAAGTTGGATTAACACCAGGGCAGCTATCTGGATCCAGTTAGGAAGATCCCCCGACCATCCAAATCGTTGGTCCAATCCCGCGACGATCCAGGAAATAAACGGAGCGATTAATGCGGTGAATGGCATGAGAAACTTGTCCCACTCCTTAGTATCCTCATTGGCAGGAGCCTGGGATCGCTCAAGGGCCAGGTCAGGATTCTTCAAGATAAGTACTGCCCGGCTGCCAAGAATAACCAGGAAACCAGTTACAGTATAAGCCCAGGCTTCCCACCAATTGAACTGGCCGGCAGAGAGCAATAGAGTTGCCAACATAACCGGGATTATTATCAACAATCCGATTGCTCCTCTCCAGGGGATTTTCATGGGACGTTCATTTTGATTGTTTTTCATGTTTACCAAACTCCCGGGATAAAACGGAAACTCTCATCTTGAGCATAGTCAGCATATCCTGGTAATTCGCCCAGCAGCGTTCAGGGTTTAAGGTTAAAAATAAATAAACCTATCATTTACCCTTCAACCTGAAACTTTAAGCGTATCTTCCATGTGCTCCTCTTCATGTTCCCCAATAATCTCAATTAGCTCGGCTACAGTCCGTTCAGACCCCCAGGGAAGTACTATTTCTACTGGTAAATCAATATCCTTCAGTTTATTAATAGTAACCACCACATTATCCCTGACGTCTTTCCATTCCTTCAGAACTTGTACCAGGGACCAGGAAGCGCGGAATTCAATCGCTTCTTCATTAAAAATATCGAAATCCTGCTCATTGAGAAAATAAGGGGGATCACCGGCCAAATAAGCCAGGAGAGACTTATCAATGACAAACTCCCAGGCAGTGATATGGGCGATCATTTCCTTGATCGTCCAACCAGGATAGATCATTAAACCAGTGTCTGTCTCCTGAACAACTTTCCCCATATCTGTCCGGATTCGATCAATTTCGGCCAGCAATCCAGCGAGGTCATTTTCCATGGTCTTTTCCTTTTCTAGGGTTAACCAGGATACCGTTATCAGGATTGGATCATTGAATCTTTATCATCCATATCATTCAAATTATTCAAGTTCAAATTACTATAAGCTGTCCATCGGAGAGTATTCCATCAGGTTGATGATCAAAGTGATGATCAGTAAAGCCAAGGTTATCGGCCCAAAAACCCATTTTTCTGCTTGGCTGGAAGACAGGAAATTCATCACCGTGTTAAAGACCAGATATGCTGTCACAAACCAGGATGTAAGATTAATCAATTTTGAAGGGGGTGTAGATCCCAAAATACCTGAACGGCGGGCGATCATATAGGCAAAATAGCATAAAATAATGATCGCGATCAGGCTGGAAAAGCGGAGGGTCAATGTCAATTCGGTATGCCGCCCTCCCCAAGCCATGCTAATAGGCAATATACCTGCTGCCAGCATCAGCTGAAGGATCATGATAATACTAAATAACCCTGCAGAGATATATCCCAGAATATTTATGGATGAGAGTTTTGATGAACCTGGCAATTTGTGTACCTCCAAGATGTCCTACTATGATTTTCTTACAGGACTTATTTTCTCTTATTGAATATCCCATCAAACCAAGCAGCTGTCTCTTCTACCATAGGTAGAGTCAACTGATGATCAATACCGTTGTGAATGCTCATTTTTACACAATCTGTTTTCTTGTGAGGTTTCTTGTCAATCGCACCATAGAGATCCAGGCAGGATTTTTTCGGCCTCTGATCTAGATCACCGCAAATCATTAATAACGGATTCCGGGACGCTTCAACGAGATATGTAATCGGATTCATTTCCCGAATATACGCCGTCCTTCGATCTGTCTCATTTTCCACTTGTTCCATTGCCTCAGCCCATTCCGGGTTTATAGAACACTCCAAGATCAAATCTCTCCAGCTTTGTTCGAAATCTGGCATTCCGGCAATAGCTGCTGTGGCTTTGATCTGAGTGTTTATTGCCGACAAATAGAATGCTGCCCAGCCACCCATTGAGTATCCCACAAAACCGATCTTCTCCCCATCAACACGTGGATCTTCCTTATAATGGTCGATCAAAGCATTTATATCCAAAGCAGTTTGTTTGATCATTCTTAACATAGTGATAAAACCATCCAACCAGGTTCCATCAGGGTAGATTGATCCAAAATCCCCACCAACTGCAAGATCGAATTCCTGTTTCTTACGGTCACCCCGAAGAATTGTGTCCAGGCTGACAAATATAAAATCCTTTTTGGCCATCTCGTAACCAAGCGGGATTCCCTGCCGTTTATCCGATGCAACACCGTGTACAAAAAAAACCAGGGGGGCAGGATCGGGGGATCCATTTGAGATCTCGAGATATGATAATTCATCAATCCATAGTGATCGAATAGTAATAATACCCATCATCCAACCCTCGTAAAGTAACCAGACCTAAAGATCTCAGATCCAGATATCTCTATTGTAACAAAATCGATGAAGTGTGGGAGAACTTTTGGAAAGTAAGTGATAAGTTGTTGATAATAAGGCAAATAAGTCATTCCGAACGATGAAGTCAGTACTTTTGAAGAGATTGCTTCGTCAGCCCGGAAAGGTAGTGTCAAGAACATTGTGTAAATGGATGTAGTAACTGGTCACAGCGGACACC
>CAZOUN010000032.1:0-27085 GCA_964582965.1 uncultured Anaerolineales bacterium | reverse complement strand
TTATCTCTTTTTTCATCCGTTAAACTGAAAAGGGGCTGACTTTTCAGACAGCCCCGTTTCTCTTTCATTTGACACCACCCCTCCCTTCATCTACACTTAAATTGCAACGAGGAGAGATCCATGGATCGGGACACTGGCGGTTATCAGTCCAATCCTTTTTTAGCACAAATTTATGATCTAGTTGTTCCCTACCGGGATCGTCCTGATGTAGAGTTTTTCGTCAAAGCTGCTTTTGAATCGGGCAGCCCGGTTCTGGAAGTGGGCTGTGGCACCGGGCGAATTCTCATCCCCACTGCCAGAGCAGGGATTTCCATCACTGGTCTGGATCTGTCAGATCATATGTTGAATGTATGCCGGAATGCCCTGAAAGAAGAACCCAAGCTGGTTAAGGATCGGGTAAAACTGGTGCAGGGTGATATGCGGGATTTTTATCTGGAAGAGAAATATACCCTGATTACTGCTCCATTCCGTCCCTTCCAACATTTGATCACCATTGAGGATCAGATCAAATGCCTGGAAAACATCCACAACCACCTTGAACCGGGTGGCACCTTTATTCTCGATATCTTCAATCCGTCCCTGGCGGGCATCACTGCAGACAACCTGGGCCAAGAGGTGGGAGCGGAGTCTGAATTCACCACCCCGGAAGGTATCAAGGTACGCCGCTTTAATAAAACCAATCAGAGGGACCACCTCAAGCAGATCCTTGATGTTGAGTTGATCTATTATCTGACCCATCCAGACGGTCAGGAGGAGCGGATCGTGCACGCTTTCCAGATGCGCTACCTGTTCCGCTATGAAGCAGAACACCTGTTGGCTCGCTGCGGATTTAAAATATTAGATGTCTTTGCCGATTATCAGCAAAAACCTCTGGGGTCTATTTACCCAGGTGAATTAATCTTCATCACCCGCAAACTGGACTGATACGAATATCAACGGGGATTACCTCGATTGAGATTTGGATCGGCCTCTTACAAATAAGGAGAACCGGGATGGATAATTGGAAAGAGATCCTGTATGCCTACTCCCATGGACCTGAAATATTATCCCGCACCCTGGACGAAATTCCTGCAGAGGTATTAGATCTAGCTCTTGATGAGAAGAACTGGAGCATCCGGGCTATCATCCACCATATCGTTGAAGGTGATGACCTGTTTGTGCCTTTCATTAAACAAGCCCTGGGGGGATTGGGAGGGCAGTATCAGATGAGTTGGTATTTTGATCTACCCCAGATTGAGTGGGGAAAACGCTGGGGCTATGATAAAAGGGATATCGAACCTGCTCTGGCGCTCTATACTTCCAACCGAAAACACATCAATTCAATAATGGACAGCGTGGAAAAACCCTGGGATTATAAACTTACAATCACCTGGCCTGACCATGAGCCGATCGAATATAATATTCCGGACATCATGGATATCCAGATCAATCACCTGGATGAACACCTGGAAGAGATCCAAAATATCCTCCAGTTACACCAGGTGTAATATAAAAAGGATTGAATATGCTCTATTGGATCGGGACCTTAATCATGTTGCTGGCAGCATACCTGGTCTTCCGGGTAATAGTTCGCCAGGAATATCTCAACCGGGGATCTCTCTCATTTTTTGCCACTGCACTGGAATTTGTGATCTTTGGATTCCATGCTAATTTGCCCTATCTCTACCTTGGTGTTCCCTGGCCACAGTTACCACCTCTGCCGGACAATTTAACTCTTCAGATCGTGGGTCTGAGCATCGGTATTATTGGATTGCTCACTACTCTGTTAATCATGGCCCATTTGGGATTCGGCACCACCATAGGCCAGAAGCCCGACGAGGTCCGCCAAACCGGGCCCTACCGCTGGACTCGCAACCCACAAATACTGAGCTTCGGGGCGATGATATTAGGGCTGGGAGTTTTATATCCTTCCATACAAACGGCTGCCTGGGTCCTGCTCTATGCTGCCATCACCCATATGATGGTTTTAACCGAAGAAGAGCATCTAAAAAATCAGTTCGGGGATAAATATCTGGAATACTGCAGCCGCGTACCGCGTTATCTGGGCAGATCGAAGGGTATACTATCTGAGTAAACAAAGGAAAACGCGATGACTCTCTTTCCTCCTCTTAGTTTGGGCTGGATTAACGGCTGGATCCCGGTCCTGGTTTTCTATGGCATTTTCTTCTTCCTGCTGAAAGTTTTTCCCAAAGAGACCGTGGATCGCCTTTACGAAGATTCTGGATGGACCCTGGATCAAGCCCGGCCAGCAAAAATTGGCCTACCCTTTGCCCTTGCCGCAATAATATTGATTCTTTTCACCCCCCTGAAACTAGGCCAGTCCATCTTCTGGATCGGCCTAGTTCTGATTGTGATCGGGGAATCTGGATTTCTCTATTCCCTCCATACATTTAATCTTACGCCCACAGCGGAACCGGCAACCAAGGGGTTGTATAAAATCTCCCGAAATCCCCAATGGATAACATTAGCCGTCGTCATGGTCGGTTTTAGTTTCATGGTGGGCAGCTGGACAGTACTGGCATTATTGATAGTACGCATTGTCATGAATCATTTCCGGATCCTCGGTGAAGAAAAAGCCCTGGAAGTACAATACGGAGACGCTTACCTGGAATATAAAAAATCCGTTCCCCGCTATTTCGTTTTCTTCTGAGGGCCCACACCATGCTAAAACCTTTTAAACCTCACAGCGTAATCCTCTTCCAGGGGGATTCAATCACTGATGCCGGCCGCAGCCGGCGTGCGATCGGCCCCAATAACCATGAAGGTCTGGGGGATGGATATCCCCGATTAATCAGTAATTATTTATTGGAAAATTATCCCGATCATCACCTCCAGGTCTACAACCGCGGTGTGAGCGGCGATCGGATCCGCGATCTGGCTCATCGCTGGCAGCACGATTCAATACACCTACTTCCAAATATCATCAGCCTCATGATCGGTGTGAACGATACCTGGAATTACCTCTACATGGGTATGGGTTCCAGCCCGGATGATTACCAAGTAGTATATCGAAATGTCCTTCAAAATACACGCCAGCAGCTACCAGATATCAAGCTTATTCTTTGTGAGCCCTTCGTGCTAATTACGGGTGAAGTGACAGATGAGTGGATGGAAGACATCAAAGAGAGACAGGAAATTGTTCAAGATCTGGCAGGGGAATTTAACGGGGTGTTGGTGCCTTTCCAGTCCGCTCTTCACAAGGCTGCTGAAGATATCGCTCCCCATAAATTATTGGAAGATGGCGTTCATCCCACAGATCTGGGCCATCGTCTTCTGGCAGATTGCTGGATTGCGGCTGTCTTGGGTTAATAAAAAAAAGGATACGGCTTCCACGCTGGAAACCGTACCCTTTGTCTTTAAACAGTTGGTCCTACGTACTTAAAATTAATTCTCGGGCGGAGGTACAGGCAGATCGTCTACAGCCGTTTCAATCCACTTATCACCTTCGTCAATCAACATCACCGGGATATCCTGCCGGATAGGGTACTTCCTGCTGCATTCCTTGCAGACCAGCCAGGCTTCCTTATAATAATCCAAGGTACCTTCCCGGGTTTGTACACAGGCCGGACATCTTAATATCTCAAGTAATTCTTTACTCACCATTCATTCCTCCTCAGTTGGAGCCTTAATCTCTACTATTATAGCTTACTTCTTTTTACAAGGATCGTCTGGATCTGGATTCTCTGGAGGATAATTCTTCGTGCCGGGCCCATATTGACAAATTGCAGCCCAGGGTCGGTACTTCGTCGTAAATATATCCTGCCAGAGTTTTTGACCATCCCGAAAGACATCGCGAGTAATCGTGACTGTAGCGCCATCCACAGCCCAGTCTACCTGTTTAATTTCACCTTTCGCCAGATCAGGGTTTTCTTCATATATTGGATCCGGTGGATCCTTTTTCTTTTTTAATCCCGTAGTATCATCAGTCACTGTTCGGCCGTCGGAAGTGCTGTAAAACCTCCACAGCAGTTGCCGGTACTCTTCATAAACATAAGTTTCCATTAACAGCCAATTGTCTGTATCGTTAGTGAATTTAAAATCAACCAGCGGTACATATACCGTCGCATCCAATCCGGCCAGTTTGGGATTATTGCTACCATTGGGGTTCTGTTCATAATACAAAACCCGGTATGCATGAGGATGTCGTTCCACCACTTGCAGACCAGCATAGAACACTGTTCTGAATAAGGTGGTGCTAACCTGACAAACTCCACCACCGACACCTTTAATAGTGCGGTCTCCAAAGATGATCCAGGCTTCCGAGTATCCCTCATCAAGACTGACATCCCCTAATTGTTCCGCCATAGAGAAGGTCTCCCCGGGAGCGACAAAAACACCATGAAACTTCGCTGACGCTGTGGAAATGTTATTGATCCTGCTGCTGTCTGATCCATAAAAATAGCTGGTTTGGGAACTGATTAGCTCTGTGATCCCCAGATCTGCTGCTGTGTGTCCCGAAGTGACAGCCGGGAATGTTTTCTCAACTGCCAGGTCGATCTCGTGAGTCCCTTCCAATAATTGGGCCTGGATATCAATGATGGACTGATCAATATCCAAAACCAAGCCGGTTTCATCCTCTTCGATCAAAACCAGCTCTTCGGTTTCATCATCAAAATACATGCGAGCGTTTTTTGGGTCCCGGTTAATCTTGCCTTCACGCCCAACTAGATACTCCCTTAAAGCCTCAGAGTCCAGCGCTATCCGGTACTCATCACCATTATCTGTGGTTACCCGCTCGATGATCATCATCTGCACTAATTTTTCAGGTTGGATGGACCAGGGGCCAGGATCATTTTCTGCTGCGTCTGGGATCTGTAATAATAATGGCTGACTTAGAATTTGACGGGCGAACTCTGCCTGGGCAGTAACATCTAGAATAGCTGGATAGGTATCCGTTACGATCAGTGGGATACTGCCATCCTGCATGCTTTGCATCTGCAGACCAACAACCTCGAGCGAGGCCTGGATATCCATTTCCCTTCCGATCTGGCCGGGTTGAACCACTACTTCCAAACCATCCAGTTCCAGTGATGCTTCCATCACCGGCTGATTTACCTCACCGGCTATTCCTGCCAGGTATTCCGAGCCCGTTTTTTCATCCATCACAAATTGGGGAGCCAGGATCATACCATGGCGCAGGATCTGGATCTGAGCTGCGATCCGTCGGGCAATGTTTCCTTTTCGTCCAGCATTAAACGCGAGTTCAGCATTAAATTGTGGACTGAAAAACATGCCCAGCTCAGCCGGAGCAGCTGACCAGCTGAGATCGTCATACTGCATGGTAATTTTCCCTTGTTCGGGATATTGAATTTCTCTCCTGAGTAAATCCGACGCATCAATTGGCGACTGACCGCTGAGATTGACCCAGCCGATTTGAATGTTGGGAAAGATCCGCCCGGAATAGACCGCCCGAAAACTCATGGTGGCCAAACTGATCACCAGTATAAAGAGCAGCATCCCACCTGCCAGGGCAGCGCCAACTTTCAAGAGTATTTCAGATATTTTAGGCTTGTGTTTCATGGATTTTATTTTACCAAATATGTATACCTCATCCAGATAGGTTTATTTTGTGATTGTTCAGGTCTCTTCTTGCATGCAATTATCCTGCCATGCAGTTCAATAAGCTCAGATCTGATCTTTACCTACAGGGATAGAAATTTCCTTAAGCAGCGAAACCAACTGGTCTGCTTCAGCCTGGTCATCTTCAAGGAGGATGCGGCACAAAGCCTCTCTGGTCTTGACAATCTCTGGGATGGTTACCTGCCGGCCAGCCAGGGCTGAACTTTGACGGGTAAATAATCCATGTTGGGATCGATGGCACAGGATTGCTTCTTGTTTCTGTCCTTTCCAGGAAGTGATATCCACCTGGATCCCTGGTTCCGGGGTGAATTTACCTGTTTCTCTTGACAACCATGCCGGAGCATATACTGACTCAACAGGATAACTCAACCCGTTTAAGGCTGACATCATGGCTTGATGGGCCTGGATATGCGCCGGATGCCCATATTCTCCACCAGGACCGTGAGTCAGGATGATTTGAGGTTTGATCCTGGATATATATTGACTAATCTCTTTAACCACTTGATCGAGGTCATCACTGAAGGGATACAATTCATTATTTGGTCCCACAATCGGGTCCAGGTAATCCAGGAACTGAACTGATTTTCCACCCAGGGCCTTTACAGCACAACGTAATTCATTCTCTCTCACATTTCCCAATTCATCCCGGGTGCAAACGGGAGGGTCACCCATTTCTCCCCCCTCACCGCGTGTGGCACATAGATAATGAATCTCCGCTCCACACCCTGCCATAAAAGCCAATGTTCCCCCCAGGAACATGGTCTCATCATCAGGGTGTGCGAAAAATACCAGGATACAAGGGGCTGTTGGTTTAATATCTGCCATTGAATCAAAATGTACCACAAGCTCTGTTAATACGGTATAAGAACCTTCATTCGCATCTGAGACCCCCTCTCCACCGTATATAATAAAAAGTCAAGACTAAGTTATAAATTTAGAAATTCCCTAAATGGAGGAAAAAATGCAAATCACAATTTTGGTCTCAGCCCTAGCCGCTTTTTCTTGGCTAGTGGTTGTCGCCTTTTTGGGCCTCGCAGTCATGCGCACCCGTCAAGGAAAGAAATCCCGCGGTGCCGTGACCGGGATTATAGTCTCAGTAATTGCCGGGGTGCTATTGAGTACAGTCAGCGCCGGTCTGGTATTCATTCAACCACAGGAACGCGGAGTAGTAATCAGTGCCATTGAACCGGATGGATATAGGAATACAGTACTGGAACCCGGTCTGCGCTGGGTAATTCCTTACGCTGAAAACGTAAAAACCTATAATATATCCAAATACACTTACACCATGTCCATCGCCCAGCTGGAAGGAGAAATCCATGGTGATGATTCCATCGCTGCTCGCACATCGGACGGACAGGAAGTTTATATCGATGCTTCCATCATTTTTTCCCTTAATCCATCTGAGGTCCTGAATGTGCATATCGTCTGGCAGGACCGCTTCGTGGATGGCCTGGTACGCCCTACTGTCCGCGGTGTGATCCGTGATGCAGTTTCTCAATACAGCGTCAACGAAGTTTACAGCACGAAACGGGATCAGCTAAAAATTCAGATCGAAGATGAATTTAGAATCGCAATGGAAGACAATGGCTTGATTCTGTCTGATTTTGTGCTGCGCAACATCACCTTTACTGATGAATACGCAGCTTCCATCGAACAAAAACAGATCGCCGAGCAGCTGGCCCAACAAGCCGAATATATTGTTCAACAGCGCTTCCAGGAAGCAGAACAGGCCCGGCAGGTCGCAGAAGGCACCAAGGACGCCGCCATTCTGGCAGCCGAAGGGCGTGCCGAATCCGCAGTGATCGAAGCCAAAGCAGAAGCTGAAGCGCTGCAATTAATTGCCGAAGTACTGGCAGCCAATCCCCTGCTTCTGAACTACCGCTATATCGAAAGATTGGCCCCTGGTATCCAGGTCATGTTGGTACCTAATGACAATCCTTACATTCTACCTTTGCCAGATTTAGCACCTTAGTTTTAATTCTGCATTACTAATAAGCTCCTGGAGTTTTTGAAACTCCAGGAGCTTTTATTTAAAAGCACATCTTACATCCTCGTTAATACACAATCTGCCATCAGTGTTTGTGTTAGAATTTCCCCACATAGAGAATTATTGATTTAGTAAGGGAAAAGAATGCCTTCTAAAGAAAAGAAACCCTCCGGGCGCCAGATCAAGTTAACCTCTTTATCCAGCTGTGCTGGTTGAGCATCCAAACTAAGCGCAGATGCGTTGGCGCAGGTCTTGCGCCCCTTAGATGGGTTGTTTACCAAGAAAGATTATCCGGATCTTCTGGTTGGACTGGGAGAACCTGACGACGCTGCCGTCTGGCGGCTGGATGATGATCGGGTTCTGATCGCAACTACAGATTTCTTCACACCCGTTGTGGATGATCCCTATGATTATGGTGCAATCTCAGCAGCCAATAGCCTTTCGGACATCTATGCCATGGGAGGTACACCTTTTCTGGCGCTGAATGTAGCTGCCCTGCCGGCAAATCTGCCACCGGAGATCTCTGGAGAAATACTGAGAGGAGGTGCAGAAAAAGCCAAAGAAGCTGGTGTAGTGATCGCTGGTGGGCATACCATCCAGGATAAAGAACCCAAATACGGGTTGATATGTTTGGGTTTTGCTCACCCAGATCTGATTATGACCAAAGCCGCCGCCAGACCAGGGGATGCCCTGGTGCTTACTAAGCCGCTCGGATTTGGCGTTACTACCACAGCCCTGAAGGAAGGAAAAGCGAGAGGAGAACACGTCGAGGAAGTTGTGCTCTGGATGAAGCAGCTCAATAAAAAAGCCAGCGAAATAGCCCAAACCCACGGCGTTAAGGCAGCCACAGATATTACTGGTTTTAGTTTGCTCGGCCACAGTTGGGAGATGGCAGAGGCTTCAGGGGTAGCATTCAATATTCACTGGGATCTGCTACCTTTTATCAGCGGGGCCAAAGAATATGCCAGTAAATTCTGTTTCCCCGGCGGTGCTTATGACAACCGCTTGTATTTTGGCGACAATATCAGTGTCCCCAAATCGCTCTCAGAAGAAGATTTGATGCTGCTCTTTGATCCCCAAACAAGCGGCGGGCTCTTATTATCAATTGGCTGTGATGAACTGGAAGAGTTCCGTTCCAATGCAGAAAAAATGGAACAGCCAGTCTGGGTCATTGGTGATGTGGTGGAAGGAAAAGGGATCACAATAAAATAAAGGAACTGTGTCCAAGAATCACAGTTTCAATCGTTTATATTAATAACAAAAGGGCTGTCTAAGAAGACAGCCCTTTTTCTCTTATAGATGATTTTTCTTACCAGGTTCCGGCATAATCCAGTCGGTATGGTTTGGCCTGTTCCTCCAGATAG
The DNA here is from genome assembly GCA_964582965.1 of uncultured Anaerolineales bacterium. Lineage (GTDB taxonomy): Bacteria > Chloroflexota > Anaerolineae > Anaerolineales > UBA11858 > B10-G9. The sequence goes on along the minus strand of CAZOUN010000032.1, from coordinate 18,151 downwards.
AATCGCTGCAGCTCCACAAGCTGCCTTATATGCAGCAAATCATGGGTCACCCAGGAGACGAACATATCCCCGGCACTAATTTCTCCAAACGGCGCCTCATAGACAGTATCCCAATCCAGGTCCTCAATGGAATTCAGCCAGGCCAGGGCTGCATTGCGAAGATCCATATACCGATTTAGGGTTTCATATAGATCCGCTTCAGCATAATTGCGTTCTGTAACCCAACCTTCTGGATCAATATCCGGCCAACTTTTCTCGGATTTTTCCAGGATCATATGCAGGCGTACTGGAAAGTCGAATTCCTCTTCATCCGCCAGGTGACAGACCACTTCCAGGATCGACCAGCTCTCTTCATTCGGTTTCCAGCAGACCAGGTCTTCGGAGATCCCCCGGGCCAATGAAGCAACCCTATCCCTGTTTAGCGCCAACTGTCTTTTAAAATAAACCTCATCCATTTTTTCTCCGTTTGTACAGGCCGCGTTCATCTTGAATATTTTAATTATACCGGATGGCCTAAGTCAGCTCAGTTCATACCTCTCCAGTGCAGCATCTACTGCTGCCCTGGCATGGATTTCCATGGTGTCGAAAATTGGTACTGGTATATCTTTCTTTTTAACCAGCAGGCCAATCTCGGTACATCCTAATACTATCCCTTCCGCACCGTTCTTCATTAAATCCTGAATAACCTCCCGGTAGCCCTGGCGGGAATCATCATTGATCAATCCCTGCACCAATTCATCATAAATCACATTATGTACTAATTCGCGGCCGGCTAGATCTGGAATAACTACACCAAGCTGATGTTTCTTTTCCAGCCTGCCGCGGTAAAACTCTTTTTCCATCGTAAACCGGGTACCCAATAAACCTACAGTTTCCAGTCTTTTCTCCTTTACTGCCCGGGCTGTGGCATCGGCTATATGCAGCAAGGGAATATTTACTCCTGCCTGGACCTCATCAGCCATTAAGTGCATGGTATTGGTGCAGATCAAAAGGAAATCAGCTCCGCCTTTCTCAACTTCCCTGGCGCTCTGGACCAACACCCGCGTGGCTTCCTCCCAGTCTCCTTTCATCTGCAGCTCTTCTATTTCACCAAAGTCCAGCGAAACCATTACGCTTTTTGCGGAATGTACTCCTCCCAGGGCTTTCCGAATCTCCTGATTGATGATCCGGTAATATTCAATGGAAGATTCCCAACTCATGCCTCCAATTAGGCCTATCGTTTTCATATTCAGCACCTCTATAAATATATGTTTTTAGTTTGGATAAGATTTATTAAATATCATAACATTTCAATGAATTCAAATCCCCCTTTCATATCGATCTTCATTTAGTTTCTCCAAGGAATAAATAATGGCATGATATGCCTTGAATATACCCTAAATGGATTTGTTTAATCCATCTAAACCCAGGAGAGATGGCCTTTTCTACCCTGAATGCAAAGACAAGATCCTGAAACACTTATCAGAGAATAATTAGGGTATACTAGGCTTTCCTGCCAATTCATAAATAAGGTATTAATGAATTCACAAAGACGAAATTTGATCCTTTTATACTTTACCCTGGCGGTAATCCTGCTGGGCTTTGGGGTTCTGATACCCCTGGAAGCATTCCTTGTTGATCAATTCGGAGCCAGTGGGCAGGAGCTTGGTGCTTTGGTCTCCCTCCATGCCCTATTTCAGCTGTTGTTTTCCCCTATTTGGGGATCGATCTCGGATTCCGTGGGGCGTAAACCGATCCTGATCGTTGGCGCTGTTGGTAACGCTCTGGCCCTATTAATGTTTGGGCTATCTACACAATTATGGATGTTATTTGTTGCCCGAGCACTGTCGGGGATATTCGCAGCGGCAACCATGCCTACGGCGCTGGCCTTTATCGGCGACAGCACCACCAGGGAGAATCGAGGCGCCGGGATGGGTGTGATTGGAGCGGCCATGGGTACAGGGATGGTACTTGGTCCTGGCATCGGGGGTTGGCTAGGTGTAAATTCCCTGTCAATTCCATTTTTTGTGGCCGGGGCTCTCTCTCTATTTGCCGGCCTGTTAATAGTACTAATTCTTCCCGAATCCCTGCCGGAAGAGAAACGAGTGAAAGGCATCAAACTGGATATCTCCTCACGCTATGCTGGTATGTGGCAAGGGTTGAAAGGTCCAATGGGATTGTTCTTTTTATTAAGCTTCCTGGTCAGCTTTGGGCTGAGTAATATGGAAGGCATCTTAGGCCTTTTTGCCCTGGAAAGATTTGGTTTTGGACCTAAAGAGGTTGGCACAGTAATGGTTGTTGTCGGGACTGTGGTCGCCGGCGTTCAGATTGTCCTGACCGGTCCCGCTACCAAACGTTTTGGAGAACGGACCGTAATCAAGGCCTCATTGCTGGGTTTAACCGTAACTTTTTTACTGATCCTAACCGCCTATGACTTTACTACCCTGCTAATTACCATCGGGTTATTTGCATTTACCAATTCTATGTTACGCCCTTCTATCTCATCTCTGGTTTCCAAGGAAACTGAGGCCGACCAGGGTTTGGCTTTGGGCCTGAACAATTCCTTTATGAGCCTGGGGCGTTTTACCGGCCCACTCCTGGCAGGATTTCTATTTGACATCCGGATCACCTTACCATACCTGGCAGGTTCTATAATCATGTTCCTGGGGTTCCTCTTTGTGCAAATCAAGTTGAAAGAACCAGTAGAAAAACTCGGTTTTGCCCAAGAAGCGTAACTATTTCTATGATTGGCGATTAATCTAAATAGGTCATCTGGGGGGTTAAAGAACCATCCTTTTGGATGATATGGCACTATAGCTACAATGTTATAATCCCTATCCTCTAGAAAACGGAGACCCCATGTTCAAGCGGCTGCAGAAAATTTACAATGATTTTCCACAAAAATTTTGGGTTGTTGTAGGCACCTCCTTTATCGATCAAATCGGTAACACACTACTTTTCCCTTTCTTCACTCTCTATATCACTCAGAAATTTGGCGTTGGTATGACCCAGGCAGGCATTGTTCTGGGTACATTTTCTGCCTTTGGGCTGATCGGATCCATGATCGGCGGTGCGCTTACCGATAAATTCGGCAGAAAATCCTTGATCCTATTTGGCCTGGTATTCAGCGCCGCCAGCACCCTGGCTCTGGGTCTTGTAAATGAATATGCTGTGTTGATCCCCGTAGCCGTAGTGATTGGCCTGTTATCCAATATTGCAGGTCCAGCCCGCCAGGCCATGGTTGCGGACCTGCTTCCCGAAGATAAACGCCAGGAAGGGTTCGGTATCCTGCGGGTGGTCACCAATATGGCTTGGATCATTGGACCGACCATTGGCGGATTTATTGCCGATCGCAGTTATTTCGCTTTATTTGTTTTAGATGCCGTGATCAGCTGTATAGTAGCAATCATTTTCTTCTTCTATATCGAAGAGACCAAACCGGATACCACCAAAGAGCCTGAAAGCATGCTCAAGACTTTTGCGGGATACAGTATCGTCATGAAAGATTTTGCCTATATCGCTTTTCTGTTTGTATCCGTTTTGATGGGCCTCGTTTATCAACAAATGTACAACAGCCTGTCGGTCTATCTGCGAGATAACCACGGTATCCATCCCCAGGGGTATGGTTTCTTATTAACCGCCAGCGCGATAACTGTTATCCTGTTCCAGTTCCAGACCACTCGCTATATCAAGAAATTCCCCGCCTTCATCATGATGGCGGTAGGTGTGTTTTTCTACATGATTGGATTTGGTATGTTCGGGTTTGTGACAGCCTACTGGTTGTTTACGGTTGCAGTTGTGATCATTACCATTGGTGAGATGGTGATCATGCCCACCGCGTCCGCTCTGGCAACCAACTTCGCGCCGGAGGATATGCGCGGTAGATATATGGCGGTTTTTGGCCTGTCTTGGGCAATTCCAGCCACTATTGGACCCAGCGCTGCCGGATTGATCCTGGACAACTACAATCCCAACCTGCTCTGGTATGTGGGAGCAGCGATTTGCGCCGTCTCGGTAATCAGTTTCTATGGGCTTCATTTGTGGTTAGGGAGATGTGAGCGTTTTAATCCACCTGAACCTGAAGTCCAGACTGTCTCGGTTTCATAAACAAAAAAGCTGCGGTACTTCTCGGACCGCAGCTTTCTTTTTAACTTTGGTCCTTTGCAATAGCACCACACCAGCTAACCCTACAGTCATAGCCAGCGAACCAAGGCAAGGAAGATTAAATCCCCCTGGTTATCTCAAATATTTAATCGTAAAAAAATCACCTATAGTCACTAAGTTTATTCAATCTTTTATTCCTTGTCAATAAAAATCCGTGCAACTATTGGCTTTTTGGATCGTATATATTGTTGAAAAGTCAAAAAGGAGAACTAAGTGAACAAGCAGCAAGGTTGTCTTACCGGTTTATTTAAACTCTTGATGTTGGACGTATTATTCGATTGGCTTCAAAATACTTTTGGGTTTGGCAAAGGCGCATCCTGCACCGGATGTGGATGCGGATTTATCCTGTTGATCATATTCGTCGCCCTCACCTGCCAGGTTATATTTAACACCAACTGGTTTCAATTTGGATTTTAATGTCCGGGAGCTTCTATACTAAAAACGTACCCCGACGTAAAAAATTTACATCATTATTGAACAGTTTCGATCACAAATTTCTCTCCTGCGCTGATGGCCTGAACTTCAGGGAAATAAGCCTGCCAGGCCCGGCTGGGGAGCACCTGGTATTCGCCCGGGTGTGCCAAAGAAATAGTGTAAGTCAGTTGATATGTACCTGCGGGGAGGAAGTTAGCCGCCCAGGTAACCCGATCATCTAGCACAAGAGGCACATTGAAGTACCACCAGCCCCAACCATTATTAAAAGGAGCGGATGCCTGGTATTCTTCCAGATCCTGCCTGGAAGTTCTTAATCTTGTATCCAGTATCTCGGCACCGGCAGGGATATGGTCTTCCACCATCAAGTAATAGGAATCGTGTTCTAATACCAATGTCAGATAAACCTGGATAAGCTGACCCGCTTCCCCTTTCTGTGTGAACAAAATATCTTCTGGATCTGACAAGTCGGCATAAACCCTGGAAATACTCAGCCCGTGTCCATATGGCTGCACTTCCTCTGCTGACTGGTAAACCTGTAAATGAGCTCTATAATACAAATTTCCACTGCCTTCAGATCGGTTGAACACCAGTGCGTTCGGGGCTTCCGAATATAAATCTTCCACCGGTATAGAAGCATAAGCAGCTTCCAGTTGGCTTGAACCATCTGCTTGTCCGCTGATCAATTCTCTTCCATTGACCATGCTTGAAAAATCATAACCACTGGACAGCTCGCCACTATTCCTTAGCACCTCATTCATCGCCAGAACAGCCCAGCCGGTCTCATAGGCGGACCACCAATCCCCCGCATGTGTCTGAGTAGATACCAAATAGCGAATCACTTCTGGAAGTAATGCTGGCGCATTTTCCACTCGGGCCAGTGCATAGGCAACCATTGCTGTAGTTGTAGTTGCATTATTCATCCAGGACCAGCTGCCATCATTCTCCCAATGAATTCCTGTGGAAGTCCGTATCCCAGTTCCGGCCAAATTAGATAGCAAAGATTTGGTTGATTCGTTTCCTGGCTGCCATTTCTCCAAAGCCATCGCCAGCAGCGCCTGATTTCCAGGATCAAGCTGGGTGCTTAATAGGGCCAGGGACTGCATCCCTGAACCAACATCAGTCCCCGCTTCGGTCAAAGCAAAATATCTCAATGCGAGCAGATTGTACTGCCATGGCTCAGTTAACATATCCAGGGCTGGTAAGGTTGCCAGCAGGTAGCCACGAGACTGCTGGATCATCAGGTCTTCCACAAAAACTCCAGCATCTTGGGCTTTGATCAAACCAAAAAGAATATAGGAACTGATCTCGGGGTCACTTGCTCCTCCCTGCCACCAGCCCCAGCCACCATCATCGTTTTGTGATGCATCTAAGACATCAAGAGTTTCGGGGATCAAGGATTCTAAACGGCTATCCAGCAGTGGATAATCTACCCCCAATTCCTGCAAAGCCTGGTAAGTAATGGCGTTGGGTAAGAAATGGAACATTTGTGCTACTGTAGAATAATACTGATCTTCTTCAAGTGCATCCAGCGCCTTAAGGATCGCCGCAGCCAAAGATGGAGACAACTCAATATCTAGAGATCCATCTGTGGGGTCAAAACTTTTAGGCAAGGAGATGATCTCCAATTTCTGGCCTGCCTGATCCAGGACTCCAGAAGTGGCATAACTGAAGGGAGCGATATAACGCAGAACGGGCAGCGGCCCTTGATAAGGTTTCACCGCATCCTGGTAGTGCCCTGCATCAGCTACAAATACCAGATCAACTTCATCAACATCTTCCACCGTGCCCCACCATTCAACCCGGATCCTTCCCTCAGCGGGAATATCCACTGTCTGGGTTGAGAGTTCCGGGATATCTAGCTGGATTCCTGCTCCTTGCAGAGACACATCGGCTGTTAATTTTATAGCCGTGTTATTGTGAATTACCGCAGCCAGCGCCAGGTGATCTCCTGCTACCAAGAAGCGCGGTGTAACGGGACGAATCAATAAGTCTTTTGTTGTAACAACTTCCGTTGTCGCCTCACCAACCCGGGTTTCTTTAGTAATGCCGCGAGCGTCAGCCTGCCAGGTTGTTAGATTATCTGGCAAGTTGAATGCGACTTGTGCCAGGCCATTTTCATCAGTTACTATATCCGCCTGCCAGTATCCGGTATCTCTAAACTGGTCCCGCACAGAATAATCTGCATCATCTCCCCCCCCCATACCACCTGGTACCCAAACCAATCTTCCGGCGTGCATACCTAGAGGGAGGCCCATTCGGACCGCGATTGGTTGAATGCCGTAAAAAGCCTCTACTATCGAGGGAGAATTAGGATCTGTCAGAGCCAAGACAGCTTTATCAACTACCGCTAAGGAGAATTCACCTTCCAGTGGTTCCCCGTCCTGATCTGTAACCCGCAGAGTGAATTGAACTTCCTCTCCTGGACCAAGCCTTTCTGGTTCACCGATCACTTCTACTTGAAGCAGTTGATCGATTGGTTCCACTAATAGATTGATGTACCCCTGTCGGAAGCTGCTTTGTCCTTCAGAATTCTGACCTATCAGAGTTACCGCTAGATAGACATTTGGCGCATCCGCATCGCTCAGGGAAATGGTTACTTCCTGCCCTGAAGAAGAAATCGCATAGGTTTCGTATGAGATCACTTTATGGCGTTCGACAGTAACAAGCGCCTGGGCACCATCGGGGAAGGGATTGGGGATGAAAATTGTTGCTTGATCGCCCGGCTGATAAATATCCTGATCCGCTATCAGGGAGATCTTTTGGTTCGTCTGGGTAGGCCAGATTGATGTTCCTGTACCCCCAACCCAGAGAGTCACTTCTGTCCTGGCTCCGTCACCAAAGATATCCAGCTGATATGTGCCTGGTTCTGTGGGAGAAAAAGTCAATTCGGCTTCCCCAACCTGGTTCGTACTGAAGCTTTGTTCTGCGACTAGTTCTTTTTCACGGACATAATCAATTTCCCCGATCTCTCCTCTTTCATACTGCCAGACAACTTTGAATAACTCGGCTGAAAGGTTTTTTATCCCCTCTGGTTCTTGCTCCCAATCCACCGCCAGTACTTCAAAATCCACAGCCTGATCTGCAATCGTTACCCAGGCAGAAGGTTTGACGCCAATATAATAATCACTGGGATGGACCAATATTTCCGATCTGTTAGTAACTTGGAATCCTGTTTCATCCTGGGCGGTTACTTCAAGGGAATAATTAGCGGGCAGGATGACCTCTCGATCATAAGTATCAATATTGGTCAAGATTTTTTGGATGGACCATTCACCATTGGCATTGGTCTGTTCCTCTCCAGAATCTATCCTGGTTCCCCAATTATATGGGAAGTAGATAGTCGATTGATCAAACCAATTGCTTCCCAACACCCCAACCTGATAGCCGGGAATATTAAATCTCGTTGGCTCAGCTCTTAATGTCCAACCCAGCTGGACATCGCTGGCAGGTGCATCAAAATAATACCGCGCGTTCAATTCTGCCTTGAATTCTTCTCCTACCAGGGTTTCTTCCTGATCAATATTCAGTTCAAGTTCAATCTCCGGTTTTCGATAATTCGCTACCTGGAAATACACCACTCCATTATCTGTCTCCAACCGGTAATATCCCGGTTCCGCTTGTGATGAAAGCTGGATCTCTCCCTGAGCAGTACCAAAATCAGATAAAGGTAGATTAATAATATATTCCTCTTTGCCATTAAGGTGGATCGTTAATGGGATGGATTTCTGTTCTGGTAGAACATATCCGGCTCCATCACGATCCCTTTGGATCAACCGGTAGTATACAATTTGACCCGGTTGGTAAATTGGTCGATCGGTATAGATATAGGTTTGTGGTTTGGGTGCGCCGAAATTGGACCGGAGGCCAAACTCATAAGGTTCTGATCCGAAACCCCAATTGCTCGCCGTGATACCAAAATCCTCCTGTCCAGCTTCACCTGTGATGGCATAAAATACGTTATTATAGAGATCAAAAGCTGTCGAGAAATCTGCCTGGAAGATACCTTCTTGGTCAGTTTTTCCTGAGAAAAAGACTTCTCCGCCTGTGTTGTAGATCTTTACCTCTGCATCTGGTACGACTTCTCCAGAACGCAGATCAACCGCCCAGATCAAGAGATTTTCAGGGCTTGTTTTCATAGTTAGATGTATGTTGCTGACTGCCACCAAATAGGGTGATGGGTTATATGGAAGCTCTTGAGAATAAATTTGGTAGCGATATAAGCCCGGTGGCAAGGCGTTTCCAGTTTGGCTTAGCGGAAGGTTGAGCGTATATTTATTATCTCCTGGAACGCTAACCACGTGGGTCCAATGCTGAACATCTGGTGGGTAATAGTCATCAAGTGTTTCATAAAGTCCGTTACCAAATAGATCCGGGAGAACTTCTGAAGGTATCGAACCCACGTTGATGGCCATCTGGTGCAGATTTGTACCCTGGGCTGGAATTGAATTTTCTGTGCCTGTTAAGAAGAGGATATTATTTCCCTGGGTGATGGTCAGATTAGGGGACAGCGGCTCAGTAGTAAAGTTCACTGACCGGACATTACCCAATGCACTTCCCCATTCATCCGCCAAAGATTCTCTAATTAATAATGTGTAGTTGGTGAGCGGCTCAAAGTCACCATAAAGGGTCAAAACGTTACCCGAACCACCTGTTGATGGGCTCAAATTAGTAACTTCCGGAATGATTTTGATATTTTCAGCTACTGTATCTTTGTCAACTGTATTGTTGAAATATAACGTTACACCTTCATATATAGAGGTAGTATAATTCTGCCCGCCTGGGGTTCCAAGATATTGGAAATCTCCTGTGGTTTGAAAATTAAATAGTGTATCCAGCTGCAGCGGGGTTCCCCCCTCGGAAATCGCTTCACCCGGGAGGATCCCGGCAAAAGATGTTGAACGGGAAAATAACTGGTCGGGGATAAATTTAAATTCCCTTTTCTCCTCATCCCATTCCATAGTACCTTTAACCTGCTGCCCGTCGCTACCGATCAGTGAAAAATTATCAGTTACACTAACGGGGTCCATTGCCTGGTTAAATTCCATCCAGATCTCTCCGTCAAGAGGAACTCCAGTTGCCCCAAGGAAGGGTTCCCAGGATGACATTTGTGGATAAGATGTAGAAAATGTCCAGAAAGATGTGCTTTCTGGATCCAGATCTGCACCTGCTAGGCTGGATAACCCTCTCGATAGCGAGACCTGATAGGTTACCCCTCCAGCAAGACCCTGGTCTGGCGAAAATTGGTACGTGCTGGTATTGATCCATTCGCCTTTTCCAGCCACAGAAGGACTTATAGTAAGGGCTTGTGGATCTTCTTCGTGGGAATCTCCCAAGACAACAACCGGTTGATTAAAAGCAACAATAATGGCGGATTCTGGGTCAATCTCTATCCCTCCCGGCAAGGGTAAAAGAGTAACGGGGTTGAGCCAGTCAGGGGTATAGAACTCCAGAATGTTATTCACGGGCAAGGTCAATTCATTTGCTGCCCTGGCAGTCGTATCAAGATTTAGGACAAATTTAGTATTCGGTTCCAAATCCTGATCCAGCTGAATTTTCAGCGTCTCTGGATCAAGCCAAGAAAAATTAATTTCCATTTCTGGTTCAGAACTCAGGGCAGTAATGACTGAATCCTGATCCATGGGTTGATTAAAAAAAAGGATGATATCTCCATGCAGAGGAATGGTTGACCCTGCAGGAGGGTCTGATTCCACAATCGTAGGCGGCAAAGGTTGTGGTGTATATGTCGGCACCGGGGTGGGGCCTGTTATTTCCCCTAAGCCAAAAAATTTCTCTTGCAGCCCTGCGGGGAGATTACAAGATAAACTGATTAATCCTACCAAAAGGATCATTCCTGTCAGGATATAGGTAATCTTTTTCTTCTGGGGGAAAATCATAATCCAGTTTCCTTTGTCTACTTCATACTTGATGTAGTTTAGACCTGGTAGATATGGAAATTATAACCGCTCGCTCTTGAATTCCGCTTCTTGGAAATCTTTAAGAAAAAACACCCGGGCAGTTCTTATCCCGGGTGTTCCGTTTTAAATACTCCTTTTTATTCAGATTTTCTATTTTTATCCTGCGTTTTTTGGCTCCAGCATTTGCATCTGGGAAGTCACTACCTTCGTGTAATACCTGGTATTGCCGTTCTCCTCAAATGAGTCAATTTGCAGTCGACCTTCCAGAAAAACCAGGCTCCCTTTATGGAGATATTCATTACAAATCTCTGCCAACCTTTCCCAGGCTTCGATATTAAACCAATCAGCAACCTGCTGGGTTTCCCCTTCCTTGTCCCTCTTGCGGCGATTGACAGCCACGCTGAAAGTACAGACTTTTTTTCCATTTGCTGTGTCTTTCAGTTCGGGATCCCTTCCCAGATGACCAATAAGCTGAACACGATTGAGGCCCACCATATTTCCCTCCTATACGATATAATTGATAGGTCTTATTATGCAGTGTAGCGTAAATCTCTAGCCTTTGTCAATAATTGGTTGCGTTTACATGATTTTTCTGCAAACAGCAGGTTTTTCGAAAAATAACTTCCCCTGACAAAAAATATATTCAAAGGATTACACCGGCCCTATGTACATAGCAATTGAAGGCGCAATTGGCGTTGGAAAAACTACATTATCCCGATTATTATCATCCCGGTTCCAGGCAGATTTACTGCTTGAAGTATTCGAAGAGAATCCTTTCCTGGCAGATTTTTATGCTGACCGGGAGGCTTACGCTTTTCAAACCCAGATATTCTTTTTACTGAGCCGATACCATCAACAACTGGAAGTTCCTGCAGCTCTAGAGTCTGGAAATAACCTGATCGCAGATTACACCTTTGAAAAAGATGCCCTTTTCGCCCGCTTAAATTTGGGAGGAGACGAATTAGACACCTACTTCAGCGTGCATAACGCCCTGGCTGATAAATTACCCTTACCTGATTTAATCGTCTATCTGCAGGCCGAAACCAGCATTTTAATGCAGCGGATCGCCCACCGGGACAGGGTGTACGAAAGGAACATGGACCAGAGTTATATAGAAAGTCTTAATGATGCATACGACGTTTTTTACAGCGGAGAACACAGCGGGGCGCCGGTGTTAAAGATCAATACCAACCAGCTAAATTATGTCGCCAACGAAGGTGATTTGGACTGGGTTGAAAACCGGATCCGCCAAACTCTAAAAGTAGGCCCATACCAGACTCAGTTTTTTCATAAATCATGAGTCCAGAGAAGGATAGCAATTGAATGCGCTTTACTCCTGAAATACTTCGTAAACACGCCCAGGTTCTGGTTGAAAAAGAAACAAAATCCAACCGTTCTATCCTGGCAGCTTATTTGCGCGGCTCTTTACTCTATGGATCTCCATTGCTTGGCGGAGCAGGGGATATCGATCTAGTATTCATTCACAGCGCCCCGCCGCTGCATGAAAATCAGATCATCAGGCTCACTCCCGAGATTCATTTTGATATTGAGCACCACGACGAACTGCTTTACCGGACTCCTCGTAAGCTGAGATTGGATCCCTGGCTGGGCCCAACACTGAGAGACGCGGTTCCACTTCACGACCCCCGACACTTACTAGACTATACGCAAGCCAGTGTTCGCAGCAATTACGGTTTTCCAGAAAATATTCAAGCCAGGAGCAACCCACTTCTTAAAATGGCACGCCAGTTCTGGATGGATCGACAGATCTCCCCACCTCTCAAAATAACTGCTGAATTTCCCGCATTTTTATCTGCCCTCGAGGCTGCAGTAAACTCCATAGCGCTTATGTCCGGGCCGCCATTGGCAACCCGCCGCCTGGGATTATCCTTCGCAGATCGGGCCGCTGCTGTTGAGGCGCCAGGTCTGAACATTGCCTTTCAACATTTATTGGGAGGTATCACATTACAGGAAGAAACCCTGGTGGAATGGATCGGATCCTGGGAAAATTCTCTGGGGATTCTAAAGACCGAATCCTCCTCTCCATCCTTGCTCCCAAAACGGGAGGTCTATTATAAAAATGCCCTGGACGATATCATTAAAAGGGCTAAGCCAGCGGAAGCCTTATGGCCGCTGCTTGTGACCTGGACAGAGATCATTTCAGCTCTGCCAGATCGGACTGATATACAGCTTCCCTGGATTAAAGCGCTAACAGCTCTGGGCTTCGCCGGGAAAGATTACCAGGTTCGACTGGCTGCATTTGACAGTTTTCTGGAGCTATGTGAATCCTTAGCGTTGGAAGATTCCGCCTCGGGCGGATAAGACTTAACAGATTTTAGCTGTTGGTTTCGGAAGCACTATCTGGAACGCAGAACCTTTCCCAAGCCCATCACTTTCAGCCCAGATCCTTCCCCCGTGCAAGTTTACTAGCTCCCGCGCAATTGAAAGGCCCAGACCCAGACCCCCATATCTCCGTGTCATATGGTCATCTTCCTGATAGAAGACCTCGAAAATCTTTTCCAGGCTTTCCGCTGCGATCCCCCTGCCTGTATCTACAATAGAAACCATTACTTCGTCCTTGCGGTCGGAAACACGTAGAATAATTTCTCCATCAACCGGCGTGAAGCGAATGGCATTAAGAAGTAAGTTTACAAAAACCACACTCATCTTGGGCAGGTCAATCTGAAGAGGGATCGGCTCTTCGGGGATTTGATAGACCACTGTGTTGTCCTCTTTATTTACCGTTGCATTCACCTCTTCCCTGGCATATTCAATAACCTGCTGTAATGTGGTGTCAGAAAAATCCAGGTCTGCCTCACCCGTGTAAAGCAAGTTCATATTAGCTATATCATCCAATACTGCCCGCAATTTTGATGAGGCTTTCAATATCGAACTGGCTAACGGCTTGTTCTCATCAATAGCATCTTCATACAATAATGTGGCATATCCCAGGATATTTCCCAGCGGTGTGCGCAGCTCATGGGAAGCCACAGCCATCAGGTCCCGTTTTAATTTATCTGCCTGGCTCAATTCAATATTGGCTTTTTGCAGTGCCTGGATCAATTGAGCATTGTGCATGGAGATAGCGGCTTGAGATGCTACTACCAAAAGTAGCGATACATCAAAATCCGTAAAGTCACCTTCTTCTTTATTAAGCGCTTCAATCACTCCAGTAACCCTATCTTTGATGCGCATCGGGACGCCTAATAGAGAATCAACTTGCAATCCGACCTCGTCGCCCACTTCATCATAATGGCGAGGGTCGTCCTTGGTATTATTGATCACCAGGTGCCGGTTTTCAGTATAGATTGTTCCGGCGAGGCTGTTATCAAGGGGGACCGGGATCTGTTCCAGCTGATCGATATTCACACTGGAAGTCGCCGCAAACCTGAGTTCTTTTTCTCTTTCATCATACAGCAGGATCGATATAACACAACAATCCAGCAAAGCAGCAGCTGACTCCAGAATATTCTGAAGCAGCAGATCAGGCTTTAAAGTGGAATTCAAAATGGCGCTAATTTCCACCAATTGGGCGATCTTCTGGGTTTTCTTACGGATCTCAGGTTCCGTTATGGAGGCTATCAAAGAATTGAACATAGTAGGTTTCAGGGCTCATAAATAGTAAAGCGGATTAATTATAGTCCAAGCAAGCCCTTTTTACCTAATAGTTTCGAAAGTTGAAACTCAATCTTCAAACCTCGATTCGTCGAGCTGTTTCTGCAAATCCCCTTTTCCGGGATGGATCTTTCCAGGGTCGTCTTTCTGGGTATAGCGGGATTCCGCCTCCTGGATCCGGTCATTTGAAGCCCGGGGTAAAATACTGATTTTCCCGCAATGGGGGCAGCGGACCAGTTTTCCAGCCAATAGATTGGGAGAAAACACCGATCGGGAGAAAGGCAGCTGGCAGCGCGGACAGACAACCCCACCCGCCGGGCCATATTTTCCAAGCACAAAATTCTTTTTCTTACCCACTAATAAAGGTATACCGACGCCGAGCAAAGTCAGCACAGCTGTACCGATAAGAAGAGGGGCAATAATCCCTTGGGTTTCACCCCAGGCCTGATCAGAAGACAGGAACACTTTGGATATATGATTGGAATCCAGAATCGTACCATCAGAAAGTTTACCTTCGGCGTACATTTCGCGTTCTCCATCAGCAAAAGCGCTGGTGTGGAACTTATAATTGAATGGTTCAGCATTCACAGTATCCAGCAAAACGCCATCCATATAAAATCGAACTTCGCTTAAACCAGCCGGGGGGTTCGATATCTTCATTGTGAAGTTTCCCTGGATCTTACCCAACCCACCATATCCAAAGTTTCTTATCAATCCTAACTGCAGCCGCTCTCCATCCTGGGCCACAACAGCCTTTACAGGAATTAAAAGGATTGCCGCAACCACCAGCATTCTTAACCAGTTTTTCATTTTCATAATTCTATTTCCAGCGCGAAAGGATAGTTTCTCTTTGAAATACCTGGACCGCAAAATAAAACAATATTATATCTAGGACAAACAGTGCTGCTGCTAACCAAAGGATGAACGTTTCATTCACCAGGATCATCCCGGTCATCTGCCCAATGAATAAGCCTACCACAGGAAGTACAAAAATTCCCGAGATCTGTTCTGCCACCCGCGGATCATTTACCCGGGAAGAAATCATTACAGAGATACTAACTCCCATAAGAGATAAGAGCGGACCAACCAGGAAAATGGCAATCATCCACAATGGGTCGAATAGCTTACTGACCACTGCCGGATTTGAAACCATCAGGTACGCTCCAGCAGCGTAGATCAGATAGCCAATCCAGGTCGTCAACACTGCAGGGATGACGCCAGCCAAACCCTTTCCTACCAGAATTTCAACCGTTGTAACCGGTGTCGCCAACAAAGGCTCCAAAGTACGGGTAGTTTTTTCGCCGACAATGCTGTAGGAGGCAATGGTCATCGGAACGATCACCGGCACCATCATAAATAACAGCAAGAATTGGGTCACAATGGAATACAACATACAATCACTACCACCCAACTCCCCACACAGCGGCTCAAATTGGGGAGGCAGATCTGCTGTAGAAATTCCCGCAAAACCATCTGACGACCCAGCAACATACAGGATGACAAGCGGGAGAGCCGTGATCATAAGAGGAAGAAAAGAAACCGTAAAAAGCACAAATTTATTCTTGAATACTTCCCGCCATTCTTTTATAATTATCGCTTTAATTCTTTCCATGATTATTATCCTCAATAGCTCCCATCAATTCCAGGTAAACATCTTCCAGTCGCCGCCTGAGCTCACCCACAAACTGCACTTCCGCCCCGCCTTCTACAAGGGCGCGAATAAGTTGAGGGTTCTGTTCTTCAGGGTTTTCCACCGCGGCCAGGATCTTATTATCCACCGCTTGCACGTCACTCACAAACGGGAATTTTTCCATCGCTTTAACCAGCGACTGGTTGGCTTCCCGTAAATGAAATACTACTTTTCTACCAAATATCTTCCTTCTTAATTCTCCTGGAGCGTCTAAGGCCAAAAGATGACCAGAGATCACCGCTACCCGATCACACAAACGGTCGGCCTCCTCCAAATTATGAGTTGTCAAGATGATCGTGCGACCTTCCCCCCTAAGCTCTTCAATGAATTCCCTCACCAGCCGAGAAGCCTGGGGGTCCAGGCCGCTGGTCGGTTCATCCAGAAAGAGAACATCTGGTTCATGAAGGAGGGCTCGGGCAATAGCCAGTTTTTGGCGCATACCTTTGGAAAAAGTTCCCACCGACTCATAACGCCTGTTCCACAAACCCAGCAGCTCAAGGTATTTCTGAATTTGTTCTGCGATATTCTCCATCCCATACATCGAGCCGAAAAACGCCAGGTTCTGCTCTGCAGAAAGGGAATCATATAAGCCAGGGGATTCTGGCAGGAGCCCGATCTTACGGCGGATATCCTGATCGTTTTCCCCAACCTGAAAACCCGCAACCCGGGCAGTTCCGCCGGAGGGGATCAACAAAGCAGCCAACATCCTAACAGTTGTTGTTTTCCCAGCACCGTTCGGCCCCAACAACCCGAACACCTCTCCGCTCTGAACAGAGAGGGTTAGTTGATTTACCGCTACGTTCTCGCCAAAGCTTTTAGTTAGCTTTTCCGTGACAATGATCGGGTCATTATTAATCATATTGGCTCTCTTCCATTTGTTTTGTTGTAACTTGAGACGCAGATACCTGCACCTGGTCTGGAACTGGCAGATCGATATTTTCTTCTGGATCAATATACCGAATTCGCCAGGCCCAGAAAAGCCACCCAGCAGCAAATACAAAAACCACAGCCTCCATGAAGACCAGATCCATCTTTTGTACAGCGACAACTGCAAACATATCCAACAACGCGTGCCCCAAAACAGCAGTTATCAAATAAATTAATTTCTTGGTGCGGACAGTTTTATACACCAGGATTGAAGCCCCGACATGGAACATCATGGCCGAGATTCTCTCCCAAGCACCAAGAAGCGATTGATGCCAGGGCACAGCCCAATACACTTCAAGCTGGGACTGGACCAAAGCAAGCTGCTCAGGATTCAGAGTGGCCAGTGCGCCTTCTCCTCTCAACACCAAAACCTGTACCAGCGCGGTCAGCGCCAAACCGCCAACCAATAAAGCCTCAACACCCCCGTGCCCAACCCCGTATTTCAAGGGCAACAAAGTATGCGCATCTTTTTTCAGCCAATATTTTAGTGCTAAATACCGGGCAATCTCCTCAAAAACACCCGCAGACAATCCCGCAGCCGCACCCAGGACCCAGAGCGACAAGCCTCCTCCCGCAGAAACATCCACACCCAGCGCCCTCAACCCCGGAAGCATCAAGAACTGGTTAAAAGGGATATGCCCAACCTGGGAGAGAATGAAAACTGCCGCCCCAATCCAGATCGGCCGAAAGCCACTTTTTCCTCGTTTGTATATTATGAGCGCGGTAGCCACCGGGACCCCAATCATCAAGCCTGCATTTAATATTCTTAGAATTATTCCAATAGTAGTCATAAAATTATATGTTTCACGTGAAACATTCTCCCTTAATCTTTTGTGTTTTTAGCATCATTTCTCTCGACCATATTCTCAAAACAGGATCTGATTTCCCCAGGATTAAACCCCAGGTAGGTGGCTTTCCGAATATAAAATTTAGTCAGTTCCTCGATATTCTCTGATTTTTGTTTCCTGTCCGTCTTTTTATCTAGTTGCTCCAGGATAAAGGTGCCCCTTCCATGCTGAGTTGATATGACCTCTCCTTGATCCAGCATCCGGTAAGCCCGTGCCACTGTGTTGAAGTTAACACCCAGCTTGACAGCCAGCTCCCGGGTAGTAGGCAGCTGATCACCGGGATTCAAAACACCTCCCTCTATCAACTCGAGCACCTGGTAGGCTATTTGTTCGTAGAGAGGGATGCCGCTTTGAAATTCTATTTCAATTTCCATCTCTTTACTCCAGTGTCCATTTAAGAATTGTATCATTGTATCAGGTCGTATTTTACCTTATTTTTTACAGCGGGCAAGGGTGAAATCCGAGGAAGTTTTTCCTGATTGGCGGCTCGTAAATTAGTTCTGGCCTCTCCGGTTTTGAATTGCTTGGATTCAAGTATCTACTGCAACAAGCCCCTCAAAAAATACTTCATGAGGTGT
>CAZOUN010000031.1:0-27583 GCA_964582965.1 uncultured Anaerolineales bacterium | reverse complement strand
ACACCATCTCACTCATTTAATCTTCTCTTTGTTGCACTTGCTTGTTGAATCTAAGCAATAAATTAGCTGATGTTGACCTGGTTGTATTGCGGGAATTGATCAAGGCTTCAGTAAAACAGATTGAAAATAGTGAAGCCTGAGTTATTGCTTCAGTGTTTTGATTACATTTGTTAAGTTACTTGTTCACTCGTCTTTCCGGTCCATCCCTACAGCGACACCAGTACCAAGCGCGAAGCCTACTCCAATTCCAATAGCGATGTTATCTAAAGCGACAGCCAGAGCTATACCCACACCTATACCAAGTAGAACTCCAGCTAATCTGGGATTGCCTTTGAATATATTTTCTCCATAAGTTAACGACGAACAATTCCCTGCTGCCAGGCATACACGGCTGCCTGGGTTCGGTCGGCCAGATGGAGTTTGCTGAGGATATTGCTGACATGCCCTTTCACAGTGTTGACTGAGATTACCAGGTTTTCAGCGATCTCACTGTTAGACTGCCCCTTTGCAATCAATTTCAGCACTTCCATTTCCCGATCTGTGAGCTCGGTATAAGGATTTAACTCTTCCCTGTTGGCACCATGGAGTTCTTGAATAACACGGGAGGCAACTCTGGGGTGCAGAGTGGCTTCACCTTGGGAAGCACGGCGGAGTGCGTCGGCGAGTTCGTCCATTTTTACATCCTTAAGAATATACGAGATCGCGCCAGCTTGTAAAGCCGGGAAAATGTATTCATCCTGATGGTAAGAGGTCAGCACCACTATTTTTGTCCGCGGGCTGACAGCCTTAACCTGCCGGGTAGCTTCAACGCCATCCATTTTTGCCATCACCAGGTCCATTAAAACCACATCAGGAACATGTTTCTGAGCCAAATTAACTGCTTCAATCCCTGATTTGGCTTCCCCGACTACTTCGAAGTCAGGCTGGGAGGCAAGGAATGCGCTAACACCGCTCCGGACAACTTCGTGATCGTCTACCAGTAATACTGTGATTGGAATGGACATATAATTTCCTCTTCTCAGGGGAGAGAATTAATTGGTGCTTGAATGATTAAATGTGTGCCAGCTTCTGGCTGGCTGATAATATGCATAGTGCCGTTGATGAGGTCGATCCGTTCCTGGATGGACTTCAGGCCGATGCCGTAGGATTGTTCGGCAGGTAAGAAACCTATGCCGTCATCCTCAATAGAGACCTCGATATTTGTTCGACTGTAAATGATTTGTATATCAACACCTTTCGCGAAACTGTGTCGGGCAATATTCGAAAGAGCGCCCTGAAGGATCCTGTACAGGGTTTGTTCGATCTCCAGGGGTATGGTTCTTTCTCCCTTCACCCGGACCAGAATGGGAATACCCAGCATATTTTCAGTTTCCGAAGCCAGTAGGCGGATTGCCTTGACCAGGCCTTCTCCTTTTAGAGCAGCTGGCCTGAGTTCGTGAATCAAATCTGTTAATTCCCTGCGAACATCATCAACTAGCCTTTCCGCTTCAGTAAGATTGGAAACAGCGCTTTCTGGATCCCTTTGATAGAGTGAACGGGCAGCAGCCAACTGAGCTGATGCAGCAAAGGCTTGCTGTTTAACGCTATCATGCAGGTCCCTTGCGAGACGGTTGCGTTCCTCCATAATCGAGATTTCCTGTCTCTCGTCAAGAAGGTTATCCATCTGTACAGCCATATTATTAAGAGTATGGCCTAATTCTGCTAATTCATCTCTATTGTGGTCATCCACCAATACGGTGAAGTTTCCCTGACTCCAGGCCCGTGCAGAGGTAGTTACTCTGTCAAGTCGGGAGGTCAGGAACTTTGCGTTCAGGAAGCCAAAGATAATCCCGAACAATCCTGCCAGTCCTGTGGTGATTATCAGAACAATTATGATCTGGCGGGAAATTTGCTCCCATTGCAGGATTTCTTCGATTCGGGATTTGTGTTGAAAGGCGAGGAAGCCAACAGTTTGGAGTGAGTTTTCCTCATCCGGTATCGGGACAACACCGATGATGACATTTTCACCTTTCCTCTGGACCAGCGTATCATAATTCCGAGATCCAAACAGGGCATGCTGGAGCGGTCCTGCCATCCCCGGGATCAGTTCCGGATTGAAGGTTTCTCCAGGTTTTATGCCTTCTGCAAGGCTGTGGGGAATAGAATCGATCAAATTTCCATTTGGATCCAGGTAAATAATGGAAAGGATATTTGTATTACTGGCATTAATAATGAAATTTCCGATCTCAATGGGTTTGATATCCACCACGGTGGTGGAAAATCCGCTCAGGAATTGGGCTAAGCCCTGGGTATCCGATGGAGAAGAAGAGAGGAACCGACTGCCTACAGCAATATACTCGCCCAGATTGATGTCCAATCGATTGATGTTCAATTTTTCGGCCAATCGCCTGTCGTCAAAGTTCACAACTTCTAAAATCGAAAGTTCCTTTATGATCTCCTCTTTTGAGACCCGTGCTTCTGTAACAACCCAGATCGACATCCCCATAATACCGATGATCTCGGCCATCAGCAAAGCAAAAATCGTCACCCCGAAGTAGCTGAAAGTCAATCTCCAGCGGAGCCGACTGAATTGATCTAAAAAAGTTGACCAGAACTTTACCATAGCTATACTATACGCCAGCCACCCGTGAGAGGCAAGATAGGATGTATCGTGACCATATCATAGCAAAATACTGAAAACCAGACAATCTCAGCAGGTGTTGTCTTGTCCCCTCCTAGAGGATGGGGAAAAAATCATCCGTTAGGGGCTACTAAAAAAATCACACATTGCCTATCATTTATAGCAGAAAAGAAACTACTCGATCTTTTCTTCTTCTTCCTGAAATGAGATGGACTGAGGTTTGGTCAGCCCATCTCATTTTATTATTAACAGCCCCTTTCCTGAAGTGGGTAAGACAATCACCCGTCAGATGCGCTCCCAGAGGGTTGTTAAAAGATTATCCTTCAGCCGGATTTGTACCGAGCATTATTGGATTACCATCAATCCAGGTAATAAAATCACCCCGGCGGCAACCGGGGTGAAGCTAAGAGAAGCAATCAGTTCTGGGCAGAACATTTCGCCATCTTGTATTTAAGTATACACGCTTTCGGAATGAAAAAGATTTGCAATTTAATGGGTGCGATTTACGAATCGGGTTCAATTTCCATTTTAACCTGTGGGTTTTCCAGCTGGAGCTGTACAGAGTTGTTATTAATCTGTCAAATCATATTCTGGAACCTTAATGGTTCTGTTAGGTGGTCTAAAAATGAAATTTATCGTATTGGGGATTGAGTATAATATTAATGCATCGAATTCATTACGGACGAGTGCTTTCCGAATGGATTTATTTCTCGCAGCCGGGTGAATTCGAAGGACATGTTAGAATAAGCATAACTTGTAAAGTAGGAAACTAATCTGCTTTATTTTAATAAGATACAGATGTCCTCGTATGATTTAAAAATGCAGATGAGGATGTGTTTCTGTCTCAGTTGATACAGTGAATACGCAGGGAGATAATCAGGTGGTTGAGTATTCAATTTTATTTGCGGATGGAGATCCAAAAGTGGTTCAATATTTCTCTGGAATGTTGAAGGCAAATGGATTTAGCTCTGCAAGCACAACCTCTGGCATCGAAGCTCTGGGATTATACAGAAGTGTATCCCCGGACCTGGTAGTCACTGACCTGGCTCTTGATGAAATGGACGGGATGACCGTACTCGAAGAGCTGAAGAAATTTGACCCTGCCGCAAAAGTCATTCTCACCACAGATAATGCTGATAAGAATATGATTACGCGGGCCTTCCGTATGGGTGTGCTTGACGTATTTGAAAAACCGATCGATCCTGAGTTCCTGATCTCCAAGATCAGAGACCTGTTGGCCAGGGAGGAGAGAGGGCTGGAAGGCAATTTAAAGATGATGAGTTTGTCCAGTATCATCCAGATCAATTGTGAAGAACGCAATCAAGCTCAATTGATCCTCAATCATCTTGGAAAAGGAGGGACCATCTTCTTTAATAATGGAGAAATGGTCCATGCTGAAGCTGGAGATTTAATGGGAGATGAAGCAATTTATGCCCTGTTAAGTTGGGAAGAAGGAACCTTTAAATTGAAAATGGGCTCGGAACCGGATTTGGTTACAATTAATAAAAATTGGTCTGGCCTGCTGATGGAAGGTATGAGAAGGATTGATGAATCAACGACTGATTGGAGTCTGGATTGGGAAATTAGTAGTGCTCCGGTTGAAGAAGAGCGGGGGAATCAACTTCAGGAAAAGATTGTCAAAGCTATCGTCACAAATCGCGACGTGGACAGAGCGGTTATTTGCTCGGAAAACGGCACATTAATTGCCCAGGAAAATAGCAGTGATCCGGAAAGCGACATCGCTTTAGGTGAATTATTGGTTGAGAGAGCGGAAAATATTGGTGGGTATCTTGATGCTGGGGACTTGGAACGGATTGTATTAACAGGACCAGAAAGCCGGTTTTATTATCAACAGCAGGAAGAAAATCTACTTTTTCTTGGTCTGACAAAAAGATCTTCTGCTGAAACTGTTTTTAAATCCGTACAAACTATCTTTAAACGCTACCAAGCAGACTGACCGCGAGAGGACGAAATGATATTTCCCAAAAGAGATTCGGTCTATCAAAACCTGAACACATCGTTTACTAATTTTGGAGAATTACTGCTGGACCTGAAAGATAACGGCTTCACCGGTGTTGTCCAGGTTAGTTATTGGGAGTATGAAGGCGTTTTGTTGTTGGATAACGGAAATATTATTAATGCTATTGAAGAGATTAGTGGGACTATACTTACGGGGCAGAGTGCGGTTGCAAGTGTCACAGATAAAGCCAAGGAAAAAGATGGTTCGATCAGTGTCTTTTCTCAAAAAGGCGATATGATCACAATGCTTGCCAGTGTAGCTAAGAGCGAAATCCTGTATGAGAACTTGAGTACTGACTTTACCAGTCTAGATGCCCTGATTACCAAGCTTCAAAGTGAGGACCATACAGGGTATATCGAAGTTGCTTTTACTGGCAATGGTCAGAAAGGATTTATTTTCCTGTTAGCGGGTCGGGTAATTGAAGCACTATTGTCGATTCGTGGGGAAGAAATCTCTGGAGCAACGGTGATTAACAGGATCTTGGAACTTACCTCATCTGCTGGCGCTGTATTTAGCGTTTACAAAGCAGCTGTCGAGGATGCGCTTTCAGAGAGTGAAATGATCAAAGCGAGTTCTAACCTTCCCCAACTTCTTGAGGTTTGGGGGGCCGTGATCGAGGCAGTAGAATCAGCTGTTGATTCGCTTTTGGGAAAAGGCGAATTCCTAAAAGGATTCAAAGATGTGTTAATTGAGAAGGCAGATATTTATCCGTTTTTGGATCCCTTTGCAGCGAAATTTCTCTATGAAGCTGGAGAAGTTTCCTTCTCTGGTGATACCCAAAAAAATTTCAGTCAGGCGATTGGAGATTGTTTGTGGACTGCTATCGAGATTTTAGCGGAACGAGTCGTGCTAAATGAGAAGGATTTGTTCAGCCCGGTTCATTCTGCTCTGGATGAAGTTAAAGTAAATTATAAAAGCCAGATTACCAAGTTCGCCTTTTCCGGGATCCTGCCAGAACTGTTTGGATAACAGAATTAAATATGAAAAAAGGTTTAGAAGAAATTAACCAATTGGTCGGAATCTGGGGGAGCCTGATCTGCAATAATCAAGGAGAGATCATTCTGGGTAATACACCACCCGGATTGAATAAATCGGCCCTTGAAAACATAAACCGCAATGGAATAAGCATGTTCACTTCAGCAAATGGATCCATGCAGGGTATTTCGGAAGCGGTGCTCCATTATGAAGAAAGGAAATTATTCGTTCTGGACCTGGAAAAAGTATTTCTGATTGTGATATGTACACCCAGTGTTGATATCTCTTTACTGCGTATGACAGTCAATGTCCTTCTTAGTCGCTGGGATGGGGATCAAAAGGTTCAAAAAGAAATCAATAAAAGATTTGTAGAAAGGATCTAGCTCCTCTATTGGTCATTTCACTTAGGAAACAGCGCCAGATTTATTTTTATCAAGATTTAGGAGAAACATCATGGCTGAAGGATTGAGAGGAAATCTTAAACAACTTGCCTTGCTGGACATAATAAAAATGCTCAGTTCGGGAAATCGATCTGGTCGGTTGGATATAAACCAGGCTGGAAAATCGGGAGAGATATATTTGGAACGGGGCAATATCGTCCACTCCGCGACCGGCACGCAGATCGGCGAAAAAGGGGTTTACACGCTAATGGGTTGGCTGGAAGGGGAATTCACCTTTACACCTGATGTTGCCTCTCCAGACAGATCCATTGATGTCGCCACCGAGCAGCTTCTGCTGGAGGCAGCCCGCCAGGCGGAACAATGGGAGGATATCAAAGAGGTCATTTCTTCAACAGATGCGGTCTTTAATATCTCGCCATCTGGTTCAACCAGCACGATTAGCTTAAAACCGCTGGAATGGCAGGTACTTGCTCAAATAAATGGGGAGCGATCGGTAATCGAGATCGGCGAGATTCTTGGTTTACATGAATTTGAAGTAGCAAGGATTGTATACAGCCTAACCACAGCGGGGTTGTTGAATGAAATTACTGATGCAAAAGTAATATTCCGCGATATTGTAGATGAAACGTTTTTTAAAATGTTGTCTGAATTCTTCACCGAGGTGATGGGACCGATTGGGCCAGTAATTATTGAAGATGAAATCAGATTGCTCGGTGAGGAGCAATCTGCGTTTCCTCAAAATAAGGCTGCTGAGTTGGTTGAGAGAATTAGTCTGGAGATTAGTGACAGTGCCAAGAGAACTGAATTCCAGAAGCAGATGGTTGCTGTATTGAAGGGATAACAGGAAGGAGGATTGGAAATGGAACTTAAGAATATTCGCAAATTCATGATGATATTTGGATCTGTCGTAATGGTCTTGGTAGTGACCGCTTTTTTCAGCGCTGCTAACTTGAATCGTTCTACTCAATTGACAATAGATTTAATTGGACTGCAGGAAATAGATCAGGCATCCGATAAAATAATTACCGCCTTGGATGAAGAGAGAATTTCCATTGGTCAATACCAGCTTTCAGGTGATGAAGAGACGCTAAACAGAATTGAAAATGCCCAGGTCGAATACGAGATGAACTGGAATATTATTAAAGAGGACCTGGGAGATGAGCAAGCAAAATCAATCGCGGATATTGAAACCGCCCGAGCAACGTATAAGGGGATGCTGGATAATTTGATCTTGGAGTATCAATCCAATCCGAATAACAATCAATCAGGAAAAATCTTACGAGATGCAATAAACTATTACCTGCAGTATGTGAATCCTGGTTTTACCAACCTGATCGAACCCGAGATTGCAGAGTTAGCCCGCTTGACCGAAATTGAGAGATCAAATGTCCAGAGGAACGCAATTGTAGCTCAAACTGTGTTGGTCCTCAGCGTGGTGGTCGGCATCGCAAGCATTGTTATCGTCCTGAGTGCAATGGTATTCAGCTCGAGATTAATGAACTCCATGACATCGATTATCGATGCCACAAATGCCATCAGCCGGGGTGACCTTGATATTCCGATTGAAATTAACCAATCAGGTGAAATTGGTGAACTCGCAAAAGCGATTGACAGAATGCGTACCAGCCTGAAAGCTGCTATCGAGCGACTCAGACGCTAGATTACTGACCTGAAGAGAAAGAGGAAATCGCTGATTCGGTAAGATATCAATTACGGATTAGCATGAAAAAGAGGAACAACACTATGAATCAAGGATTGCATGTACCCGAAGAGCTGCTAAATCAGATCGAGTATATTCTTTGCCATCTGGCTGAAAAGGCTCATACGGACAGCATTGTTCTGGCGGATATCAGCGGCCAGGTTATCTCTATCAACGGCATTATGGATGAGGGCACACCAGACGTTGTAGCGGCTCTTGCGGCAGGCGATGTGGCCGCAATGGCGGAATTGTCCAAACGAATTGGAGAGAGCGACCCCCATGGATCGTTTTTCCATGAAGGTGAGTCAAAGTCCATCTACCTGCACAATATTGCAGGAAGTTTTATCTTGATTGTCATCTACAGGGCAGAGACTCCCATTGGTTTAGTCCGTCTCTTTGCTAGGCGCGCGGTGGAACAGCTGATGCCCATCACCGAGGAATTTGAAGCGGTCGTCGGCCCTCCAGCTGCTTTTTCTTCAGAAGAATTCGGCAAGGGTATCACTCAGGAACTTGAAGATACCTTCCCGGAAGACTAACGGAACATCCTTATAAGTATGTTTATAAATTGGAAATTAAGAGAAATTAATCTAAAGATCGTATATTACGGCCCCTCATTGAGTGGAAAAACCTCTTCGTTGGAATATATCCATTCTAGGACGCATCCGGATCGCAGGGGTGAATTGATTTCGCTGAAAACTCGAGAAGATCGTACTCTCTATTTTGATTATATGCAGTTCCAGATGGGAGAGATCAGTGGATTGAAACCCCGTTTTAATATTTATACAGTACCTGGTCAGGTTTATTACCGGGGTACTCGCAAGCTGGTATTAAAAGGTGTGGATGGCATTGTCTTTGTGGCAGATTCACAGATCAATCGACTCAATGAAAATGTAGAAGCTATTAAAGATCTATATGAAGACCTGGAAGAACTCGGCTTTGAAACAAACGAAGTCCCAATAGTCCTGCAATGTAATAAAAGGGACTTGCCGGGAATTGTACCAATCCATTTCCTCAAAGAGCAATTAGGCCTGAATGGGATCCCGACTTATGAGAGTGTTGCAGTAGATGGAGTGGGGGTTCTGGATGGTTTGAAATCGATCGTAAACAGTGTAGTAACGAAAGCTAGAGGCAAAATCAATCCAAGTCCTGTCTAGGAGACCTAAGTGACCGAAAAAGTGCCCCAGGAAGAGGGAAAAGCACCGCTGACGTTTGATGAGGTCCTGCATGAAATGAATACTGTTGGGGGATTTATCCGCTCTGTG
Organism: uncultured Anaerolineales bacterium; assembly: GCA_964582965.1. GTDB lineage: Bacteria > Chloroflexota > Anaerolineae > Anaerolineales > UBA11858 > B10-G9. The sequence continues at coordinate 18,606 of CAZOUN010000031.1, read as the reverse complement.
CTCGCAACTTCAGAAGGTTTTTCAATTGCATCTGCTCCATCTACCCCTGATCATGAATTGGCCAGTGCTATGATCGCGCTGCTGCAGCAGGTAAGTATTGAAACACAGGATAACCTGGGTCTTGCACCTATCGATGAAGTGACTATTCGGACCGAAGAACACAGCTACCTCGTATGCCGGACAATCTCTTCTGGAAATGAGAGTTTATTGTTATGTGCAGTCGTTCCTCCAGGACATGCATACAGACGGGTGACTAACCGGGCAGTGAGGAAGATCCACCAGATTATCGAAGAGTAATTCATGGAGAGTTCCCATTTGAATCTGTAGAAATAAAAAGTGGTCAGGAGATTATCCTGACCGCTTTTGTTTTTATTCTCTCATTCTGGATAAAACTAGGGCAAGTAGCCATCCGTCAGGTCAAAAGTGTCCATAATGCGTTCTACGATTTCCACATCATAGTCTGCATCAATGGATGCAACCTGGATCTGGATCAAAACAAGATAGGCTGTAGGAGCAGATATTGGCCTGACGCCAATAACTATTACATCTGCATCTCTTCCGCAATCCCAGTATTCAAAGGCACCTTCATATACCGGATCAACATAGGTTTCCCGCCATTCCCAGGTGCAGTTTTCCTCATAAACATAGCTAATACCTTCCAGAAGTTGAATATAACCTCCGATATTCCCCCAATCTTCAGACGCCGAGAACCTGATACCGGGATAATCGTAGCGAGAGAAAAAACCATCCAAATCGGGCGCTGCGGCAACATCGGCAGCTTCAAAATATAGGTCTCCCCAATAATCAGACCAAAGTGAGCCATTGATCTGATTCCAGTCGGAGGGGATTTCAACATAAAGTGCTCCGTAATCATCCGAAACTGACATATAACCATCGCCAAAATCATCGATGATATTGGGGGAAGAACTTTGTTCCGGATTGCTAATTGGATCATCCGTATTAGATGTGTTGGCATTATTGGCGTTATTTGTATTTCCAGTTGAACTGTAAGTACCGGTGACTGACAAAGCCCGGCCATTAAATTGGCCTTCTAGTGTCTGGTTTGTATCAAAACGGATGATTTCCATCCCCAATGTGTTATTGTCACCCTGGGTGCGAATGATGTCGCAATAAGTTGCCATGCTTCCATCTCCTGCCAGGGTTAAACCTTCTAGCGTGGTGACCAAATCCCCGGGTTCAATGCCGGCATCGTCAGCGGCTGAACCAGATTTGACAGAGGAAACCCAGATTCCGGTAAGGGAACCATCTTCGTTCGCTACAGCAAAAGCATTGATACCAAGGGAATCCACATCGTCACCCTGCTTGAATTTCTCTATGATTGGCAGCGTTGTGTCGCGGCCGATGGCAAAGAACTGACCAGCTTCAGCGTAAGAAGCGTAATTTACACCAACAATTTGACCGTCGCCGGTAACCAACGGCCCGCCGGAATTGCCGGGATTGATGGTTGCGTCATGTTCGATCACCTGGTTCACCGATGCCCAGTTGGATTCTCCATTAGCCTGTTCTTTCGATACGATACCTTTGGTGAGAGTGAATTCCGGATCACCAAGGGGGAAACCGGCAGCGTAGACTTCCAGTCCGACAGTAATGGAACCGGGATACCACTCCATATACGCGAAGCCATCTCCATCAATATCAATCAAGGCCAGATCAGAGCATTCAGAAACAGCAATGATTTTTGCGTTATAAGATTTGGAAGTGTCACCGCCAACCCAGACTTTCAACAAAGCTGCTCCGGTAACGACATGGTTGTTGGTAATCGCTAAGCCGGAGGGGTCGATGATAAATCCAGAACCTCTCCCGGCACCGCTATATTCACCTTCGGGGTCAACAAAAGTGCCCTGAGCTTCAATTTGAACAACAGCATTTTTTACATCCGCCAATGCTGTGACAAGCGTTGACGACGCAGCCTCTTCAACGGGTTCGTCATCGACAATGTCGACATCTGTAAGGGTATCGCTTGTTGGATCAGGTGTTTTTGCGCTGGGAATGGAACAGGATACCAGGGTAACAGCAATCAATAGAACAAGGACAGTTCTCAATATATGTTTAAACCTCATCTTCTTTTCCTTATAGGTAGAATTATAAAAAATCATTGATTTTTGAATAGAGAGTTCGAAAAGCTGGTAATACAAGGATTTATCTCTATGAAGTATCCTAAACTATAACGTAGTTAGAACGTCCCATCAAGGCAAATTTCGACCAATTTCTTATCAAATTTGTTATTGAAATTTCGTGACAAATTATCAGCTCTTTTTTAATCACTTCCTGGTTATCTGCTGCAGTAATTAGATTTCAATATTAGGCTTATCCGAGTATGATATAAATACTCACACAGGATATGAGATATGAAAAACCGTTAATTATTTCTCCCTGATTGAAGGAAGTTTTCTCGTTTGGGAGAAATTGAGATTATTGTTGTGCTGGAGGGTACCATGGCTGAAGATATGTTCGAGCAAATAAAAAACCTACTAAATAGTCCCGATTCTGAGAAGATCCATCAAGGATTGGTGATGATCCGGGAAGGTCTGCCCACGATCAGTGATGAAGCTGCTCATTCCCTGTTTGAGATGGTCTCTGCTCTCTTTTATATCGACCTTTTGGATCATCCGGAACACGCCTATGTTTTGGACGAAGCGGTCAGCCTGGTGGCGGATTTTGGTGAATTTGTTGTACCGATCTTACTTAATAATCTCGATGCCGGGGACATGAAAGCCCAGTTGACCATCGGACATGCTTTCGGCCGTGTCGGAGAACCAGCTCTGGAACCACTGTTGGAATCTTTCAAGTGTGAAGAAAGCGAAGAATGCCGGATCTTTCTGGTTTATGCCATGGGCAAGATCCATTCACCACGAGTCATTGAAGCTTTCGAGGGGGTTCTCTCGGCTGCAAAATCAGAGAACCTGGAGCTGCGGGATACGGCCATCCGAGCCCTGGGAAGTTTTGTTGAATTTATTGAACCGAAGGATCTGCAGGTCGATTACAAAAAAGATATGCTGGAAGCAATCCGGGTTAACCTGGGTGATCCCAGCGCAGGAGTACGCTCCAAAGCCATCCGCAGCTATGGCAAACTGGCCCGGTATGGGCACCTGGATAAAGAAGAGCGCCAGAAATGCAAAGAGACTTGTGAGCTGTTGCTGGGTGCAGACGATCAATATGATTGGGATCGAGCCTATATTGTTCGCAAAGAAGCCCAGGAAGCGCTGGACTGCCTGGAGGGGTGCGAGGATTAAGGTCTAGTTATTCTGATGATTAAGGGCGACTCTTCCTCGACTACGCTCAGGACAGGGTCGCCCTTTTTGCATATACTGTCACGGCGAGGAGGCTGATAGCTGACTGAGCAATCTCTATAAACGGTTACAGGTTAATATCCGAGCTCAAATCCAACCATTCAGGATTGAAGGAATTGATTAAAGCAACTTTCGTTTTCCTTGATCCTCCTTTGAATTGTTTTTCTCTGGCAATTGCAGCTTTAATATCACCAAAGATTTCATAATAAACCAATCTATTTAGATAATACTTCCGGGTGAATATTCCACCCACCCCTCTTTTATGTTCCTCTACACAGCGGATAAGATTATCCCTGACGCCAGTATACAGTGTGGTCTCACGAAGATTAGTCATGATATAGACGGAATAATATCTGACCCCCATAAATTGATAGTAAAGGAGGAGAAAACAGTTGTATATAGTAAAGATTGCTTCGTCGTTCACTGCGTTCTATTCTCGCAATGACAGGTCAACGTACACGGAAAGAATTTTCGTTTAGAATTAGATTAATCATCCATCGAAGGAAGGAACTATGTTTTCTAGAAGATCTCGCATCATCCTGGTCATCACTATCTTGATCTCCCTCTCTCTGGCCTGTGTAGTGACCGGCAGTGAAGAAAAACCGCCGGAAGGAAACTCAGAAGATGTCATTGCCACATCTGTAGCGGCTACGATCGCAGTTAGCGAAGCTGCAGATGAAACTGGAGAAACCGCTGATCCCGCGGACCTACCAACAGCTACAGCATCACCTCCGGAGCCGAATTTCACTTATGCTGGGGTCAGTTTTGTCTTTAACGAAGCGCTGGCGGATGATATCGTGGCCGGGGTCAATCCGGCGATGATCGATGAGAATACCTGGTGGAGCGTCCCAGAACACCGTGAGTACCGGTTCAATAACTGGATCATAGCGGACGCGTTCCTGGAAGCCCGCATAAAGATTTATAAAGTTGAGGAATTCAAGACCATCAACCCCGGTGTGGGAGAACGTCTGGATAGCCTAGAGGTAGTGCTAAATACCAAACCTGTTGATGGGGAAGGCGCACCGGTGGGTGATGTGTTCAATGCCGGCCAGATGTATAAGAGCAATGTCAAATATCTGCGGTTCCAGAATGGCGAAGGAATCCGTTTCCTGACTCAGTACGGTCAGGCGCTTTTTCCACTGGGAAGGCCTATGATGTTCTATACTTTCCAGGGCTTTACAGACGATGGTCAGTATTTTATCAGCGCTATGCTGCCAGCCACCCACCCCTCCCTGCCGCATGGAAATCAGGTTGAGATGGATCAGGCTTTTATGGATAACTGGGAGACCTATGTGGCTGAAACGGAAGCTCAGCTGAACAACGAATCCGATAATACTTTCCTACCGCCGTTGGGTTTGCTGGATGGCATGATGGAGTCGATGACGGTTGACGCCCAGTAAGTGCGGAGGTCAAAGGGATAAGGTGAAAGGTTAAAATTGATTGTGCGATAGAAGAATCTGGGGACGACTCATTGAGTCGTCCCTTTTTGTTTACTGTCATTGCTTCGGTAGGATTGACCGAATCCTTTCACGCAATGACACTGTCCCGAATTGTCATTCTGACCCTGACTCCGAATGTAGTTGAGGAGGAGGGGGAAGAATCCAGATGGAGGTCAAACGAAATGAGCGATATTAATGTGGGTCCTTACCCCTTGGTGGAGTTTATACTGAGCGCAGCGAATTGCCCGGGGTCAGGATGACACCCCGGGTTAATGACGAAACCTCCCTACAGGGAGGTTTGGGTTGAATTAGCCCATGGATTAATCCATAGAAATCAAGATTCCAAACCAGGGAGAGCGCCAGCTCTCCCTGGAGCTTAGAATTAGAGATCTAATCTTTCAAAGTGATCTTTGGTTTTTTCTTGACCGGTGCCTTTGCTTTTTCTACTTCCTTCTCGCCAGGCTTGAAGATCAGGTTGATCAATACCGGGATGAATAACAAAACGATCAGTCCAGCCATGATCAGCCCAAAGATGAGCAGGGGAACTGGTTCAGAAACCTCCGGCACCAGGCCGCCCGGATTATAAACGATGGGTTCTTCATTTAATTCTGCATCTAAGAAATCAGAGTCAGCTAGGCTGACCGATAGGGCTCGGTTTACACCATCCCGCAAGCTGGAGGGTGAAGTGTATGTTAATTGATATTCACTCTTAAAGGCGATGGCATAGGATTGGTAAATTTCACTCAGGCTCTCTTCTTCGTTGGCATATGCGTATACGCCGCCTGCGTTCTCTGCCATATAGGTCAGGGCTTCTATATCAATGGCTGAGTATTTTGCCAGATCCTGATCTGGGTCGCCCAGCCCGATGGTTGAAATTGATAATCCGGCCGGACCGATCTGCTCTAATACTGATTCGGGAGTGGACTGGCTCAGGGTGTCGATTCCGTCGGTGATGGCTACGATGGCTTTGCGGCCTTTGACCTCGCTTAAAATATCCGTCGCTTCCAGGAGGGCATCGTACATGACGGTATCTTGATCTCCCTTTAAGCCGTCAATAGCGCTGAAGATCAGGTCCCGATCCGTGGTGATCGGCTGTACATAGAAAATTTCGGTGTGGAAAGCCAGCAATCCGATCCGGTCAGTAGGCCGGAGATGATTTACAAATTCCTTGGCCGCTGCTTTGGCTGCATCTAGTTTTCCAGCATAGAGCATGCTCCCAGAGATGTCCATCACCAGCAATGTAGTGATGGGATCGATCTGGCCGACGCCTTCGATCTGATCCAGTGGGATCTCTTTTTCATCCTCCAGCAAGCGGATGCGGGCAGGGTCGACACCAACCGGATCGCCATTATCATCGGTCACGGTGACATAAACAGTGACTTTGGGGAAGTCCGAGGTATCGATCTGGGTGATGCGGAGAAGGGTTTCTTCCGCCTGCTGATTTGGGCTGAACCCGGTCAGCGTAAGTAAGGAAACCAGGACCAGAGTCAAATGGATGATCTTTTGTTTCCACATGGTTATTTCCTCTCGTGATAAACCAGTTCAGTGTTGCCGATTTGTATGACCTGGTTTTTGCGTAATTGGGTGATTTCGATCTTTTTGCCATCGATGAAAGTTCCCGAAAGGCTGAGATCTTTGAGGCTGAAGTGGGTGTCTTCTCCCTTGAGCAGGGCATGCTGAGGATCGACGTCAGGGTCAGGCAGGACAATATCCGATTTAAGAGGACTGCTGCCAATGAAAGCTGAGGGGCCGTTCTGTTTGATGAACTTGTCGAGGATGAACTCCGAGCCCTTCATTTTCCCGCTGGTAATTTCAAGCCAGGCCCGGGAGAGCAGCAGGACGATCAAGGCAATGAAGACCCCGACTGATGCGCCGAGAGCGGTTAAGCCGATGGCTTTCCCTAATAGCGGATCGGTAAATAATGATCGAACGCTTTCGAGCACGATACCACCCAAGAGGCCGCCGATGGCGCCTCCCAGGGCGGGTTTCCAGGCTTCGTTTCCGCTGGTTATGGCAAAGGCAGCTCCGATCAAGAGTCCAAATACAGCCCAGCCAATTGCTCTGCCCAAGAATCCTCCACCCAGGAACAGGAATAGTCCCTCTGCGATAGGTAGGCCAATCGCGCCGCCGACCAATCCCAGGCCTCCGCTGAACAATCCAGATTTGAGGATTTGGAGGGCATTGCGAGAATTTAGCCCCTCTGATAATCCGATTAATGCACCAATACTAAGTCCGATCAATCCGCCCACGACGATTTCACTCAGGTACAGATTTGACCAGAAAGATAATCCAATTGCATTGCTGGCCTGCCAGCCGATCAAGCCCCCCATGGCGCCCAGGACGGCATAATAATAGAGCCGCATCATTCTACTCATTTTCATAATCCATCTCTCCCTGTTCTCCAGGTTCTTGATAGGTCATATTTTTCCAGCGGACCACACTGAGATATTTCCCGCCGGTCAGTTCGTGAAAGCCGTAATAGGCTCTGTTATCCAGATTCCCCTCTCCATCCCTGATAAAAAATCCAGCGGTATGGCCGTGCGGTTCGATCACCAGGGCAACCTGCCACTGATGAGGGAAAAAGGAATTGTGCAGGAACAGGTCATAGCTGGACAGGAATACGCTCATTTTTGGGTGAGTGTGATACCAGCCCACCAGTACCTTGTCCGGGAAATTCTCTTCCATGATCTGGAACATGGCCAGCTGGCTGTCCTGGGTGAAGGTGATATAGGCGCTGCCCCGCCTGGCATGAAGCGCGGGAAGGGCTCTTTCCACAATGATGAATTCTTCACCCGTGACCTGATCTTCCCTCCAACTTCCGATCAGCCAGCCGCCAATCTCGTTCTCGAGATCGCTTTGGGCATGCACATTGGCCCGGATATAAGCTTTCTGGGTCATAAACACGGTGATGCCCGATTTACCGGGTTCTTCCAGTTCAATATCCGAACGCCAGTGTTCAGCGTACTTAAATGGGATATGACCCGGACGCGGGATTGGTGCTGCTGCTGGCTGTAAACGAACTTTGGCTGTAGTCATAATAAAAAAATAATTCCAGGGGTGGGGCATCTATCAAGAGCCCCACGCCAATTTAGCCTGCTGTTACATCTGCTGTCATGACCAGATGGTCGTCTTCAGGTACACCAGCTTCTGCCAGGGTCTCTTCTTCCTGAAGTTCACGCCCTAAAGCTTTACTGTCCAGGCGGTAGCCCATCGGCCGTCCGTCCGGGCCAGTGGTAGGAAGTTCCAGGGATGTGGTCAATTCAGGGATCAGTTCCTTTATTTCAACATCATCCGGAACTTCGGCAGTGCGGGTCCCTCCTGAGGGGAGTACAAGTGTGACTGTAATATCAGCCATGGTTTTACCTCCGTGTGAGATCGTTCTTTTGATATATTTTCTCGTTACGCCGATCGGCTATTATTTCAATTTGATCTTCGGTTTTGTTTTTTTAGCAGTTTCTTTCTTGAGTTTGATCCGTTCCGGCCGCAGCAGTTCGCGGGTATCCACTGGAAAAACTCCCGGGTTCTCCTGGCGGTATTTGCGGCTCCAGCGGGCTGCTTCCGGATCCCAGGGGAAGGGCGGTTTGGTGGGATCATCGTGAAAGTTCTTGTACTGCACCATTTCACCGATCATGATCACCAATCGGTCCAGGGAGCGGCTGGCTGTCCACCAGGCGGCATCGACACAAACGGATCCATTGTGGTGATTGATATTGGGATGCCAGACCGGGGTGAGCCACTGCATGCCCGGCCAGCGCTGGGGATATTGGTTGTGCAGGTAGATCTCAACCTGGTGTTTGTTACCCATTTTTGGTTTTCCGCTCTGATCGACACCGACAATGCCTTTGCATTTATAGGTCACGATATACCTTTCAGGCGGCAGGCCTTTGCGGGCTTCTGTTGTTTTGAATGAGATCAGGTCACTTTGAGCAGCTAGATCTTGCATGCGCTTGTGATCTGCTCGCAGCCTGCGCATCCGCGGACTCTGATCGAGGGAAATTTTCCCGCTGCCAGCTGTGATATCGGCGGTCAAAACCAGGCGGTCATCATCCGGGACGTCGGCATCAGCGAGGGTCTCGCCTTCCTGAAGCTCGCGCCCCAGGGCTTTGCTGTCCAGTCGATAGCCCATGGGCCGACCGTCTGGGCCGACTGTGGGCAGCCCCAATAATGAGGTCATTTCTGCCAGCAGATCTCGGATAATGACATCATCCGGCACTTCTGCTTTGCGGGCTCCTCCGTTAGGGAGTACTATGGTTACTTCAATTTCAGGCATAATCGACTCCTATCAATCCTACTTCTTGGCGTTGGAATGGGGGATCTGGCAGGCGCCAGTGATTCCCCAGCAATCGGCGTGGTGGCGCGTCTTGCAGATGGGACAGATCTTGACCCCCCGCGGATCATGGTCTTCGACCGGATCCAGGCAGTAGGGGCAAATGTGTTCTTCTTTACCAACGAATTTAATCTCTGGTTTATGATTCTTCTTCGCTTTCCTGGCCGTTTTCTTTGTTTTAGTGGTTGGTGAAGCGGTCACGGATAACTTCTTAGGCTCCCTGATTTTTTGGATGGCCAACGTGTTAGAAGTTTTTTTTGCGGCCGATTTATTAGCTGATACCCGTTCCTTTTTTGCAGGAACGATTCTGGAGACCTTATCCCTCGATTTCTTTAGTGCTGGAAATGTAAATTTCGGCACCCAGCGTTTTGCTTCTTTTTGAGACTGGGGGATTGATCTCTGGGAGGAGATCTCAGCAACGTTTGCTCTGGATCGAAAAGAGTAGATAACCAACAAGGAACCCAGAGCTGCGAGGCTAAATTGGATCAATCCCTGCCAATCGGGTCTGGTATTGGATCGGAAAAAAAGATCTATGCCCAGGAATCCTGCTGAAAGAATAAAGAGGGAAGCCAGGCTCAGAGCTATTGAAATCAGCCCGGCCAGCAGCTGCAGGAACCGGGTGTGACCGGTTAAGAAGCGGCGGGCAGAGAACCCGGCCAGCAATCCGACTAAAAGCACTACGATATATTTTAGAAGATCAATGTTAACGTACAGGCGAATCAGGAAAGACAATAAAAGCAGCTGACTGATCAGGACGGTTTGCAGGATGACAATAAAGAATCTTCCCCAAAATGAACCTAGTACTTTATCTGGAATCGTTGAATCAGCCATAGGTCGGACCGTGTATGATTTGACACTCACGCCAGTTAATCCTTGATCTTGATCTTGCCGACAGCTGGATTCTGAGATGGGTCTTTAATTTTGACTTTGCTGCCGATCTTGATCCGATCTCTCAGGGGAACTTCACCTGAGGTGTCAACAAAATCACTGAAATGCAGGGTTTCCTTGAGGTCACCGGTCAATTCGTAAAAACGATATTCTTCCGTGTTGTTGGCTCGCAAGATGTGCAGGGGTGGGATGCCAACACTGGCCAGGGTATGGTGCAGGAAAGCTTCTTCGCCCGTGATCAGGTGGGTCATTTTCACTTCCCGCATATTGCCGCAGTTGGGGCAGTGGGCGGCTTCAAAACTAACCGCTGATAAGGGGCTGACGGTATTTTCTGTGGTTTTGCAGGTCAGACATTCCAATTGCAGAACGATCTCCTGATCCAATTCAATAACAGCCTGATCGCCGAGATCGATCCTGATGATCTGGAGCAGCTCCGCCAGGGTGGCGGTTTCAGCGCTGAGCGGCAGTTCAGTAATATCGCCGTAGATCCAATGGCTTTCACAATCCTCCCGGGCAGTGTAGGCTGTGGTGTGCATGTGATTGGTCAGACCGTTATAGTGGATGACCTTTCCGGCTTCCACGTCCATATTATGGATCAGTTTCAATGCTTCTTGAGACTGCATGGCGCCAATGATGGATGCGATAGTAGGAGTGGTGGGCACCTTGCCCAGCAAAACATTCTGGCGGGCTAATAGCGGGCAGGAGTAGCGCAAGGCCAGATCACGGCGGGCTTGTTCTGTTAATGTGCATTCGTAGCAGGCCCCTTCACCGGGAACAAAGACCCGCACCAAACCCAAAAGTTCCTGAATGGCGCCGTCCACCCATGGTTTTCCCATCCAGTAGGAGAAGCGGTTGATGGCCAAGCGGGCTTCCCGGTTATCCAGGCAGCCAATGACAACATCCATGCGCCGAACAATACCCAGGCCCAGTTCTGTGGTCACGTCACCGTGCAGATACTGGATCTTGGTCTGGGGATTAAGTTCCTTGGCCCGCGCGGCAACTACTTCGGATTTCTTGCGATTGGCATCCGATTCCCGGAAGAGGACCGAACGGCTGAGGTTGGAATATTCGATGGTATCGAAATCGATCACCAGGATATGGCCAACGCCCATCAGGGTCAGGTTTTTGACCACTTCATTGCCCAGGGCTCCTGCCCCGACAACCAAAACCTTGGCATCAGCGACTTTATCGCGCTCCCACCAGGATATGAATTCAAAAGTTCCCAGGCGGTCTGTTTTTAAATTGGGGATTTTTAATGGTTTTTCCTTGGCGACAGGTAAGCGCCGAGGTCCGGGAGGCGGTTCTGTGGCAGGGGAGGTCTTTTTTGGGTGGATCTTTACCGTTTCAGATTGGGCTAATTCACGAGCTTTGATCAGCATGGCCCCTTCAAGGGGCAGAACAAACCAACCCACGCCGGGGCGAGCCTCGATCAATTTCCGTTCGGACAGGATCTTGAGCGCTTCACGTAAGCTGGAGCGGCTGACGTCAAACTGGCTACCGAGGTCGCGTTCAGAAGGCAGCTGTTTTTCGGGGGGAAATTCTCCCTCCAGGATCATGGCCGCGATCTTGCCGGCCACTATTTCAGAGAGTGATTTTTGCTGTACAGGTTGGATTTTCATATCTCGCTCTGGTATGCTGGTCTGACCAATATACCAGTGTTATACACGATGTGAGTTTGTGTGTCAAGTTGGAGTTTGGAGGGCTGAGGGAAGTAATTAGTAAGTCGATTAAAAACTTGTGTTTTGAATTAGTTTATCAAATCTTAGAGCGGAGGCCCTGAGCGAAGTCGAAGGGCTGTAGTCGAAGAGGGAGTAAAAAAAAGTCGTAAGTGGTAAATAGTTTAATATTAGTGATGGGAATGGTTGTCATTCTGAGCGAAGAGAAGAATCCATATGCAGTTCAAATGTAATTGGTGATTGGCTTGGGAAGGAGCAGTAATTGTTAATAGAGATTGCCGCGGATGCTCCGCATCCTCGCAATGACAGTTTATTACGGGTTTTCTCAGATACAATTAATGTAACAACAATCAGACTAAATCCGTTATTAGAGTAGAGAATAAATTGTAAAACACAACAACTCCCCACCCAGGAGGTACACCATGAATTCTCGATCCAGGTATTTGGTTTTTATCCTTTTGATATTCATTTTGATCTTAAGTGCCTGCAGCCCAGCAGATGTGCAGGAAATCGAGGATATCCTCGATCCAGAAAACGTCGAACCCAGCGAAGCGCAGAGAGAACAGATGGCGGGAGAAGGCAGAGCCGATATTTATTACCACTACCATATCAAACATCCCGATATAAATTTCAAAATTGACATGCCGTTTGCTGTCAATTTCGCAGAGACCGATCAAGTCGGCAGCTTTGATGCCCAGGGCATCTACCAGGATTGGGTTACCTTCACAATGGCGGCTGGTGGGGGGGCGACCGGACGCTGCGAAGTCACCTGCCAGGTCAATTTGCGTTTTGTGGCCACGGGTTCGATCGAGCTGGGTTCGGAGGGAGAATGTGAGATCCCAATGAATTTCAGCTTCGTCCCCCAGGGCGAATACATTATGGACACCACCTGCTCCCAAGAAACACTAGATGTGCTCGATTGCAACGCGCTCAGCATGGTTTTGATGGACCCCACTACTTATACTTTTCTAGGCTCAGATACGGAACTATACGTGCCTTCGGAGGGAGGTGTAACGCGGGAAGCTGAGATCAAGAATCTGGTCTTTCCAAAGGACATGATAGGTACTTGCACCTGGAAAAAATAGTAAGTCGTTAGTAGTAAATCGATTAAACAACAATGCTAGGTAGGGGCGACTCGGTGAGTCGCCCTTTTGTTTTGAGTGTGTCATTCTGAGCGAAGAGAAGAATCAATAACCAGTTCAAATGATATAGGAGATGGGTATGAAAAGGAGCAGCAATTGGTAAGAGAGATTGCTTCGTTGGTCGCTGTGCTCCCGTCTCGCAATGACACTACTCGGTATCTGTCATTGCGAGGAAAGAACAGAGTGATTAGCCCTCCTTGAAAGAAGTTGAAGAGAAGAAATCTGAACTAAATAACCCGGCTCAAGTGGGAGCGACAGCTCGCACGTATTTTTTGGTCCGGGAGAGCTGATGCTCTCCCTCGATCACAAGATATAACTGTCCCCCGTCTTCTGCTTGCCAGTAAAAGTTTTAGAATTGAGTTTCTCTTCCCCCCATGCTATGATCAGATTAGCAGGTTATAAAGGAGGCAGATATGTTAGGAAAAGTCTATGACCATATCATCATGGATATCAAGCAGAATACCCGGACCGATACGATTTTCATCATTGTGGCCCTGGTTCTCAATTTAATTTCCCTGGGCATCAACTCCGGGATCGCCTCAGATGACGGGCCGGCCTCAGACTGGACTATGGTCACTTTAATTATCATGGTGATTGTGGTCAACCTGGTAGTGATTTTCGGATTGCTGAAAGGGAAGGACACCCGCAGCAAATTGATCAACGGCTTGCTGAAAATGTACAAGGATCAGAAAGTAGATCAATATTACGATTCATCCATCGTCAGCAACTACGATAAGCGCTATTTGCTATTTATCATGGCTGTGGTTTCCACCGGAACGATTGCGATTGTCATACCACTGATCTTAAAGTTTCTAGATTAGAGTATAAATTTCTGTGACCCAAATGGAATTCTGATACTAAAAGACCGGATAAAAACGACCGGGGTAGGGGACGGGAGTAAAGAGACGGGTTTGGTGATTCTTAAACCGTCGGAAGCGAAGCTTCTATTCAGTCTCCTCATCCCGGTCCGAGCTTTAGATCGATCCGGTCGGGACTTCGGTATAATGCATTTGTATCAAGGATTAATCCCATGACCGAAAACACTCAACTTGTCACTGAAGTCAGAAAAGCCATCGAACACCGGGCGACCTGGATGTACCTACTATTAAAGGAAGCGCGTGAGCGAGGATTGGCCTGGGACGAATTTGCACGTCCGGCGGTTTTCCAAACGGGCTGCATAAGCGGCCAGAAGAAGCTGGAAAAGATGAAGGACCCCGCCAGCATGAAGGAGTTTTCGACAGTTTTTGCGGGTGAGACCAGCCGGGCTGTCTTTGAGATGGAAGTCATCAAAGCAGATGAAGAGGGTTATCACCTGGATTTTCATCATTGTCCGTTGGTGGTTGCCTGGCAGAATCTGGGTGCAACACAGGAAGAGATCGAGCAGCTGTGCGATATTGCCATGGATGGGGATCGAGGCGTAGCGAGCCAGTTTTCAGAGTTTGAATTCAGCCTAGGGAAAACCATTGCGGATGGGAGCTCCCTTTGCCAGATTAGATTTGACAAAAGAAAGTAAGTCGATTTGGCGATAATGATTTGTAGGGCGACTCGGTGAGTCGCCCTTTTTTTGTTGACATGGCAAAGAGAATCCCTGGGCGATATGGAGCCAACTTGATTCTCAAATTTCTGGAGTTTTCTCCTTGATTAAATAGAGATTGCCGCGGATGCTACGCATCCTCGCAATGACAGGCTTGTACGCTTGGGGGGTCTGCTTCCCTTCGTCATCACTCTATGTAAGCTATTGGTCGCGGTTTCTTTGCTCACATTAACAGTTAAACAAAAGATCCCTCGCAAGAGGGATCTCTGTTTTCGTTGGGATCTGCTTTATGCGTTACGATTTTTTCCTTCTAATCAACGGGTAGCAGGTATTCGTAGCGGTCACGTACGGTCAGCATGATTTCAAATACGCCTTTCAGCTGATTATCTTCCCGGTATTTATCCGGGGCATTCAGATGTCCGTTTTCATATTTCAAATCAAGGACCTCTCCCTGGTAGCGAATTCTCACACCATCATCGGGCAGCGGCAGGTAGCCCTCGTTATCGCTGTCGAGGAAGGCCTGTTCGTCCCAGAAAAGGGTGAATTTATCCTGATAAGGTGTTCCCTGGTAGGGGCAGAATGTTCCGCAATTGCCGCATTCGTTGCACAGGGCATCGAGATGCAAGATCTGGTTCTGGTCCCTGAGGAGCGGGGACTTAACCAGGATTTCGATATTGGCCCGGTTGGGGCAGACTTCCACACATTTGTTGCACAGGTAATTGCATTCCAGACAGCGGTCGGCCTCAGCGCGGAATTTCTCGTCAAAATCCTGAACCAAGAGGCGGGGTGTGATCAAGGCTGTTTTAGCTATGACCGCTTTATTCTGGATCTCTCGGTCAAAAGTGACCTGGGGGACGGTTATGCGGGGTTGGACGATCCCTTCTTTGGCCATGATCCCATCAGCAGCTTTGCGGGCATCGGCGATGGCTTCTACGACTGACGCGGGACCCCGGAAGGCATCTCCAGCTATAAAGACATCTTCCAGATTGGTTTCATTATTGGAATCGATCTTTATATTACCTTTTTCATCCACTGCGATTCCATTATCTGTTAAGAGATCATACTCTACCAGCTCGCCGATTGCGGAGAGTACGGTATCGATCGGAAATTCGACCAGCTCCCCATCGATGGGAAGCGGACGCCGGCGCCCACTGGCATCGGGTTCACCCAGTTGCATCTTCTGGCAGACCAGGGTGCCCTCTTTGAGTGAGACCGGGTTAACTAGTTCAATAAATTTCACGCCGTCAGCCAGGGTATGATCCAGCTCTTCCCGTTCGGCCGGCATTTCTTTGATCGTCCGCCGATAAAGGACACTGACGGATTCGACGCCCGGCACCCGGAGTGCTGCCCGGGCGCTGTCCATGGCGCTGTTTCCACCGCCGATCACGGCTACGTTCTTTCCCAGCGGAACAGCGGCCGGGTCGATCTTGAAATCGAGCAGGAACTTAATAGCTCCTTTGACTTTCTCCTGGTCTCCTTCCAGCTTCAAAGCGCGGGATTTCCAGGCCCCGATGGCCAGGATCACGTAGGTATAGCCATCCTTTTTCAGCTGATCAATATCCAATTTGGGATCGCAGTTCATTTCAAATTTGACCCCTGCTTTTTTGATCAGGGCCAGATCTTTTTCCACAGCCAGATCGGGGATCCGGAATCCGGGGATGCCGTATTCCACCATCCCACCAGGGCGGTCATTTTTATCAAAAATTGTGACATCAAAGCCTTCCCGAGCCAGGAAATATCCTGCTGAGAGTCCGGCTGAACCGGCACCGATTATGGCAACTTTGGCATCGCGTGATTTATCCCAGGCAGGAATGGTTTCCAGCACGGAATCATAACCCCGTTCGGCGGCTATCCGTTTTAAGTCCCGGATTAAAACCGGATCTTCATAATCGTTGCGGACACACTTCAATTCGCAGTCATGTTCACATATATAGCCAGTGATAAAGGGCAGGGGGTTCTTCGCGATGATCAGCTCATAGGCCTCGATAAATCTTTCTTCACTGACCAGCCGGATATATTCAGGAATATCCTGGTGAATGGGGCAGCCTACTGTGCAGGGAGCGATAAAACAATCCAGCAGCTCCAGGGATTGATTGACCTTCATCGGCGCCGCAGATTTTCCGTCTTTGGCGTAGCGCGGATTTACCAGGGAATCTTCAGCAACCCGGGTCATTTCTTTCAGGTCGACTTGTTCGAGTTTGAGGGTCTCTTGCACATCATCGGCCAGCTCAGCCAGTTGGGTCATGCGGGAATATCCCCCTGGTTTAAGGAAATAGGTAGCCAGGGTGATCGGTTTTACGCCAGCCTTGAGCAGGTCCTGTAGGTTAAATGAATCTGCCCCGCCGGAATAGGAAATCGCGAGCTGGCCCTTGAATTCCTGTGAGAGCTTCAAAGCCAGGTTCACTGTCAGGGGATAGAGAGCACGGCCGCTCATGTACATTTCGTCTGTCGGCAGCGTACCCTTGTCGTTAACTACTGCCAGGGTATTGGAGAGTTTGACACCAAATTCCACACCCGACTCTTCAGCTTGGGCCAAGAGACTGTGGAGCATATTCACGGCGTCCGTGTACTGCATGTCATGCGAGAAACTTTCTTCCTTGAGGGTAATATTGTCAAAACCCATGTTCTCAAAGGCCACTTTGACATATTCATAGCCGTGCAGGGTGGGATTGAGCTTGACATAAGTATGGAGCCCTTTTTCTGCCATCATGTAGCGGCAGATCTTTTCCTGATCTTCAGGCGGTGTGCCGTGCATAGTGGAAAGGGTCAGGGAATTGGAAATCTTGGGAGAGATCGCATCCACAAAGGAGGCATCGGTCAGGCCAGGAATTTCCCCGGCTTCTATGGCGGACTTCAGTACGGCCTGGCATTCCTGGAATATCTCTGTTGCCGAAGCATCCTTCAAACCTTCGATAAAACCATCGATCTTGGGGGATTTGATGCCTTCCAGATCATAGCCAACGCTCATATTGAAGACGAAAGCACGTTCTTCTGATTTGGAGAATCCGAACATCTCATTAAGCAGGTGGAGAATGAACCAGGCTTTGACATACTCATCAAAGGCCTGGGGCACCGTCAATTCGGTGGACCATTCGGTATTGTAGGTTTCCTGTTCGGCATCAATGCAGGGCTTCTCGATTTCCAGCTCGTCCATGATCTGGACAGTTTTTAATTCGAAGAAACGTCCACCGGTCAGGTATGCAGCGGCCAGGTTTTGAGCCACCTGAGTGTGTGGCCCGGCAGCCGGGCCGAGGGGAGTTTCACATTTTTCGTCAAAGACCCGGAACGAGGAATCGTCTTTTTTATAATAGAATTTTTCCTCCGGGATGCCGAAGATCGTTTTCTCGGATTGGTATTCCCGGGTGATCCAGGTGATGAGATGTTTTATGGTGATTGGGACCATGATATCGGACATGCAGTTCTCCTATTAAATAACAAATAAACGGGTGGGGGAAACCCCACATTCAAGTGTAATTGTAGCTAAAATTGCCAGATTGTGCTATGGACAGAAATCATGGATGTGGAGAGGGAGAGACGGGGAATGGATCCTCGCTGCGCTCGGGACGGGCAAGGCGCAAAGAGCCTGACCGGGTCTTCGCTTCGCTCAGGACCGGGAGGTCGCTATGCTCCCGACGGAAGACCGGAATAATGCGACGGAAATAAAAAGACGGGGGAGGGCATCAGTTATCCGGTCGAGCCCGAAGGGCTCCATCCCGTCTTCGGTCGGATGCTCCGCATTCATCCCGTCATGCACAAAACCCTGGCTTTATTTTGTAGGGAAAATCAGGTAGAGAGGTTGAATCTGGGTTAAATTTGGTCCAGAACTTGCATATTTGTATGGGGGCCTATATTGTCATCAGGGTCAACCTTGGTTATGATATTGGTAATTATTCAGTACGCATCTGCGTACACCGACATATTCCATTTTTGGAAAGGAGAAACACCATGTTATTCGCACCGAAAGAGAAAGGCCAAGGATTAGTAGAGTACGCTTTGATCCTCGTTCTGGTCGCCGTCGTAGTAATTGTTATTTTGTCCCTGCTTGGCCCCGCCATCGGGAACATTTTCAGCAATATTGTTGGCAATATCTAAGAGAACCAAATTGGTTCCAGGCGGGCGACCGCCGTACATGTCACAGATACTGAGCTCCACTGAAAAGTGGGGCTCGGTTTGTTTAAGGCTAGCTTCGCTCGGGACGGGCAAGGCGCTTCGCGCCTGACCGGTTCTTCGCTGCGCTCAGGACAGGGAGGTCGCTATGCTCCCGACGGAAGACCGGAAAAATGCGACGG
>CAZOUN010000030.1:0-27741 GCA_964582965.1 uncultured Anaerolineales bacterium | reverse complement strand
TTCTACCAGGTGGACAAAAACATCCTCCATGGTCTTTTTTGCACGGCGGATAAAAATCACTTCAATCTTTTCGGATTTCATCTTTCGAGATAAAGAGCGTTCCAGTTTGGATAGGCTTCCATTGCCGCTGAAAACCATCAGACGTAAACGATCACCAAGCGGTCGCCATTCTAAACTCTGTGAAAACGAATCTAATAGCGTCCGGATTGTTTTGCGGGGTTTTGCCTTTAACTCTACAACATCAAATGGCAGTTTCTCTATCAGGTCCTGGGGCTCTCCGATGGTCAGTAATTCACCCTGATAGAGCATCCCTACTCGATGACACCGTTCTGCTTCATCCATATATGGAGTGCTGACCACAATGGTCATGCCTTCTTCTACAATTTTTGCCAGAATAACCCATAGTTCTCTGCGGGAGACGGGATCCACCCCGGTGGAAGGCTCGTCAAGAAAAAGAACCTTTGGATCATGGATCATTGCACAAGCCAGGGCTAATTTTTTCTTCATACCTCCAGATAATTTCCCAGCTTTTCGATCAGTGAATTTTTCAAGGCGGGTAAACCGGAGCATTTTAGCGATATTCTTTTCCCGTTTTTCATTATTTACGCCGTTAATATCCGCAAAGAAATGCAGGTTTTCCAGTACGCTTAGATCGGGATATAAGGTAAAGTTCTGCGGCATGTACCCGATGATTTTACGAATTTTTTCAGCCTCTGAGCCAGTATCGAATCCGGCAACTGTGGCCTGTCCTGAAGTAGGCAGCATCACAGTCGAGAGCATCCTCAAAGTGGTAGTTTTTCCCGCTCCATCCGGACCCACCAGGCCAAAGAGTTCGCCTTCAGAGATCGCCAGGTCCAAATTCCCTACTGCAGGCACACCATTTTGGGACTTGAACCGTTTTGTAAGATTTTCTGCTTTAACCAAAATTGTCATTTTAAATAATCCTTTTGATTTTCTATCCTTGTACTGTACTAAAAAGGTACCCAGAGGCATAGGTGCCAGGGATTAGCTCCTGATGTATATCTGTCACACGTAAAATGACTTAGGTCACTATCCGTTCTCTAGAGGGCGATTAGACGACCGTGAAGTCTGGCATTATGTTATGATTTCGATATGTCTGTTAGAAGAAAAAGAACAGAGGTTATAAGAATTTTCCGGTACTTCACGGGGGTCGCCATGGTCTATTTTGCGGCTCTTTCCCTGTTCACCGCCTGGCAAACTGGGGAAATTATCAATCTTTCCCAGATCCAATCCTATGCAAATCTGGTTATAAATGCCATTCTGTTCGGATATCTATCCTGGTCTTGGCTGGAAAACAAAATTCCCCGTTATTATCTCCCGCTGGCTTTGGTTACTGCCACAATTCTTCCTCTATTTACAAATTTGATCTATCTGGCTGATCCTATGGAAAGCGCCCAGATGACCATTACCAGGAGCTGGTTTTTATTCCCGATCCTGATCGTCCCCCTGGTATTGATCGCCTGGCAATACCGCTTTAGAGTCGTTCTGGCTTTTATCTTCTTAACCACGATAATCGAGTTATCCACCCTGGTACCCAGGCTAAAATACATCAACTACGAAACTCTTCCCATCCTGGGTCTGCCATTGATCCGGGCTTTTGCATTTGGCACTGTTGGCCATGTCGTAACCCGTTTGATAGCCACACAGCGTGAACAGCAGAGAAAACTTGTTGATGCCAATATTAGACTCAACGAGCATGCAAATACTCTGGAACAGCTGACACTAAGTAGGGAGCGCAATCGTCTCGCTAGAGATCTTCATGACACTTTAGCCCATACTCTCAGCGGTCTGACCGTCAATCTGGAGGCCATCAAAATACTCCTGGGAGAGAATCATCCCCAGGTTGTGATTCGCCTCGACCATGCCCTGGGCAAAACCAGGACTGGCTTACGGGATACAAGAAGAGCCTTGAAGGATCTCCGAGTAAAGCAGGTTCAAGACCTGGGATTGAAACTGGCCCTTGAAAATCTTGCTGACCAGGCTGCTGCTCGAGGGCAATTTGAAGTACAACTCACTTTGCCAAATATGCTTCCTGAAACATCAGTTCCAATCGAACAAGTGTATTATCGGATTGCCCAGGAAGCTCTTGAGAATATAGTCAAACATGCCCAGGCAAGCCTGGTAACTCTCAGTCTGGAAGTGAATGATCCTCTGTACTCTCTAATTATCGAAGATAATGGAACTGGTTTTGAAACCCTGAAAGAACGCTCGCTGGATACACTAGGACTCCGGGGTATGCAAGAAAGAGCCGCTGAATGTGGAGGAGAACTGACAATAACAAGTGAGCCTGGAAAAGGTACCCGCATCAGCATCAAGACGGAGTTGAACCATGTTCAAGATTTTGATATGTGATGATCAAGAAATTGTTTGTGAAGGATTGCAGACGATCATTAATGCAGATCCTGAATTGAACGTGGTCGGGATAGCCCACAATGGTATTGAAGCGCTGGATCTGATTCCAAAGGTCAATCCTGATCTGGCATTAATGGACCTGAAAATGCCCGGCATGAACGGAGTTCTAGCCACTCGGAAGATCAATGAAACCTACCCGGATATCTATGTTCTCGTACTAACCACCTACGATGACGACGAATGGATCTTTGATGCCATTCGCAGCGGTGCAGCCGGCTATTTATTAAAGGACACACCTCCCGCAGACCTGATCAAATCCATCAAAGGTACGTTAGCTGGAATGTCATTTATTGATCCCCAGGTTGCGGGAAAATTGCTTTCAGAATATGCCGAGAATTTTGGTAAATCCCAGCCTCCTTCCCATTACACATTTACTGACAGGGAAAGGGATATCCTAACATTATTATCACAGGGTTTGTCAAATACTGAAATATCCGAAAAGCTGTTCCTGGCAGAAGGTACAGTGAGGAATTACACCAGCGTTCTTTTGAAGAAACTGGGAGTATCTGATCGAACCCAGGCAGCAATCCTGGCTATTCGATATGGCCTCGTTCAAAAAGAAACTGGCCAGAACTAAGGTTTTCTTTCGGAATTAATTCCCGGTAAACATCGATCATTTTCCCTGAAATATTCTTCCAGTCATATTTTTTTGCAAACGCAAAAGCGTCATGCCCCATCCTATAACGGAGAGCTTTGTCATCCAGCAATCTGGAGATACGTTGGCTGAGCGCTATATGGTCCTCCACGGGAACGTGAAAGCCAGTCACTCCATCTTCAACCAGGTGGATCAATCCTCCCACCAATGAAGCGATCACCGGCGTACCACAAGCCATGGATTCCAACGCAACCATTCCAAATGATTCATAATGGGACGGCATCACCACCAACTCAGCGGCTGAATAGTAATATGGGAGTGAATCTTGGCTCCTTTTACCTAAAAAGGTCACCATATCCCCCAAACCATACTCATCCCTTAACCCGTTGAGAAGTTTCATATCCTCGGATTCCTGACCGCCTTTTCCTTCCAATTCTCCGCCAATTACGGCCAAACAAAGGTCATTTCCTGATTTACCATTTTCACGTAAATTTCCGATTGACTGCAGTAGGGTCTTGATCCCTTTCAACGGTTCGATCCGGCCGACAAAAAGAATCATTTTTTTATCTAACGGAACACCAACGAACTCTTTTGCTTCATCGGGAGGGATCGGATAAAAATTACTTGTATCAACCCCCGGTGAAATAATATCGATCTTCTTGGAATCTGCTCCATACAGATCCACCAACTGGGTCTTCTCGGTAGTTGTAGATGCTATGATCTTCTCCACCCTTTCAATGACTTGCAATTCTCCCTTGATGCGGTAATCACCTTCTGCCTCTTCAACATTCTGGGCTACCAGTTGTTTTAATTTCCCAAGTGTATGAAACATCTGGATGATAGGCACATCCCATTCCTTGGCCAATTCTTCAGCAGCAATACCGGACATCCAATAATGTGAATGGATCAGATCGTAATGGCATGCTTTCTTGCTAGCGAATTCAAGAATATTATCCACAAATTCAGGAATATGAGTGACAAGTTCTTTTTTTGGTAATGGGTATTCAGGTCCGGATGGAATATGAGCTACTCTGTTGCCGTATCCCAAATCATGCAAAACGTGAGGCACATGTTCATCCTGTGAACGGGTAAAAACGTCAAGCTGAATCTCTTCTCTTCCCAGGGATCGTGCCAGATCACGAACGTATACATTCATGCCGCCAGCATCTTTCCCTCCCAATGTAGCCAGAGGGCATGTATGATACGAGAGTATAGCTATACGCAAATATTCCTCCTTCAAATGACTCTGATCAAGATAAACCTCGCCGAGTTCCAGTCCCTTTTCACTCCCGTATGATAGCTGGTATAATTTCCCCCGTCAACCAGAAAATAGGCGTGCCACCGTAGCTCAAGGGTAGAGCAATCGCTTCGTAAGCGATAGGTTATGGGTTCAATTCCCATCGGTGGCTCTTTTTGTTTAATCCTGATAATTTCCAAGAGCATGTGGCATTGGCAATTCTGATTTTGAAATTCATCAGTTGACGACCCGAAATGATTTGGATATATTTATAAAATAATCAGTTCATTCTGATCGATTCCCGCAACCCAGGCGATAAGGAGCAATTGATGTGAGAAGAACAGGCACCGTCAGAGTATACAGCCTCTGGAAAACTCGAAGCGGCTCATTATAACCAGGAGCTGTCCAGACTGCAGCAGGAACTTGTAATGCAACACCATTGGATCAAAGAAAAGGGATTAAAGGTTGTTATTATCTTCGAGGGCCGAGACGCAGCTGGTAAGGGTGGCGTGATCAAAAGGATCACACAGCGCCTTAACCCCCGCATAGCGCGCGTTGTCGCTCTCGGTACTCCATCTGATCGTGAAAAAGAACAGTGGTATTTCCAGCGCTATGTACCCCATCTACCGTCAGCAGGCGAAGTGGTTTTATTTGACCGCAGCTGGTACAACAGGGCTGGCGTTGAACGAGTGATGGGTTTTTGCTCAGATTATGAGTATCAGGACTTTTTACGCACCTGCCCTGAATTCGAGCGTATGCTGGTTAGATCCGGCATAAAACTAATTAAATACTGGTTCTCAGTCAGTGACGAAGAACAGGAACGGCGTTTCCGGATCCGAAATACTGACCCCACTCGGCGTTGGAAATTAAGCCCAATGGATCTTGAATCCCGCACGCGTTGGGTAGAATATTCACGTGCCAAAGATGCCATGTTCATGTATACCGATACAGAAAAAGCACCCTGGTATGTCGTAGATGCCAATATAAAACGCCATGCCCGCTTAAATTGCATACATCACTTGCTAAGTTTAATCCCCTACAATGACCTCACGCCTGAGCCGATCGAGCTACCTCCCCGCCAACAGGACACTGGATACAAACGGCCACCTATTACAAGCCAGAAATGGGTTCCAGCAGTATACGGAAAAAATTCTTACGAAGACCTGGTCTGATTCTGGTATTAGGATAAACTGGTTCAATCGGAGACTTCTGAGGTTCTTTTTCGTCTAAATTGGGAAACCATCATTCCTGCCAGCATCAAGAAACTCCCCAATAAGATCTTTGGAGTTAGATCCTCATTTAGGATCAACCACCCCCAGAATACAGCGAAAACGGATTCCAAGCTCAAAATAATAGCTGCCGGTGCTGGCTTGGCAAAACGCTGCCCCACAACCTGCAGCGTATAAGCGATACCAATTGAAATGATACCCCCATAGAGGATGGGGAGCGCGGCAGAAATAACCTGGTCAAAAACAACATCTTCCAGAAAGATTCCCACCCCAAAACTGATCAATGAAGTAAATAATGATTGCACGAACGACAATTGAAAAGCGTCAACATCAGGTGAATATCTGGCGATGAACTGCACATGCATCGCCCAGAAAAACGCGCCAATTACTACATATCCATCTCCAGGCGCGAAAATCATCCCCCTGGTGGCAGTCAGAAAATACAGACCGACAACCGCAACAATTGCTCCCAACCAGGAGAAAAAAGACCCTCTATCGCCCCAAAACATACCCAATAAAGGAACGATTACCACATACAATCCCGTAATGAATCCGGCTTTTCCAGCTGTTGTAAATACCAAGCCCAGCTGCTGAAATGTCGCGCCAAAAAACAGGATCAATCCGGCCACAGATCCGATCAGGAGAGTCTTTTTTAGATCCCCTTTCTCATTCAGTCCTCTCCCCGATTTATTTCGGAGCAGGATCACTGGAACCAACGTCAATGCACCAATAAGGAACCGAAATCCATTGAATATGTAGGGGCCCATTTGCTGCATACCTAAACTCTGGGCAACAAATCCCCCGCCCCAGATCACAGCTACTAGCAATAAGATCAAATTAGACTGGATAGATTTTGTCTTCATAATGTATATCCATATACGATTAACGCACTCCAGTATACACCAGTAAAGTCAATAATTAACCGGTTTATTTCTTAACCATTTTTTATCGTATACTTCTGGATACAATGTCTGACAACAACCAGGAGGAATAATGTCTGTCATTCAGCAGATACTCAATCATCGCTCCATCCGAAAATATAAGCCTGACCCAATTCCAAAGGATCTTATTGAGGAGATACTCCAGGCAGGAATAAGAACTTCATCCTCCGGCAACATGCAAACCTACTCCATTATCGTTACCCAAGATCATCAACTGCGCGAGAAACTTCTAGAGCCCCATATGGGACAAAAAATGGTTTTAAACGCACCTGTTTTTTTAACCTTTTGCGCCGATTTTAACCGCATGCGCCGCTGGCTTAAGATCAGTCAGGCTGCTGATAATTTTGACAACTTTTTCAGCTTCCTCATTGCCGCCATCGATGCGATATTGGTATCACAGACCGTTGCCTTGGCGGCAGAATCGCGGGGTTTGGGCCTCTGTTATCTTGGCAGTACCCTGGCCAATGCAGATGAGGTCGGTGGCATTTTGGAGCTCCCAAAAAACGTAGTACCAGTCACCGGTTTCTCTCTGGGATATCCAGCTGAACAGCCTGATCTGCGTGATCGGCTTCCTTTCTCCGGTTTGGTGCATTGGGAAACCTATCAAGACTACACTGACACTGAGATCAAGGAAATATATAGCGAGAGAGAAATCAAAGGCTGGCAGCGATATATGCGATCTAAATGGCTCAGGGAACAGATTGATGAAAAGGGAGTTGAAAACCTGGCCCAGCTTTATACGGAAGTGAAATACACCCGCGCGTCCCACCAGGAATTCTCCAGTAAATTACTAACCTACCTGGAAAAGCAGGAATTCATGATCAACGAGGAATCCTAACAGTGTAAAATGGACATTCTGGCAGCAAGTTTCAGAATGGTACAATGACATCATCAAATTCAGGCAGAGCTGCCATTGAATTACAAAAGCCTGATAAGCAGGAGGACAATATGAAATATCTGGAAAATAAAAAAATTGCTGTTATTGGAAGCGGAAATATGGCCGGAGCCATGATTGGCGCCTTATTGAGGAATAAGGAGCTCAAACCTGAACAGATCACAGCCAGCGATCCCAATCCAGAACAAAGAAAACGTATCTCTAAAAAGTATGGTGTGACCGTCACTGAAGACAACCGTGAGACCATCAATAACGCCGATATCATAATATTGTCAGTTAAGCCTCAAGTTCTGGCTGGGGTATCCTCAGAATTAAAAGGAAAGATTCCAGCAAACAGCCTGGTGTTTTCGATCGTAGCCGGGATGCCAATTGCCACGATCCAAAAAGGCTTATCTCATAAAGCAGTTATTCGAACTATGCCCAATACACCGGCCCAGATCAGCGCCGGAATGACCGTTTGGACAGATTCCGACGAGGTATCTGAGTCCCAGCGGCAAGAAGCTAAAGTCATCCTGGAAGCTATGGGAAAAGAACTTTACGTAGAGCATGAGGATTCTCTGAATATGGCTACCGCAGTCAGCGGTACCGGTCCAACATACGTATTCCTGCTGGCAGAAGCTCTTGTGGATGCTGCTGTCCACCTTGGTTTTTCACGGCGGGATGCCCGTTTAATTGTCCTGGAAACTATCAAAGGTTCTGTAGAATTTGCAGTGCAATCAGACTTGCACTTGGCTCAACTTCGTAATATGGTCACCTCACCTGGAGGAACCAGTGCGGAAGCAATCTACCAGCTAGAAAAAGGCGGGATGCGTACAATCCTGTCAAAAGCCGTCTGGGCTGCTTACCAGAAGAGTCAGCTTCTCGGTAAAAAAGCAGAAGACCCGCCGGATTCTCCCCTGCGAGTCGAAAACTAATTCTGCCCTGGATTAAATTTAGTCGCGTCTGCGTTTTCTCCGGCAGGCTGCTCCACCACCACTTCCGCCAAAGATTGATGACGCACCTACCAGGAAACCAAAGGTATACCAGCCGCCATTATTGTGGACTTCAAAGACATAAACGTTTTTGGAAAATAAAGACACGAGAAAGGATATGGGAGAGATCAAGCCATGCCAGAGTCCCCTCCAAAATCCAGCCACTTCGCCATCTTCATCGGGTGTATTGCGAAGCTGATTAGGTCCAGCAGCACACGAACTCACAACCAAAGCGAATGATACCAGGACGATCACAAAGACGATTTTTTTCATTTTAGTCCTCTCCTTCATACTGTTCTGGTAAATATACGGAAAATTGCTGAAATAGTTGTACTAACATCTCGATTTTGGGGGTAATCTTTATCAGAACCCGGATCCATTCAAGTATAATACTTCCACCATGACAAAACGAAATAAAACTCTCGTTATCGGTATTGCTGGCGGTACAGGGTCAGGCAAAACAACTATTGCGGATTATATTCTCAATACAGTTGGTCCAGAGAAAATCGCGTTTTTACCCCACGATGCCTACTATCGGGAGCTCCGTGAACTCTCGGTTGAGGAACGGGCTTTGGTCAACTTTGACCATCCTTCCTCCCTTGAAACAGAGCTGCTGATCGAACATATCACTCAGCTTAAGGAAGGAAATTCCATCGAGCTTCCCAATTATAATTTTAAGACTCACACACGGACCCCGGAAACCACAACCATCACTCCCCAATTGATACTGATCGTTGAAGGTATATTGCTCTTCGCAGAACCAGATCTCAGAGAGCTTTTTGACTTAAAGATCTATGTAGACACTGATGCTGATATTCGTTTTATCCGTCGATTGGGAAGAGATATCGAAGAACGAGGCCGCACAACACAGAGCGTTATCAATCAGTATATTGAAACCGTTCGTCCTATGCATCTCGAATTCGTAGAGCCCTCCAAACGTTATGCCAGCGTGATCATACCAGAAGGTGGATATAACCATGTTGCCCTGGATTTGATCGTTGCCCGAATCGAAGCAATGCTCCGGGAGTGATCCAAATGACAGATTTTTCCAATATTGATACTTTTCTGGAAACCAATTTACAGACAAGCCTCACCGAACTTAAAAAATACTGCCAACAACCCAGTGTAGCTGCTCAGAAACTTGGTATGGAAGAAACAGCGCTGATGACAGCCGCCATGCTGGAAGAACGAGGGTTTACCGCGAACCTGTATGAAACAGCCGGTTTTCCGGTTGTGATTGCAGAACGAAAGGGCAGAACGAATAAAACTCTGCTGATATACAACCACTATGATGTCCAACCAGCAGAACCTTTTGAACTCTGGAGTTCACCCCCATTTGAACCGGAAGAACGGGATGGAAAAGTCTACGGACGGGGTATTAGTGACGATAAGGGACACTTTACCAGTCGCCTCTTTGCCATTGACGCAATCCTGAAAGAGGAAGGCGAATTACCATGCAACATCAAATTCATACTTGAAGGTGAAGAGGAAATCGGTAGTGTCCATCTTCCCCAGTTTGTTAGAGAACATCAGGACCTGCTCCAGGCAGATGCTTGTATCTGGGAATTTGGAGGCGTGGACCACCGGGATATCCCCCAGCAATATTTGGGATTACGGGGCATATGTTATGTTGAACTATCAATAAAAACCGCCAATCAGGATATCCACTCCGGATTGGGAGGTTCAATTTTTCCAAACCCCGCCTGGCGCCTTATCTGGGCCTTAAATACACTGAAAGATAAAAACGAGCGCATAAAATTGCCGGGGTTTTACGATCCCATTATCCCTCCAACTGAAAGGGACATTCAAATGCTGGGGGCTCTACCACCAGTCAGTGATGAATTCAAATCACGGTATGGGATAAAAGAATTTCTGAAAGAATATCCAGACGACACTGCTCTTCGGGTTGCCAGTGTCTTTGAGCCCACTTGTACAATCTGTGGATTGACATCTGGCTATCAAGGACCAGGATCTAAAACCGTTCTCCCAGCAAAAGCATCAGCAAAAGTGGATTTCCGGCTTGTTCCAAACCAAACACCTTCAGAAGTATTATCACAATTGCGAACCCATCTAGATAAAGAAGGATTCCAGGATATTGAAATAGAATTCTTAGGGGGTGGGCCGCCCGCGCGAACCGACCCTGATCATCCCTTCGTGAAGCTTGTTGTAGAAACTGCACTAGATGCATTTGGAAGCCCAATGGAATTAGTACC
The DNA here is from genome assembly GCA_964582965.1 of uncultured Anaerolineales bacterium. Lineage (GTDB taxonomy): Bacteria > Chloroflexota > Anaerolineae > Anaerolineales > UBA11858 > B10-G9. Next base: position 17,227 of record CAZOUN010000030.1, on the reverse strand, counting down.
AATGGTAGGTGGTTCCGGTCCAAATCATGCTTTTGTCACCACACTGAATTTACCGGTTGTCACTACCGGGCTCGGTTATCCAGGCGGAAATGCCCATGCGCCAGACGAAAATATTCGGATCGACCTTTATTTGAAAGGCGCAAAACATATGGCTCGGATCATTAAGGCTTTTGGGGAATCCTGAAAATAATACACTTATTTGCTATTCCGATTCCTCTACCCTGCAGACTATATTACAAAACATGCCCCAGGATCAAATTAATATGACAAATAGAATATTGGTGGCTTTAGATATCGAAACCACCGGACTGGAATCCAAGACTGACAAGATCATCGAAATTGGTGCCGTTCGCTTCTCTGACAAGGGAATAGAAGCTGAATTTGAGACACTGATCAATCCGGGGATAAGGATCCCTCCATTCATCTCTCAATTAACTGGCATCTCGGATGCAATGGTCAAAGGCAATGAGATCCCCTATGTTGAGGAAGCCATCGGTCAATTAATTGAATTTGTGGGAGATGTTCCGGTAATTGGCCATAATGTAAAATTTGATCTGTCATTTTTACGAGGCGCTGGCGCCCTTAAAAAGAACCTCTCAATTGATACCTATGAAATGGCCTCAGTGATCCTGCCATCAGAAGGCCGCTACAACTTAAGGGCTTTAGGTCAGGTTCTCGGCGTTCCGATGAGAGCAACCCATCGTGCCATGGATGACACCAAAGTCACTCAGGCTATTTATGAGATCATGTTTAATATGATTATGGAACTACCCTTACCAACCCTGGGTGAGATCGTCCGGCTCAGTCCTGGCCCCAGATGGGGAGGCACATTACCTTTTAAATGGGCCTTCGATGAGATGAGAAAGAAAAACCCTTCAGGCGCTGCAGAACCTTACCGAAATCCAATGTTGACACAAGCGCCTCCTCTAGAATTAATTCCGATCGAACCTAAAGAGACCATCAATGGTTTAGATCTGGACGAGGTATCCTCCGTGCTTGAACCAGGCGGGCCATTTCATAAATCTATTCCTGATTATGAAAATCGATCCGAACAGTTGGAAATGCTCCGCGCTGCTTCCCGAGCTATCTCTGATGGTCGACACTATTTAATCGAAGCCGGTACCGGAATCGGAAAATCCCTGGCCTATCTCATACCTGCAGCAATATGGTCCACAAAAAATCAACAGCGCGTGGTGATCTCGACCAATACCATCAATCTCCAGGATCAGCTTATCAGCAAAGACATCCCCCTGCTCCTCGAGACCATGGACCTGGATTGCAGAGCAACCGTGTTGAAAGGACGTTCTAATTATCTTTGCCCTCATCACCTGGAAAGCCTGCGTAAAAGTAAGCCTAAAAATGAAGAAGAAATGCGTGTGCTGGGTAAAATCCTTGTTTGGCTGGAATCCAGCCTAACAGGGGATCGGGGAGAGATTAATATGAACGGGCCCCAGGAACGCAGGATCTGGAATCGGATTTCCGCAGAACATGAAGATTGCACAACAGAAAGTTGCCTAAAGCGGACCGGTGGCCGTTGTCCGTTTTACCAAGCCAGGCAGCGAGCTCATTCTTCACATATCATCATAGTTAATCATGCTCTCTTATTGGCAGACGTTGCCACTGGGAACAGGGTCCTTCCAGAATATGACACCCTGATCATCGACGAAGCCCACCACCTGGAAAGCGCTACAACCAATGCACTCAGCTTCTACACATCTCAATCATTATTTAGAAGATCGCTATCAATTCTTGGTGATGAAAAGAAAGGTATATTAAGCTGGGTCACAAAATTGGGGGAAGATAAATTATCTCCAAGTGATTTTGCTTCTCTCAACCAGCTTGTACAATCAATCGTTTCTAGGTCATTCAAAACCCAAAGCCGCATGGATGACCTATTCCGGATCTTCCAGCTCCTGCTGGAAAGATCAAGGGGTGGAAGGTCAGCTGGCAGGTACACGCAACGGGCAAGGATCGAATCCTCCACAAGAGTTTCAGAGAATTTCCGTGGTATTTTACGGGAGCAGGCAGAATGGGATGATGTTGAGAAATCCTGGGACGAGGCCCGCCAATCACTATACGGTTTACTGGAAGATATCCAGAAACTCTGGGAATCGATCAACGAACTGCTAGGAAAGAACCGCACTGAAGAATCGAGATATGAAGCCATCCTCAACGACCTGAGAGAAGCCTCCCGAGAACTATACGATATGTATGAAAATATCGATCATCTGGTCTTTGAGCCTGATCCTAATATGATCTATTGGATAGAATCCCCCCCTCAAAAACCAGCTATAGCCATCCAGGCTGCACCGCTTCATATCGGGGAACTTATGGAACGTTATATCTGGTTCGAAAAACGAGCTGTGATCCTTACTTCGGCAACATTAACCACAGCAGGAAGTTTTGATTATATCCGTAACAGGCTGGGCGCAAATGACGCAGAAGAACTTGCCCTGGGTTCTCCATTTGATTTTCAGAACGCTGCCCTCTTATATCTCGTGGAAGATATCCCAGAACCAACGGATTATAAAGGCCATCAGCTCGCCCTTAATAAAGGCTTGATCTCTCTATGCAAAGCGACTGGCGGACGAACACTAGTATTATTCACTTCATACAGCCAACTGAAAGAAACGGCGAGATCCATTTCTGGCCCTCTGGCTCAAGAAGACATCATTGTTTTTGAACAAGGTAGTGGACCATCAGCCCATACCCTTCTCAAGAGCTTTCGACAGGCAGAACAGGCAGTTTTACTGGGCACCAGGGCTTTCTGGGAAGGCGTAGATATACCCGGACAGGATCTTTCTGTACTGGTGATAGCCAAACTGCCATTCCAGGTTCCATCGGACCCAATAGTCGCGGCCAGATCAGAAACATATCATGATAGTTTTCAGGAATACACCCTCCCCGAAGCAATTCTAAGTTTCAGGCAAGGTTTTGGCAGATTGATCAGAACAAAAAAAGACGTTGGAGTTGTTGCCGTTTTCGATAAAAGGCTCCTGACTAAAACGTATGGAAATCTGTTCATAAACTCCCTTCCCAACTGCAGCATCAAACAGGGTTTCCTGATAGATCTTCCGGATGAAGCCAGTCGTTGGTTAAATATCTAAACCAGGAGCTTGAAATATAGATAGTTTTTTGCTATAGTGGAATTAGCAAGATCATCTCTTCGTTCTTGAACGTCTACCCCGACACTGTCGCTCTCTGAACCCAAGCTAGCAGTCGATCCTGAGTTCTCAGGTTATTTAGACACACCCATTAATAATTCTTTTAAACGGGAGGTGTTAGATGGCACGGTATAAGGATACACTCTGGTGTGATGGATGCGGAGTAGAAATACAATGGGAACCAATAGAAAAAAGCCAACTGTTTTTTTGCTGCAGAAAATGCCTGCTTGGTGAAATATGTGATTGTGATGATTTTCAGGATGAGTATCCATCCAATATATCTACCCAAGAATACAGCTACTCTCAATCCCAGGTGTAAAAAAAAAGTATGGCTGACCTAAATCAACCATACTTTGAAAACGATTCGCAATAACAGTATTAACTATTCAGGATTTCCTGGTTCTTCAAGAGCCGGATGCTCTTCATCTGGATCTTCATCTGGATCTTCCTCTGGACCGTCATTGGAAAGCTCTTTTTCTCCTGGGATTTCGTCGTAAGATGCTTCTTGATGTTCCTCCACTTCAGCTTCCGTCGGGGAATCAATTTCTGGTTCCTCCACTTCAATCACCTCGTCTAGGCTGACTTCATCTCCATCCAGAAGAATACCTTCGGACGCATCCTCTAGATTCATGATCCATTCCATTTGGTCAGAGATCGGCACTCTTCTCATACTCAGTGAGATCCTCTCTCTCGCTGGTTCAATTGACATTATTTTGACGAGTACTGGGTCGCCTTTCTTGACAACAGATTTTGGATCTTCAGTATTTGCGTAACCAATTTCACTTATATGTACCAAACCCTGTAATCCTTCCTCCAGTTCAACAAATGCGCCAAAATCCAGGACAGAAACAACCAATCCCTCCGCCAAATCTCCCACCTGGTACTTCTCTACATGTTTCAACCATGGATTTGGAAGGAGAATTTTTCGACTCAGACTCACTCGCCCTTTTTCTTTATCAATGCCAATTACCTTTACTTCGATCTCATCTCCAATTTTGAATAGCTTTGAAGGATGAGGAATTCTTTCCCAGTCTATTTCAGATTTATGAACCAATCCGTCCACACCATCCAGATCCACGAAAACACCAAAATCTACAATATTCACAACCCGTGACTTTACTACCGAGTCCAATTCGATCTCATTTAACCTATTCTGGCGCTGGCCTTTCTGAACCACACGGGCAGAAAAGACCAGTCGTCTTTCTTTCTGGTTTACTTCTATAACTTTTACAGGTAGGGTCTTTCCGATCATTTCCGATTTTATTTCCCCGGCCAGCTGTGAACTAGTTCCTCTCCGGATAGCAGGAATGTGTGAATTAGGAATGAATCCCTGCATATTCTCATAAGCCACTATCAAGCCGCCACGATTCTGATCAACAACCTTTAATTCCACCGGCTCTTTAGTCTGGGCCAGTTCATCTGCCTTTATCCATGTTTTGTATGTCAGTCCCCTTTGAAGGGACACCAACAAATCATCATCACCCATCGGGGTCCGAATAACGCTGACGAAAATCTCTTCTCCAATTGACAGGTTTTCCCTAATTTCAGGATCCACGCGCTCTAGATCCTGTCCGGGGATGATCGCATCCCGCTTAAATCCAACATCAAGTACAACAGAGCTATCCTGGATATCTAGGATTGTTCCCTTTAGCATCTCCCCTTGCTGGGGTTTGTCGACATCATAATGTTCAACAAAATCTTGAAACCATGCTGGTTGTTCCGCAGTCTTTTCTTCTTCCGGAACCTGGTTTTCCTGCTCTGGTTGTGGAATTTTCGTCTCGTTCTCCATGGATTCCTGTTTTTAACTCCTGAAAGTATTTTCTTGGGGATAATGAATTCGACCAGAAAACAAATTTGGCCCAAGCCCATTTCTGAGGCGGCACTATGGTCCAGTAGATTGGGAAATTATTAATTAACTCTGTATATACGTTCCGATTATGACAAACTTTATATTATTTGTCAATTAACAGCCTTGATTCAGGGATTAAATACATAGCCTACTCCCCATTTATTATTGATGATCTGGGGATTTTTCGGATCAATTTCTATTTTTTCCCGCAAGCGTTTTATATGAACAAACAATCCCTGTCTGGTCCCTTTTTCTGGTCCATCCCAGACACTCTCCAGCAGCTGTTCATATGGCATGATCTGTTTTCCCTGCCGAGACATAAATACCAATAGGTTATATTCTATAGGCGTTAGCTCAACAGGTTTTCCCCTCATCCACACTTGTCTGGTTGAATAATCGATCCTCATCAAATTGGATTGAAAGAGATCAGGAGTGAGCGGGCGTATGGCCTTGGCACTACGCCGCAGGCAAACCCTTGTTCTTGCTAATAGCTCAGAACTTGAGACCGGTTTTCTCAGATAGTCATCGACTCCCAGCTGAAATGCGTATAACAAATCGCCTGGGTCCAGCCTTTCACTCAGCATAATAATTGGTATCGCTGACCACCGCCGAATCCCCTGAGTTACCAGCAATCCATCCAATCCGGGGAGGTTACGAGCCACGATCACCAGATCTGGATTTATGGCCTGAGCCATGTCGAGAGCTGAACTACCATCCAGCGCCAGATCTATGCGATATCCAGCTCCATTTAGGATATCCCTGAGCTGGATCTGATATTCAGCTTGACTTTCTGCCACCAGAATCCTACCTTCAGATATTCTTTTTTCAATTGCAGGCAGATCGGGGTTATGAATAATTTGAGGCCTGGATACAGATGGTAGTTTGATCTCAATGGATACGGCTGCTTCAGGTCCTGACCCATTTCTAAGGATAGTAATTGAACCTCCCTGAGCATTTATGATCTTTTTCGCCAGGTAGATCCTGATGTTTTGATCCCTCGCCCCGACTTCTTCTCGCTCAGGTGCCAAGCCTGGTAAAGGAAGCGTCCGGGGACTTTCCATATTGATAATTAGATCACCTTCCCCGATTGCCACACTCACATCCACGGGCTGCCCCCCAGGATTGCCGGAAGAGATTTCTTTCATCAAGTATTCCAAAGCGAGGCGAGTTAGGGCCGGATCAAGGAATGATAAGGGAGGTATTGTGTCCTGTCCTTGTCCCTCCAACAACCGATATTTTGTCTGTTTATCCTCTGAAATGATCTGATTGATTAGCTCAATCAGATTTACCGATTCTGATAAAACAGGTCTTGATTCCATGGCCCGGATTAAATTCAGAGCCAGGTCTAGGGACTGATTAACCAAGTCGCTTTGTTCTCTAGATTCAAATAAAAATTCATCCACAACTTGCGGACTCCAAACACGGAGATTTTCTGCCAGTGCATCTAAACTCCCTTTCACAGTTGCATTGGCCTTCCTTGCTTGAATACTCACATCTTCCAACAGTTTCACCTGACGCAGAAAAGAAGTCCGATCATCGGCTTGATCAAAAACAATACCACCTAAAATCTGATCATCTGTGCCATCTAATTTGGTCTTAAACAACCTGATAATCAGACAGCTTTCATTGCCTAAACCTAACTTAAATTCTGTATTCTGATCTGCAATCAACCTTGCCCTAGCCTCCAATATCGAAGCATGTGCTTCCTCAGGGTCCTCAGCCAATGATTCCAGGCGAGACCAGAAATATCCTTCCCCTACTGGACTGATCGGCGTTTGTTCCAGCTTGAGATATCCAAGTAATTTTGAGTTTACATGCATAACTCCAGCAAGTTCATCTCGGCAAAAAAGACCTGCGGGGATATCCCTATTCAAGTCCAACCAATCGTTCAGTTTATTAATGGTATTATTCACCTCCGGGATATGCTCCGGGTGATTTTGGTCTTTATTTTGCATATTTTCCATAAAATCATTCTAGCATGTTCCAAAATTAGCGTCAATGTAAGTGTTTTGTTAGTTTTTACTGCTTTTATCTATTGCATTGTAAGTTTTTCAAGGTATACTTGGGGGGAGATAAGCAACAGCGGAATAACCCGCACCAATTTGCGCAAGGCAAATTGCCGAAAATTTAGGCCACGAATCTTCAAAGGGCGAGGGAAAAAAGCCATCGCCCTTTATGTATGAGTGCCGAAAAGAAAGGATGTGAAAAGTCTTGGCTGTACGAGTTGAAACCCGACCTAATGAATCGCAGAAGCAGATGATGAAGCGTTTTCGGAAAAAAGTATCTCGCAGTGGTGTGCTAAGCATAGTCCGCCGCAAGAGATGGTTTGTTTCTAAGAGCGAACTAGCGCGCATCCAACGCAAGAAAGCGATCCGCCGGCGCAAGCGCCGCAGTGCAAATAAGAGAAGACAGAAAAAACAAGGTACTAGTACTGGAACGTATTAAGCCCATATCTAACGATCCGGATTTTGGTAATGGGTCAAAAGGAACTTTCATTCCTGTCCCAAAAATCGTCGAGCAAATCAAGAGGTTACATGGCTAAAAAAGAAGAAAAACTGAGAATGGAAGGAACTATAATTAAGGCTCTTCCCGGAACTCAATTTTCAGTTGAATTGGAAAACGGACACGTGATACTGGCTTATCTCGCAGGAAAAATGCGCAAATACTATATCCGTGTTCTGCTTGGCGATCGTGTGACAGTTGAAATGTCTACTTATGACCTTTCCCGAGGCCGGATCGTTTACCGTCATAAAAAAGGGCAGGCCCCTCCTCCTCCGAAAAAAGAGGAAGCAGAAAAGAAGGAATAAGCCAACCTAAACTTTGGTTTATTCCTGGTTAGCGGATCAGCTCCAAAGCAGATCCGCTGCCTGGACCATTGTGGTTCATTCAAATTTGATGAATCGCTTGTAAATTTTATTAACCAAATCTGTTTGTTTTTAAAAAACCTCTATGGGTAAAACAACTCCTAACTTAAGTAGTTCTAAAAAGAAAACCGAACTAAATCCCATTCACGAACTCATAGAACTTGGACATTCCCAGGGATATATCACATTTTCTAACATCCTAAATTACTTCCCTGACGCCAAAAAAGATGTTACCAGCCTAGAAAAAGCCTTTGCTTCCCTCCTCGAAGAGGATATCCCCTACCTCGAGGAAGATGACGAGGAAGATCTAGAAACCCTAATCGCCGACGAAGGGGGCAATGGTAAGCTGGAAGAAGAAGAAGACCAGGACCAAAATCATAAAAATCGCCTCAACAGCATAGACACAAACGACCTGATAGAGCTGTATTTTAAGGAAGCAGCCAGCATCCCGCTCCTCTCCAAGGACGAAGAAAAAGACTTATCCAAACGCATTGAACGTGGCCGCTTAGCCCGAAAAGAGATGGCCAGAGGCAACGTGCCCGACGACCGCCGGGCCGAACTACACCAAATGATCGAGGATGAATGGAACGCGCTGGACCATCTGATCACAGCCAATTCGCGCCTGGTGATCAGCGTTGCTAAAAAATACATGGGGCGCGGTGTACCGTTCCTGGACCTGATCCAAGAAGGTAATATCGGCCTGATGCGCGCAGCCAAGAAATTCGACTATTTACGTGGGTATAAGTTTTCCACATACGCAACCTGGTGGATTCGCCAGGCTGTCACCCGCGCTATTGCCGATCAAGGACGTACCATACGTGTTCCGGTTCACATGGGCGACAAGATTTCTAAGATGTTCCGGATGCAGAATGACCTCAAACAGTCCCTGGAACGCGATCCGTCTATTGAAGAACTTGCAGATGCTCTTGACGAAGCGCCAGAAAAAGTCCAGTACATGATGAAAGTCGCTCGGCGTCCACTTTCTCTGGAAATGCCTACAACCAAGGAAGGCGATGCAGTGCTGGGTGATTTTGTTGAGGATCTTGAAACACCTTTACCAGACGATACTGCTACTAAACATTTATTAAAAGAACACCTGGAGGAAGTGATGGAAGCCCTTCCCTCCCGCGAGGTGCGAATCCTCCGCCTGCGTTACGGTGTTCCGGATGGAAAAAGCCATACCCTTCAGGAAGTTGGTGAAAAAGTTGGTGTTTCCCGGGAGCGGGTCAGGCAAATTGAAGCCCAAGCTCTGCGCCGATTACGGCAGCCGCGTATCCAAAGAATACTGCGGGATTACCTGCAAAAAACCAAAGATTCCTGAACAGCTGTGATAAAATAGCTGGCTGGGCTACCCTCCAGCGGACATGAAGAAAATTGGAGATTAACATGTCTGAAGAAATAAAGTCATTTAGAAAAGGAGATTGGGTCTCTCATCTCCACCATGGTGTTGGACAAGTAGAAGGGAAAGAAAAAAAATCACTGGGTGAAGATACCAGGGAATATTATAAAGTCCAGACCCGTAATGGGGTATATTGGATTCCGACAGATGATTTAGACCCAGAACGGATTCGTCCAGTTGTGAGTGACAAAGCTCTTCAGAAGTCCATCGCAATTTTGGAATCACCGGCAGAAATAATGGACAGTAAACATACTGTCCGCAAGAACAGGATCAATCAAGTTATTGAAGATGGAGATTTAGTTGGATTTTGCACATTGCTGAGGGATTTACACGGCAAACGGGCCGCCGACAAATTAAATACAACAGAACAGCGAGCCCATACCACGATCAAAAAGAAAATCGCCTCTGAATGGTCAGCCACTCGTGAGATATCAGTGCAGGATGCCAACAAAGAACTTACCAAAATATTGCGAAAAATTAAACCACCAGAAGAAATAACCACCAAGAAGAAATAAAGGCAATTCGGATTGCCAGGAGAAAGAAGATCATGGGTAAAAAAAGCATGAAAACACATCAGGCTACTGCGAAACGATTCCGGAAAACCGGCAGCGGGAAGATCATGCGGACCAAGGGTTATCGCGGCCATTTCCGTCGCCGAAAATCCAGCCGATCCATCGATGCAATGAAAAAGATGCACGAAGTCGAAACTCCCGGATTGAAGAAACGGATTAACAGGCTAGCCCCTAAACTGGGTCGTTAGTGTAATTTTTAATAGACTAAGCCGTTTCACCCCGTGGAACGGCTTTTTTTATAAGTTATATCTGCACACTGGCGAAGTTCCACAGTTAGAGCGAGGAAATCATGGATGCAGTTGATAATTCCCCCAACAAACCAAACAAACAACCCAAATCGGCCTCAAAAACATTTCCCGGGATCCTATTAAGGTTGATCCTGGTCATTGGTACAGGATGCCTGGTGGGTGCAGTGATCTATTTTGCAGCATCAGGTTGGGTCCCATATCTTGATCAACGGGTCTTCCAGCCTATCGACACAAATCAGGCCTTGGTTCAAGAACTTCGACTTACCCAGAATGCCCTAGAACTCCAGGTATCCTCATTGCAGGCGACAGTAGAAGGGATGGAATCTAAACCTGGGTCTGATATTGCAGCTACGCTGGATCAATTATCTGAAGATTTCGTCCAAATGCAATCCGAAGTAGCTAATAATACTTCTTATTCGGGCACAATAAACCCAGCTATGATCGCTACAATGTCAGCCAGACAGGACTCAACTACAAGAAACCTGAGTGCCTTAGCTACTGCCCAAATGAGAGATTCAGGAAATAGGCAGGATATAGAGCTTTTACGAACATTGGAATTGCTAACCTGGGCTCACCAATATATATTGCATAATAATTACGGCCTGGCAGAAAACGAGTTGAGTACCGCACAAGAAAAACTCTCTGTCATGATAACCAAAGTTCCTCCAAAACAGCGAGTGGTGGTCATTGAGATGCTGAGCCTGGTCGATCAATGCTTGGTAGATCTGCCTTCGCGTCCAGCAGTAGCAGCTGAAAAACTTCAGATCGCGTGGCGTATGGGCGTCTCAGAGTTCCCTAATGAACCCTTATCAGATCAAGTGAGTACCGTTACACCTACCCCCAACACCACACCAACAATTACTCCTGAACCAACGACTAATTGATACTACATAACCCAAAGGAAATTAAATTTTCATTCCCTGGGTTAATGAATTAACACTACAATAGAAGAGTCCACAGGAAAACTACATTTTCCGGCCTATCGCAAGGAGTATTTTATGTCGGGGATCCTTTGTGCAATCCGGGGGGGGCCATCAAGCCGTCCCACAATTTCTACATCAATCCAGTTAGCACAGGAAACAGGTGAAATCATCTATTTTCTGTATGTAGTGAACCTGGATTTCTTATCCCACTCCAGCAGCAGCAAAACCAATAATATTTCCCATGAAATACGCGACATGGGTGAATTCATCCTGTTAAGTGCCCAGGAACAAGCAACTGAGGCTGGCACGCAAGCTGAAGGTGTAATCCGTGAAGGCCGCGTTGTTGAGGAAATCATATCTTACTGCGAAGAAGAATCTCCTTTATATGTCAACCTTGGACAGCCTGAAGAAGAAGATGAAGATAATCTTCTCTCAACTGAACCCCTCCAGATGTTTGCCGATCGTATCAAGGAGGTTTGTCAAGCGCAAGTTATATTCTAGTGCCTCTCGATTGGAGCAGCCATGGGCGGAAACGGCTCATTAATCGGCGCCTCAGCCAATATGATCACTGCCGGCATTGCCGAACGCGCAGGCTACAGGATCATCTATATATACTTCATAAAATAAAAGTCTTCCAGCCTTGATCATCACCGTCAGTATCGCGCTCTTTTGGCTGTTTGTCCGATTTACATAAAGCCAAAAGAGCGTAGAATAAAATATAATGATCAACAAATTAAAACCACTTCAAAAGCTAGATCCGGCTGAATGGGTCATGGTCTTCCTCAGCTGGATGATCTATCTGGGAGGATTGATCTTCTTCTCAGAGGATGACAATTACTGGGTATTAATGGCGTTAGGAGCCTTGCCAGTATTGGTCACTGCCTGGTCTCTGGGCATGGGACTCGGAGTGGTATCTGCCTTTGTCAGTATCTTCATCCACCTCTCAATGCATATCCTTCATCCAGAGGGCATAGAAAGCATCAATACACTGCTCTTCAATCATATGATCAGTTTTTCTCTTTTAGCTATCACGGCCATGTTTATCGGTCACCTAAAGGATATCCAACTCAAATCAAGTACTGAATTACTCGCCCTTTCAGAAAATAACAAAAAACTAGTCCGTCTTTCGCATGCCCTGGAAGCAACCAACCAGCTTACTACCGACCTTATCACGTCCCAAAATTGGATGGAAAAGATACCTGACCTGCTGCGAAATATTGGGCTGGCAGCCGGTGTCGACCATTTGATCCTCTTCCAATTAACCGGAAACGGCACAGTAAACTTCTCGGGCAGGCTATATCATCACTGGGCTGAGATCCAGTCCAAATACCCGGATCGGGAAAATCCATTTATCCCAGATGAATTAACCACCTGGATCGAAACAGCAGAAATAGATCAACCCATGATTGGAACCATGGATGAACTTTCTGAAGAGACCAGGGAATATTTCTTCCTCCAAGACCAAGGAAGTTATGTTGTCTTTCCAATTTTCACCAGCGTTTCTCTTTGGGGTTTTATCGCCTTCGAATCCTTTTCTCCGGATAAGAAATGGGAATCACCAGAATTAAATACTTTCCGCAGTATCGCCCAGACGCTGGGATCCATCATCTATAAAAAACTCATTGAAGACAACCTTGATCTTCGCACCAAGGAATTAGACTCGCTTCAAAAAGCCAGTACGAATATTTCCTCCAGCGACCAACTTGAAACAGGTTTGCAATCAGTTTTATCCCAGATCTATGAGCTTACGCCAGCATACAATACCAGTATCTACCTCGCACAAAATAATGAACTGCAATTATTCCTAACACTGGGAAAGAACCAACAACAGACATTGCCGTTTTCTCATCCTGGTGAAGAAGAACTTGCTCAATTGGTCGCCACGACCAATCAAGACCTGTTTATTTCCAATATTGCCATGTTTGACGAAGTCGTTCACGGAAATTCAGGCCCGGAACAAGCAGTGATCTCATTCTCATTAAAGGCTGCCTCCGAAATAATTGGCGTACTAAATATCTGGTATGACACTATCAGGACCTTTAGCGAGGAAGAACGAACAATATTGCGTCTGTTAGCTGACCAGGCCACAACAGCAGTCGTTAATATGCAGTATATCCAGGCTGAGAGGGAGCAGCGCATCCTGGCCGATACACTCCGCAATGCGAATTTGCAGTTATCTGATAACCTGGAATTAACTGATGTACTGGAGAGCATCCTCAAACAAGTTCTTTTACTTGTCTCTGCCAGAGAAGCGCAGATCTTTCTTTACGATGGAAAAACCCTTGACTTCGGGGCAGTTATCTACGCTCAGGAAGTACAAGAGGATCCAGTCCATCTCCCAAATCCTGACAGCCTCTTCTATAAAACAGCCCAAACTGGAGAAAAGATCCTTGTGCCAGATATCCAGGCAGAAAAACACCTCCAGGATACCTGGAAAACTGGATCGCTGGTAAGTATGCCTCTGATCTTCCACAGGGAAGTAATCGGAATTATGAACGTAAGCTTCACTAAACCGGGCAATCTTGACGAAGGATCGCTGCAGGTCCTGGATCTACTTTCCAATCAGGCATCTATTGCAATCAATAATGCCCGTACTTTTGAGGCTGAACGGGAGCAGAGAAAGCTAGCCCAGGCGCTTCAGCACACGGGCCGGGCAATCCAATCTTCCCTCGATTTGGAAGTTGTGCTTGACCAGATCCTGATCCAGATCTCTACAGTGATTCCCTATAATACTGCAAACTTGATCCTGGTAGAGAACGGAGAAATGTGCATTGTCCGACAGCAAGGATTCCAGGAAGATAAGGATGAGACCATCGATCAATCAAATCATATATTCAACATAACCAAATTTATAACTCTGGTTAGAATGACTGAATCCAAGAAACCGATTATCATCCCGAATGTTGCAGAAAACCCGGATTGGATCTATACTGATTCAACCAAAGACGTCATGTCCTGGGCTGGTGCTCCAATTCTTGAAGGTGATAATGTAATAGGTTTTCTTTCATTGAATAATCACACTTCAAATTTTTATAATCAGGATCATTCCGAGATCCTCTCTGCCTTCGCCAGCCAGGCTTCCATAGCTTTGACACATGCCCGCCTGCATCATAGGATCCATGAGTTAGCAATCACAGACCCATTAACAGGTATCTTGAATCGCCGCGGGCTTGAACGTTGGGGACAATACGAAATTGATCGTGCAAAACGATTTAACAGCCCCTTATCAGCAATATTTTTTGATCTGGATAAATTCAAGGTGGTTAACGATACATATGGCCACGATGCTGGTGATGAAGTGCTGAAACAGATGGTCAATTGCTGCTTGAATGTGATCCGCAGTATTGATATTTTTTCCAGGGTAGGCGGTGAAGAATTTCTGATCATCCTTCCCGAGACTTCTCTACCAACAGCCATTCAGGTAGCGGAAAGGATCCGGCTGAACGCAGAGGAGAGCTCCTTCCAAAGCAATTCCCATGAGATCAAGATGACCCTCAGCCTCGGAGTAGTTGAGCTAAACGAAGAGATCGATACCCTTTCTGAGTTAATGAATGCAGCCGACCAGTATATGTACAAATCCAAACAATCCGGCCGCAATAGAACCTCCCACTCCCAGTTCAATTCCTAATAATATTCCCCTTTCTCAGAGAATTTACTTGACATGGGAATGTTCTATTTGTATACTATAACTGACTGACTGGTCAGTTTAACTCGGATATAAGAATATGTCCCCAAAACAAGATGTTTCAGAAGAAAGAAAATCACAAATTCTCGATGCTGCGATGGAAACCTTTACAAAAAAGGGATTCCATAAAACTCGTATGTCCGATATTGCAGAATCTTCTGGATTGAGCAAAGGATCTTTATACTGGTATTTTGACAGCAAAGATGCCATTATCCTTAAACTGATCGATCGGGTATTTGAGTTTGAAATTAAGGATTTGACTACCTTGCTCACCGATGACCGCTCTGCTGAAGAACGTTTGTACATCTATGCTGAGCGCGCCGGCCAAGACATCATAAAAATGCTGAAATGGATGCCCCTCGTCTATGATTTCCTTGCTCTAGCCTTCCGTCAAGATACGATCAAAAATGCAATCCAGAGATATTATAAGAAGAACCTGGATCTCCTGGTAGCTCTCATCCAGCAAGGCATGGATGCAGGAGAATTCAATCCTGGCAGCGCTCAGGAGGCAGCCTACGCCATTGGAGCCATAGTAGAGGGTACTGTCATGCTTTGGTTATATGATCCTGACCAGATCGATATCCAGGCCCATATCAAGTCCAGCACAAAATTGCTCTTGCGAGGATTAAAGATTTCTGATTAAAGGATAATTAATGAAATTTCCAGCCCCACCCCGTAAATTAAAAGCCATTCCCTGGCGGATGCCGATCTGGATCTACCGCCTTGGTCTGGGTGGTTTGATGGGAAAAAGATTCCTGCTTTTAACACACACAGGGGAAAAAACTGGTCAACAGCGCCAGACTGTATTGGAGGTCATTCAAATCAAACCTGCCGAAGGTGAGTATTTTGTTGTATCTGGTTTTGGAACCCGTTCTCACTGGTATCAGAATATCAAAGCCAATCCTGAAGTAATTATCCAGGTAGGCTATAAAGCCATGAAGGCAACAGCTGAACAGCTTGATCCACAAAATGCCGGCCAGTTAATGCTTGAATACGCCCAGAATTATCCTCGGAATCTGAAAGCACTGGGGAAACTGATTGGATATGAGATCGAACATACCCCAGAAGGATACATAGCATTTGGCAGAGAGATCCCAGTTTTCCGTTTCTCGACGATAGTTTCACCTGAAAATCAATCAGGTAATTAATACACGATTGAATATTTGCTATAAAAGGAGTTTTTATGTCTATCCTCATGCAGGCCATCATTGTGATCAGCGCCATGATAGCAGTCGGCTTTTTAATGGGTTATCTCGCCGGTCTGATCTGGAAAGACAACCGTCCCATTGGTATCCGGGGTGATTATATTGCCGCGATCATATCCGCTATTGTCATGGGTTTAATTGACTGGTTTTTGATACCTGCCATGGGCTTTGGAGACGCAATTCGACTCTTGGGCGTTATCCTCGAACCACCTGCGACAGCCTTGATCGTGCTCTGGGTCATCCGCAAAGCCAGGGAGTAACCAGAAGCAGATATTGGGCACTAACTCCAGCTCTCAATATCTCTCTCATTAAAAGACTAAACTATGATGGAAAAAGAGTTTATAAAAATCACGGACCTAACCAGGAAATTCAAGGATAATGTTGCCTTGGATTCAATCAATCTCACCATCCAAGAAGGTGAGTTGTTTGGATTGGTGGGTCCTGATGGAGCTGGTAAAACAACCTTACTGAGAACACTGGCCGGGTTATTAAGAATTACCGGAGGTGAAGTAAGAGAAGCCGGTTGTGAATTGCACAAAAATTCTGAATCCATCAAACCAAAGATCGGGTATATGGCCCAGGAATTCAGTCTTTATGGCAAATTATCTGTCCTTGAGAACTTGCAGTTCTTCGGAGAAATGTATGATGTATCTCCTAGCCTGCAAAAAGAGCGCATTCCGGGTTTACTTGCGTTTGCCCAACTGACAGAATTCACAGATCGCAGAGCTGCTAAGTTATCTGGAGGCATGAAGAAAAAACTTGCCCTGGCCTGCACCCTGCTCCACCAACCTCCCATCCTATTATTGGATGAACCAACAACTGGGGTAGATCCCGTTTCTAGAAGGGAATTCTGGAATATATTAAATGATCTCCATCTTCAAGGAACAACGATCATCGTCAGCACTCCATATATGGACGAGGCAGATCGCTGCTCTCAAGTAGGCTTGATCTATCAGGGTAAAATCGTGGAATGCGACTCACCAGAGAATATCCGACAAAAGGTCGGAGGAGAATTCATAAAGGTAGTCACACACGATTGGCAGAAAGCCCGGGAGATCATCCAACCGCTTAAAGGAGTATTGGAAGTTCAAACTTATGGAGAAGCACTTCACATCCTGGTAGATTCTGCTAACAAACGTATAGGACAGATCCAGAAATCCCTTCATAAGGCTAAACTAGATATCTTGGAAATCCGGGTCATAAAACCTCGAATGGAAGAAGCCTTTATTTCATTGATCAGGAAAATAGACCAAACAAAATAACTATGTCATTCCGTCACCTTTGGGCAGTTATCCGAAAAGAACTTCAACACATCCTC
>CAZOUN010000029.1:11079-27745 GCA_964582965.1 uncultured Anaerolineales bacterium | reverse complement strand
TTGCCAGCGAAGCACGCCTGGGCAGTTATGTCGCTATTGCCCGGGGAGATGTTCCTGTTGATCATTGGCTCGCGTTGAATCGTCCTTATAGTTCCCATGGACTGCATCGCGTTCTCTTAAGTTGGACCGGAACGATGTTTGAGTATTTGATGCCGCTCCTGCTGCAGAAAACCTATCCAAACTCTTTACTCGATCAAGCAACACGTGAGAGCGTAATGCTGCAGCAGGCTTATGGCCGGCGTCGGCGGGTACCTTGGGGTATCTCCGAATCGGCCTATGGCGATCTGGATCAAAATAAAACCTATCAATACAAAGCCTTTGGTGTTCCCTGGTTAGGATTGAAGCGTGGACTGGATGAGGACCTGGTGGTTGCTCCATACGCCACGCTGCTTGCTGTCGACCTGGATCCACAAGCCACCGTCAAGAATCTGGAATGGCTTGCGACTTACGGTATGCTTGACGATTATGGGTACTTTGAAGCAATCGATTTTAACCGCAGACCCAAAGCGAATGCGGAACCTGGAGTCGTCGTTCGGGCGTATATGGCTCATCACCAGGGTATGGCCTTCCTGGCGCTAACGAACTTCCTCTACAGTCATACGATGGTGCATCGTTTTCATCAAGATCCCCGCGTAAAAGCAGCTGAACCACTGCTCTACGAACGCGTACCTGTTTCTCCCCCCATCCATCACATCTCGACTCGAGTAAAAATACCTTCGAGAACAGATTCGATGGGTGTGGCCCCATCTGTCAGTAGTTTTGAGTCGCCCCACAGCATCACCCCTAAAGTGCAATTGCTGTCTAACGGCCAGCTTTCAACAATGACAACCAATGCTGGCGGAGGATATATTCGCTGGAAGGATCTGGATGTGACCCGCTGGCGTGCAGATACAACAAAAGATGATTATGGATCTTTCCTCTACTTTCGGGATCTGGACAGTGGGGACATTTGGTCGAACTTTTATCATCCACTTGATCAGGAACCT
Organism: uncultured Anaerolineales bacterium; assembly: GCA_964582965.1. GTDB lineage: Bacteria > Chloroflexota > Anaerolineae > Anaerolineales > UBA11858 > B10-G9. Next base: position 26,759 of record CAZOUN010000029.1, on the reverse strand, counting down.
GACCGATATTCGGTGACCTTCCCTCTTGATCGGGCTGAGTATCGCCGGCGTGATAATGGGCTGGAAACAAAAACTGAGATCATTATCTCACCTGAGGATAATGTAGAGATCCGTAGAATCACGCTGACCAACCGTTCTATTCGAAGCCGGCGAATCCAGACCACCAGCTATTATGAACTTGCTTTGGCCTCACATGGTGCTGATCGTCAGCATCCAGCATTTAACAAACTGTTTATCCAGACAGAAGCGGTCCAGGCCAGCGATGCGCTGCTGGCATATCGACGCCCACGTCAGGAGCATGAAGAACCCATATTTACAGTTCACAGTCTGGATGTTCTTGCAGGATCTGAGCCGCATGGATTACTTCAATATGAAACCGATCGACGGGTTTTTATTGGACGCGGCCGCACGCTGCAAAATCCCCTTGCAATTGAGTCCACCCTGGGGAATACGGAGGGCTTTGTTCTTGACCCGATATTATCTATCCGCCGGGAGATCCATTTACCTCCGGGTCAGAGTGTTCAGTTCATCGCCCTCCTTGGTGTCGCTGAAAGTCGGCAGGAAGCCATAGATCTGGTCGATAAATATCATGACCCGGCGGTAGTCGAACGCGCCTTCGAGATCGCCTGGGCGTCATCTCAGCTTGAATTGCGGTTGCTGCGGATTCAACCTGATGATGCCCGGCGTTTTCAAAAACTTGCTGGTTTTATGATCTATCCCTCCGGTTACCTGCGTCCCCCTTCCGAGCGTATAGGAGAAAACAAGAAAGGACAATCCGATCTCTGGCCTTTTGGCATATCAGGGGATCTGCCGATCTTGTTGATCACTATTGCCGATGTGGGAGATTTGGGACTTGTCCGCCAGATACTCCAGGCCCAGGCGTATTGGGTCCGGCATGGACTGGTGATGGATCTTGTTGTGATTAATGAGGAATCAAGTAGTTATGATCAACCACTTATGGAGCGATTAGAAAGATTGATCCATTCATTTAGTATTCTCAAAGATAAGGATCAACCTGGAGGAGTCTTCCTGCAAGCAGCAGATCAGTTAGCAAGCGAGGATCTAGTGCTGCTCCAGTCTGTAGCCCGAGTTTCTTTGGTGGCTGCCCGGGGTCCTTTGGCTCAGCAAATTGGTGTGCCTTACGAGACAGTTGAAGAACCCGTTCTACTTGATACCAGACGGACCGAAGATGAACCTTCTCGGATGCTGCCGTTTAAGGAATTACCCTATTTTAATAGTCTGGGCGGTTTCAGCATTGATGGTCGAGAGTACGTGATCTATCTTGGTCCTGATATCAACACACCGGCTCCCTGGGTTAACGTAATCGCTAATCCCACATTCGGGACCATGATCAGTGAAACAGGCGCGGGATTTACCTGGTTTGGCAACAGCCAGCGGAATCGATTAACACAATGGTCCAACGATCCGGTTCTTGATCCCCATTCAGAAGTGATTTATATTCGAGATGAGGAAAGTGGAAAAGTCTGGAACCCAACTGCCGGCCCTATCCGGGAGCGAGATGCCTACCGTGTAAACCACGGTGCCGGTTATACTCGGTTTGAGCATAATAGCCACGCTATTGAGCAGCTTTTAACTGTATTTGTGCCCAATGACGAAAATGGGGGAGAACCGGTTAAGATTAGCAAACTTAAACTACAAAATAACTCAAATAAAACAAGAAAATTAAGTATCACCTATTATGTTGAATGGACACTTGGGGAGCAGCGCGAAAATACCCAGCAGCACGTGGTCACCCAGTGGGACCCCGAGTTGGGCGCGATCCTAGGCCGTAACAGATATCATCCTGAGTATGGTGATCGTGTCGCATTTGCCTCTATCAGTCCTTCAGCTGAATCCTTCACATGTGATCGGACACTTTTCCTCGGGCGCAATCAAACAGCTGGAAATCCTGCTGCCATGAAACGCACAGAGCTGGCAGGCCGTTTTGGTGCCGAACTTGATCCTTGCGCTGCTCTGCAGACCAAAATCGAGCTCAAACCAGGTGAATCTGCTGAAGTGATCTGCGTTTTAGGCCAGGCAGAGTCGGAAACCGAAGCTGGAACACTGGCGAGAAAATACCGAGAAGTTATCTCTGTGAATCAGGCGTTTGATGAAACCGAGCGCTTCTGGAACAGGAAGCTTGATTCGATCCAGGTAGAAACCCCGGATTTATCTATCAATTTCCTGCTCAACCGGTGGCTGCTCTATCAAAGCTTGAGCTGCCGGATCTGGGGACGTTCTGCTTTCTACCAATCTGGTGGAGCTTTTGGTTTCCGCGATCAATTACAGGATGTAGCCGCCTTCTTGGTGGCGGACCCTGATCTGGCCCGAGAGCACATCTTGCTGGCTGCAAGCCGTCAGTACGTTGAAGGTGATGTCCAGCATTGGTGGCATCCGCCTAGTGGGGCTGGCATACGTTCCAGGATCTCGGATGACTTGCTCTGGCTTCCCTATATAACGGCTCAATACGTTCAGGTGACAGGGGATGAAAGTATCCTGCAGGAGCAGATCCCCTTCCTGGTCGCGCCTGAGCTTGAACCAGATCAACATGAGATCTTCCTGGAACCCAAAACCTCTTTGGAGAAACAGACACTCTTTGAACACTGCCGGAGGGCGCTTGATAAAGGTCTCACCCAAGGTCCAAGAGGGCTGCCTTTGATCGGTACCGGAGATTGGAATGATGGCATGAACCGGGTCGGTGAGGGAGGGCGTGGTGAAAGTATTTGGCTGGGTTGGTTTTTGATCGATACCCTGAACAGAATGGCACGATTGGCGCAGATCAGCGGGAAGACCGATCTGGTTTCTTATTATAACCAGGAGGCGGAAGAGCTTGAAAAGCGGATTGAAAAAGAAGGCTGGGATGGAGCCTGGTACCAGCGTGCTACTTTTGATGATGGCAGCCCGATCGGATCAGCTGCCAATCTTGAAGCCCGCATAGACTCACTTCCCCAATCCTGGTCCTGGATCAGCGACGCGGGTGATCCTGAGCATAAAAAAGAGGCGCTTGAATCTGCCTGGCGCCAGCTTGTTCTGCAAGATGAGAAGCTCGTTTTACTTTTCAATCCTCCATTTAATACCAGTACACCTTCACCGGGTTACATTAGTGGTTATCCTCCGGGAGTACGCGAAAACGGTGGACAATATACCCACGCTGCGCTGTGGCTGGCGATGGCTTTTGCCCGCCAGGGAGATGGGAATCGGACCGGGGAAATTCTCCAGATCCTAAATCCCGTTGAACACGCCCGCGAGGGTCCCGATGTCTGGAAATACACTGTTGAACCCTATGTTGTAGCGGCTGATGTCTATCGTCTACCTGGACGGATCGGTCAGGGCGGATGGAGTTGGTATACCGGCTCCGCGGCCTGGATGTATCGGGTCTGGATAGAAGAAGTTCTTGGCTTGAAGAAGCAGTCTGATCGATTAATCATTGATCCGGTGATCCCGGAATGGTGGGATGGTTTTAAGGCTACCCTGCGTCACGGTGAAGCGATCTATAATATCGAGGTTCAGAATCCAGATCAAATACAGCAGGGTGTTGCCTGGCTGGATTTGGATGGAAAGCGGCTGGAAGAGAAGTACATCAAACTCGATCCCGAACCAGTGAAACACTATGTACAGGTCATGATGGGAAACGATAGCTCGTAGCTCAATATAAGCAGATCAGTACACCTTAATACGAATTGCTTATAAGTGTTTGCTGAGCAAAAACCCCCAATACTTTGAAGCGGGCTCACCCTCAGTCACCAACTGCTAAAAATAAATTATTTCCCACGGCATCATCAATAATCACATCTGGAAAAGTCTCATCCTTCTCGGGTTCGACACCGATGCCGTGGTACATCTCAACAAACTCGGGCACGGCAAAAACCACCTCATGCATGTATTCCCGCTGCATTTCCTCGGCAACCAGAACAGCTTCCTGGACTGAAACCAGCCCGTCCCCGTCTGTATCCGCGTTGAAGTCCGCCAGCGCTTCAGCGAAATAGAAAGTGAAGATACCCCCAACAATTGGCAGCCCTTCTTCCTCAATCCCTTTCCAGCCGTATTCATCAGCATCCACCGCGGCGATCGAAAGATGCGGGTTGGGATCGTCGTTGATCAAATTGGTGAATTCAGCTGCCGAGCAGCTGTCCACGACCAGCACACGATGATGGCTGGTGATCTCGGCCCACTGCTCCGGGAAGAAACCAGCCCAGTCGATATTCTTCCGCAGGTAGGTCCCGTGGGCGGTTATATAGAAAAATACCAGGTCGTTCTGATCTGTATTATCCTCCAGCCAATCAAGCTCAACCTGCAGATCAGCTTGATCAAATCCTTTTAATATTTGCATTTGATCTAGATCCCAACCCTGTTCGATCAGCGCGTTCTGCACCCGTTTGAGATCGATATACTCTACCAGCATGTCTGTCATGCCCACATCGGAATAATCATCCTTGGCGGCTAATACAGCGAAATACTCCACCGGGTTATCAGCAGAAGGGGTTGGGGCAGCTGATTCTTCTGTCGGAGATGCAGCCGAGTCTTTGTCGAGAGGTTCCAGGACAGGGCTTTTTCTTGTGTCGCAGGCGGAGAGCAGGAGAGAGATGAGTATTGTAATGATGAAAAAGGATTGGATTGTTTTTTTCATGGGTGTTCTCCTAAAAGGAAGGATAGCTGATGAAAGTGTTATGATTTGAATTTTTATATAAAGATAAGGGCGACGCATTCCTTCGACTTCGCGAGAAAAAACTCACTCCGCTCAGGACAGGTGCGTCGCCCCTACAATCTGATCACTGATTTCTGGATACTGAATACTTGTATCTCAAACCCCTAAACGACTTACTATTTACTACTTACGATTTACTCCACGTAAGGTTTCTCGTAGATCCATTCTTCAAACTCGGTGCTTAAGTCACAATCACAGGCATTTTCCAGCGCAGCGCGGATATCTTCTGTGGACCCGTTCTGCCACAAATGGTCCTGATAATAGCTCTTCACTGCGGACATCACGGTATCCAGGCCGTACTTATTCTCCAGATCATAGAAGAATAGTGGGCCGCGGCCGTAAACGATGCCGCTGTATTCCGCACCGTGATATTCGTCGGATGGCATGCCAATTGGAACATCTGCGTTTTCAACCCGGCTCCAGCGATATTTCCAGGACTCGACATATCCGTCTCCGTCACCGTAGCGGTCCAGGTAATAAATATAGGTCATATACTGCACCAGGGCTTCATCAACCCAGGGCTGATTCTGCTGGTCATTGCCCACGGTATTATAGAACCACATGTGCCCGGTTTCATGGGCCAAAGTGGATTCAAGCATTTGTTCAGATGGCATACCGTAAAGATCTACGCCGTCTACGAATTCATCCACCACAATGCTGGTGATCCCGGGGTATTCAATTCCCAATGCCCGCATGGGGGAACTGATAATCTCAAACTCTGTGTAGGGATATTCTCCAACCTGGCGGCTGAGGATCTCGATCGCATGGGCGGCATAATCGAGCGCATATGCCTGGTTGACACTATATTCGGGGCGAGTGTAGACCCGTACCAGTGTGTCGCCAACCTGCTCATTAATTTCAACAAATACCCGACTTCCAGCCAGGTAGAAATCCCGAGCAGGCCCGCTGGCAAAGATAGTGTTCTGAGTGCTGCCTTTGATCTGCTGATCAACCGCCACTCCGGAGGAAGCCAGTACCAGATCGGCTGGAGCCTGGACTTCGACAACATAAAAGGAAGCATCTGTGTAAGTTAGATCACCGTTGTCCTTGGGGGTCTGCATGGCCCAACCGTTCTCATCAAAGGCCGGGATCATCGGGTAGAAAGTGTCCAGCACCAGGACGTCCTCAAAATAACCATAGAGGCCGTAGTTGCCGCCCATTTCAGTGGGTATGCTGAGTTCAAAATCCATTTCCATGACCAGGGATTCTCCAGGTAGAAGGGGATCTTTCAGGTCCACTCGCAGCGCTGTATCCTGGCTTTCCAGGGACGGGATCATTGCGCCGCCATCCAGGGTCATGTGGGAAACTTCAATTTTTCCACCCTGATAGTTGGGGTAGAGCCGGAAATAGATCTCGCTCAGCGCAATGTCCTCATTATTAAAGAAACGTACGACCTGGTGCCCTAAGATAGGAGAGGCAAGATCTGAGGCAATTTCCAGGGAAATATAGTATGTGCTGGCTTTGGATAGATCTTTCAGCGAACTAACGGCGCTGTCGACCAGTCCAGCCTTGAAGATCTCCCGGTCCTGCCAGTTGATCTTTTCAGCTGAAGTAGGGAATTCATAACCAACAATATTTACCGGTTCAGGGGTAGCTGCAGGAGCATCAGCCGGTCCGTAAATTAGCCAGGCGCCTACTCCTAATCCGACAGCGGCCAGGACTGCGACAACAATCAAAATCAATCTTTTATTCATTCTTCCTCCTGAAGGAATTGAAAACAAGTTGAGTGAGGATGATGTCCTCTCACATACCTACAATCTTACCTTTATATATGAACTTTTCCTATCCTTCGAGAGCAATCCTGAGGGATGGTTTTTCCCTGCTACCGGGGAGGGGGTTCTTAAACAAAATAAATCCCCCTGGTGGAGGATTTATTTTTGTTCAGTATTTCAGTAACGATCTATTTTTTAGTGATGGGTACTGGCGTACCTGCTAAATCACTGATCACATTGACTAGATCAATATCGTTAGGAACAATGAATTTGGAATTGTGTTTTAATGCTGCTTCGACGGTCTCTAGTTTTTTGAGGACCTGTGCATTGCCGACAAAGAATTCTTCAGCGGCGACATTAACAGTCTTGATGGCATCTCCATCAGCGTCTGCTTTTAATCGAATCGCAGCTGCGATACCTTCTGCTTTTTTGATTTCAGCTCGCCGTTCACCATCAGCTTTGGTTTCAATCGCTGTTGCTAGGTCAAGAGCAGCTATTTTTTCATTTTCAGCTTTCACAACCTGGTTCATGGCATCCTGAACATCATCCGGGGGTTCAATCCGCTGCAGCTCAACCCGGACTACATCAATTCCCCATTTGCTGACTTCTTTGGATAATATTTTTTCAACTTCTTCATTGATCTGATCTCTGTTTTCGTTTGCCTCTGTGAGGGTCATCTTTCCGATCACGGCTCTGAGGGTTGTTTTTGCCAGAGATGGCACAGAGGTAGCAAAACTATTTACGTTATAAATTGCTTTTTGAGCGTCCTCCACTCTGTAATAGACCACGCCATCAACAATTGCATTTAATTTATCTTTGGTAATGATTGATTGTGGATCAATATCCACCCGGCGTTCTGTGATATTTATGCGATAGATTTTTGACAGGAAAGGAACGATCCAGTTAAAACCGGCGCTGGCAGTTTTTTGATAACGGCCCAGGAATTCGACGACACCTACTTCTACAGGTCGGAGGATCTTTATCCCCGTGAAGAATATGAGTACTCCGAGAAATATTAACAAGGTGTAGATATTCATTTTTTAACTCCTTCTAGTTTATTTTCATTCTACCCGTAATTTGATTCCGGTTTATTGGAAGCATATATATTATTGCTGGTCAATAATAATTCGGTTTTTTCAACGAATCGTTAATTTGTATAGCAGTATGAAAAAAGAAAGTCCTCTATCTAGAGGACTTTCAATGATTATATTTCCAATTTCGAAATTTAATTATCCGTTTTGGACAAGATGGCAGTTTGTCCATTCCAGAACTAATGAAAAGTTATTGATATTCGGTATATTTATTTGATTTCCCTTTAACTACTTCTTCCGGGTACTTCTTATCATTTAATATCATTTTGTCTTTGGCGGCTTGCACGATATCGATATCATACTTATTTGCCAGTTCCAGCAGATAGACCAGAACATCTCCGATTTCCTGGCGCAGGTGTTCCAAATCGGCAGTACTGAGCGGTTCATCAGCTTTCTTCCATTGAAAGATCTCCACGATCTCAGCCGCCTCAACACTGAGCGCCATGGCCAAATTCTTAGGCGCATGATACTGCTTCCAATCGCGGGCTTGGATGAAGTTATTGATAGTTGATTTCAGTTCTTCCATGATTGCTCCGATAGTATGTGTGTATTGTATGATAAAACGACGCGAGACGGGACACTGCTGCGCACCCGGACCGAAGATGGGAGACGATCTGGAATGTTGTCTATACTAATTGTCATTGCGAGCGACTAAGCAATCTGAGTTTTATCATCCTGAATGTAATAAACGAAGGTGAAAAATTGCCTGAAGTGGAGAATGATGTAAGTTTATTAGATTATTTGTTAAATTTTCTATAGATTGCTTCGTCATCTTCCAGACTCCTCGCAATGACAAACCCGAAGTAGATCACCCAAACTGAACGATGATCACTTCAATCGTATACTGTCTATATTCGGGTCATACTTTCTTGCTCCCCCATATGTGGCGGTTCTATTTACTTTGTCTTGTTAGCATCTCTTTATTTTGTGATTATCTATGCTAGAATGAAAATTACCCTCTATTGTTAAAAGTTGATCACAGCAGGTCCTTGCCCCCGGGCAGGGTATATTAACCTCTATGGATATCAACGAAAAAGCGCTTTTGTACAGGGCTCAAACTGGTGATAAAAGAGCTGCAGAGACCCTTTACGAGCGCTACTACCTGGATATTTATACCTATCTTTTCTATCGCGTGAGTGATCAAACTACCGCCGAGCGGTTCAGCACGGAAGTTTTTGTGCGCATGATCCGCAGACTGCCTGAATTTACCAATAAAAAAATCACCTTTATCTCCTGGCTGTATGACATCGCCCGCGATCTGGTCGATGAAAAAGAGCAAGCATTCCAGCCGGAGTTGTTCAGCGAGGCCCTGCTGGAATCCGATCAAGGGCAGGAAAGTAAAACTGCCAACCGCTGTTTTAAACTGGCCATCAGCCATCTCAATGATCAGGAAAAGAGCATCATCGTCCACCGTTTTGTCGAAGGCCGTTCGGTTAAGGACCTGGTGAAGATCACAAATAAAAGCGAAAGGGCAATTCAAACCCTGCAGCACCGGGCATTACGATCACTCCAAATTGTTCTGGAAAGGGAAAGTTCGATATGATGCCGCGCAAGTTTGACCGCATATTGGATGATTGTCTATCGAGGATGGATCGGGGCGAATCCTTGATAGATATATTGGCGCGCTACCCTTCCCAGGCCGAAAACCTGAAACCCTTAATGCTTGCTGCCATGCTCAGCAGAGCGGTTCCGCAGCCGGTTCCTGGTTATACAGCCCTGCGGGTTGGTAAAAACCAGCTGCTGGCTGAAATGGCTTCCATCCAGGCTGAGGGCGGATTTTTAGAACCCGAACCTGTCCAACCTCCCCGCGAAGGGATTGTGGATCGCTGGGTTGGATCTCTCAAACTATTACAACCTGCTTACCGTTTTGCGATGTTATCCCTGGTGGTAGTCCTTACCGGTGGATTTTTCACACTATCTGCCTCGGCTTCCGGGTTGGCGGACAATATAATGAATACCCTGTATTACAGTTTTGAACAAGTTGGCGATCTGCTGCTGGTCAAGCCCGCCCAGCCAAAAACTTTAGGGGAAAACCCGATTTTCACGAGTGATTACAGTTTGCCGGATTCACCCCCCGATTATTCCGGAGAGTTTAAATCATTAGTGGTTGAAGAGGAAGAGAAAGGAAAGAATGAACATGGCCAGCAGGGGAATGAAGATGCTGCCCAGCTTCGTACCAGGCAGTATTCATTGAATGAAAAAGCAGATAAGAGAGAGAATCTAGAAGGGGTAGTGTTAGAAGGCGACCTTGTTGTTGAAGATGGTGTAGTGGAGAAAGAAGAAGAAAGGGAAGAGGAGAAAGCAGCAAGAGAAGAAGAAAGGGAAGAGGAGAAAGCAGCAAGAGAAGAGGAAAGGGAAGAGGAGAAAGCAACGAGAGAAGAGGAAAGGGAAGAGGAGAAAGCAGCGCGAGAAGAAGATAAAAAAGATAAGAAGGACAAAAAAGATAAAGAAAAATGATGATGGCTAAATCCTCCAGCCCTTGGGTAGAAAAAGCACTCCACAAGGAGTGCTTTTATTATTAAATTATTCCAGGATACGGTTTCCTCTCAGGAAACCGTATCCTTCATGTTTAGACTATTTCACAAAATCAAAATGGATTCTATCCCCGGTTGTGCTGGCCAGCAGAACGCCCGGTGAACCCAGCTCCCTCAGCCACAACTCCCAGCTTCCGCTGAGCCGGTTGATATACATAAACCTGGTTTCATCCACCCAGCTGACATCCAGCATCAGGGTGATCCCAAGCAGGTCCTGGGCAGGATCTCCAACCCTTCCCACTTTGGGATAATGTCCAGCCTCAGTGAAGATGAAATGCTCCCCATCGGTTGACCAGGCTTCGAAGCGCCGATCACCGGAATCATAGAGCACATCACCGCTGCCATCCGGATTGGCGATATGCAGATCCACGATAGGCGGCGCACCGGGAGTGACCATGCTCAGGTAGGCGATCTTGCTGAGATCCGGAGAAATATGAACTGGGTCATGGAAAAACGGCACCGGAGTCAGCGTGATTAATACTATTGGAGTTGCTCCATTTGAAGCGATGTACCAGATGGTGGTGTCATCCGGGGGCTCATCCAGGGGGGCATGAGGTGGGATCGAGGCCAACATGTAGCTGTCTGCCCCGTACCAGGTCACCGGGGGATAATAATTATATTCACTGTAGGTCAACACAACCGGGAAGGTCAGCAGGACCTCGTGGTTGCCGCCTGTGGAATCGACCTGGCTGATAGTAGTACTGTTGACCAGGGCTATCGAGGAGCCATTCGGTGAGTAATAGAAATCCCCTCCCGCCATTGGTGCGACTATAACACTTAACGCTCCTGTATCAGCATCCACATGGCGCAGCCCGTTGCCAAGGATCAAGCCAGGTCCTTCAAACGTCATCCGGGTGTTAAAGGCCAGGGTATGGCTGTTGGGCACCCAGGCGATCCTGTAGGGTACTGCAGAAATGGCTTCCGTGAAAATCTTCATGCCTGAAAAATGAGCCAGAGTGACCAGAGGCCTCACATTTGTACCATCTGTATTTACGGCATAGATTTCTTCACTATTCCAATCGTATTGGCGGATAAAAGCAGCTACTAGTCCATCGTCGGATAGATATACTGAGATCACATCCCCCAACGTTGTCAGCTGAATTGATGCGCTGCCTTCCTCCCAGTACCAGACATTGCCATCTTTAACATAAACGATCCGCAAAAATGGTGGATGGTCCGGAGTAGGAATTCCCGCAGGTTCGCCGCCATCACTATCTGGATCCGGGGAAGGTTCAGTTGTGGGAACTTCTGCCGTTGGCGCTTCGCCGCCGCCAGCTATGATTGTTGCGGCAACAGAAGTGGCGATCACATCTTCTGGGGGTTGAGACGCTTCGGGTGCGGGAGTGGGTAAATATTCGCAGGCCATCGCTGCCAGGAGCAGCAGGGCCAGGGCGAGAAAAATTCGTTTCTTGGGGGTCATCAAGGCCTCCGTGAGAGTTTCGGAATGTTCTATTCATTCTACACTACTATTAAGATGCTTTGCATCTTGACCGAAGACCGGAGGACGGGTGCCCGCTGCGCGGCCTGACTGGAAATCGGGTGATTCCTTACAGACTGTTAATCGACCCACTTCTTACTACTTACTATATACCGATAATTTCCCCAAATCCTCCATCGTTTCTCCACACTTTAAGGAGATACTGTTCCTGTAGATATCAATAATAAATACCTAGAGGAGGTAATAATGTTTTTCTACAGAAACCCCGTATGGGGAATTGGATTCAGGATCTTTATGGTTATCATGCTGATTGCCGGCGGTACCTTTTTGGTCCGCTCCGCTTTCCAGGCTGGTGTTATGCAGGGCGCGGCGGTAGAAGGCGGCGAGATCACAGCTCCACACTTCTACCCCAATATGAGAGGTTACCATCCCATGGGTGGATCTTTCCTGCCCTTTTTGGCGATCTTTTTTGGCGGGATCCTGCTGATCAAGATGATCACTTCGATCGTTGGCCTGGTGATGTTCAAGCGCTGGAGGACCGAAGGCGGCTCTGATTGGGATGAAATGAAAGCCCACAAGTACCGAAATTTTCGCCACCCGCACCATTTTGGGCCCTGCCATCCTGGACCCTGGGGAGCCTATCCTATGAAGGACGAACCTGGAGCTGAGGCAGATACCCCTGAAGAAGAGGGTAAACCAACCAGCTAATCCTGAAAACCAGACACGGGAGTTTACCTCCCGTGTTTTGGTTATAATCGCACAGGAAAAGAGAGCGGCAAAGCTGTGTTATCCTACGAATAACAAGATGAATGGATAAGATTTTATGAATGAAACCATTTTAGTTGTCGACGATGAACCCAAGATCCTCCAGCTGGCTAAAGATTATCTGGTGGAAAATGGTTTTAAAGTCCTGACCAGCAGTGATGGAGTTCAGGCGCTGGCCATCGCCCACTGGGAAAATCCAGACCTGATTGTGCTGGACCTGATGCTGCCGGGTATGGACGGCCTGGATGTCTGCCGCGCGATCCGGAAAGAGTCCGATGTGCCGATCATTATGCTCACTGCCCGGGTGGAGGAAGCAGATCAGCTGATCGGCCTGGAGCTAGGCGCAGATGATTACATCACCAAACCATTTTCTCCCCGGGCCCTGGTGGCCAGGGTGCGGGCGCTTTTACGCCGGGCCAGGGGTGACCTGCTCCAGGGAGAGGTCCTGAAGTCGGGCAACCTGGAACTGGATCTGAAAAGAATGCAAGTAAAACTTAGTGGGGAGATCATCCACCTCACCCGCAGCGAATATACCTTACTGGAAACGCTGGTCAAACACGAGGGACAACCGCTCAGCCGGGAACAGCTGCTGGAGCACCTGCATGGTGTGGTATTTGGCGGAGTGGACCGCAGTGTGGATTCCCATATTAAAAACCTGCGCAAGAAGATCGAACCCGACCCAACGGATCCGGTTTATATTCAGACCGTTTACGGGTTTGGCTATAAATTCCTGGGAGATTTTGAATGAAAAAATTTAAACCCGACCAGCATCAACATAACTGGAAGGAATATAAGGGTTGGCATAAAAGCGGCTCTGGCCCCCCCTGGCAGAGCGGTTTTGAGCATTTTTCCAGGGACCATATGGAACAGCGCCGCAAGATGGGCTGGCGATTTATGGGTGGTTTATTCTTCCTGGTGATTCCGATCTTGATCCTGGGCGTGATCATGGGCCTGGTGATCGGTGGCAATCAAGATTTATTGGGCTCAAAGGATCTGCGCAGAATGTTGTTTTGCCTGGTCCCTTTCCTGGTCCCGGTCGTAGGAATGCTGATAGGGACGCTCGGTATGCGCAAATGGGTCAACCCATTGGCAGACGTGATGGCCGCGGCAGAATCGTTGGCTGATGGAGATTTTAGCGTTCGGGTGGATGAGAAAGGCGACAAGGAGTTTCTGAAATTGGCCCGCTCTTTCAACCACATGGCGAATGAGTTGGAACGGGCCCATATCCAGCGCCGCAACCTGACCGCAGATGTGGCCCATGAACTGCGCACCCCGCTGCACATTCTACAGGGCAATTTGGAAGGTGCCCTGGATGGGGTTTATGAAGCATCCCCGGATTATTTCCGGTCCATGCTGGAAGAGACCCGCTTGCTGCAGCGGCTGGTGGAAGATCTGCAAACCCTGTCGATGGCCGAGTCCGGGACCCTGGATTTCCATTTTCAGAAACTGTCTGTGGTTGAACTGCTGGAAGATGTGATCACCAGTTTTAGCGGGCGGGCAGAAGAGGGTGGGGTTCAGTTATTAATAGAAGCTCCTGAAGATAGAGAGGAATTGGTTGTTGAGGGGGATTGGCACCGTTTGGACCAGGTGCTGGGAAATTTGGTGAACAACGCCCTGCGTTTCACACCGGAAGGTGGGGAGATTACCTTGTCTGCTGCCCGGGAGGGGGATTCGATCCGGGTTATGGTTCAAGATTCGGGGGAAGGTATTGCGGAAGAGGATCTGCCCTTTGTCTTTGACCGCTTCTGGAAAGGCGATAAAAGCCGCTCCAGAGCCAGCGGGGGCAGCGGCCTGGGATTGGCCATCGCTCGCCAGCTGGTGACGGCCCACGGCGGAGCGATCTCCGTTGAAAGCCAGCAAGGGGAAGGAACGACGTTTACTGTAATTTTGCCGGCAGCTTAGTTTTATCTAACGAAGGATGCGGGATCCTACTAACCGAGGACCCCGCACCCTCTTTATGCTCAAAGGAAACCATATCCTAATTTAAGTACCCACCGGAACAAAACCGGGTTTTTATCGTTAATCAGGATGAAATCCATGGATCAAAACAAAGAGACAAAACTACTCCAGGGCGCTCAGCGTGGAGATAAAAGAGCGATCGCTGAACTATATGACCTGCATTATCAGGCGGTCTACAACTATATCTTTTACCGGGTCAGCGACCAACTGACAGCAGAGGATCTGAGCGCAGAGGTGTTTATTCGCATGATCAATAAACTGCCTGGTTATATCGATCGCGGCCGTCCAATATTGGTCTGGTTGTATACCATCGCCAGGAATATGGTCATCGATAACCATCGTCTGATGGATAAAAAAGAAGAAATCCCGATCAAGGAAGAGCTGCTGGAAGATCGGATCAAAAATCCCGATCAGCAAGTGCAGGATAGGCAGACATCGGAATGTTTCAGGAGCGCTTTAGAATTGCTGCCGGAAACACAGCGCCAGCTGCTGATCTACCGATTTATAAATGGATTTTCAACACCGAAGATCATCCAGCTGCTGAATAAGAGTGATCGGGCTGTACGTTCCCTGCAGCATCGGGCTTTAAGATTGCTGGAAAAAGTACTGATAGAGGAAAACTGTTTATGAATAAAAACGAATTTGAACGTATTTTGGATCGAAGCCTGGCGCAGCTTGACGCAGGCGTAGGGCTGGATGAGATCCTGAAAGAGAATCCCCGTTATTCAGATGAACTTGAACCGCTGCTGCGAGCAGCGGTTGTGGCCAGGTCCATGCCGCAGCCCGACTATCAGGAATCCTTGCGGGAAGGCAGGAACCGCCTGCTGGCGGAGGTCGATTTGATGGCAAAGAATGAGGCATTTACTAAAAACGGAACAAAAGCTGCTTTTATCCGTTATTCAGGGCAGTGGTTTAAAAATATTAGTGATTTATTTGTTGGAAAGGAGAATACTGAAATGAAACTTTTACCGAGATTAGCAATTTATGGGTTGATAACAGTGCTGGTGGCAGGGTTCTTTACCGTCAATGCTTCAGCGTCCAGTTTGCCCGGTGACAGCCTATACGGCCTCAAACTGGGAATGGAACAAACCCAACTGGCTTTGACATTTGATGATGACAGCCGTCAGGAGCTGGAAGAGGAATTTGAAGATGAGCGGCTGGATGAAGTAGAAAGCCTGCTTGGAGAAGGCCGGGAAGAGGATGTTGAATTCCACGGCGTGATCGAAGCAAAAGAAACAGGAACCTGGCTGGTCAGCGGGATTACCGTGGCAGTGGATGGTCAGACCGAACTGAAAGGCGCCCTGGAAGTTGGCGACCTGGTCAAGGTGGAAGCCCTGACGCAGGCTGACGGCTCCCTGTTAGCCATTGAGATCTATGGCGAAGGTGCTGACATGGATGATGACCTGAATGATGATTCCGACGATGAAATGGATGACGACTCAGACGATGACATGAATGACGATTCAGACGATGACA
>CAZOUN010000029.1:0-10979 GCA_964582965.1 uncultured Anaerolineales bacterium | reverse complement strand
TGAATGACGACTCAGACGATGATATGAATGACGACTCAGACGATGATATGAATGACGACTCAGACGATGATATGAATGATGATTCCAGTGATGACGCGAGTGACGAGGACAGCGATTCCAGTGACGATGACAATAGTGATTCCAGTGGTGATTCCAACGACGAGCCGGAAGAGGAAGAAGAGGATGAAGAGGAATCTGATGACTAGTTTTGATCCACTTCATTAATTTACGACAAAAGCACTCCAACCCAGGAGTGCTTTTTTTCATAGATAGGATACGGTTTCCTCAAAGGAAACCGTATCCTTTTTGTTATTCACAAAGTTAACGTAAACCCAATCCGTTCACCTATTGACTTGGGTTTTGGCTTGATATACACTGAAAATTAACCCGGAAAATCAAGGGGTTTTAGGGGGTTATTCTTGAAAAAAAAGTCCTTATTCTATTTGTGTCTTTTTGGTTATTGGCAGCGGCAGTTGGTCCTAAAGTCGTTTCAGCTGGGGTGGATCCTCTCGCTTCACCCACTCCACGGCCGACGGAAAGGATCACCGCGCCAGTGATATCCGGGGTCAACCCGGATGCTGTTCTGTCGGAGGGAAATCTGGGTGACAACCTTCCCTCCGGCAGCTTTGATCCAGTTGGGATAGCGCTTCCAGCCGGAATAGACCCTCCTTTATACGTAGAGTTGATATCCCAGTCTGCCTCGCATGATAATGCGCTTTTTGACCTTTCCCGTAACGTTGAGGATGTGAATTGCGGGCCAGCCTCTCTTTCCCAGGCATTGAAACTCTTGGATCCTGAAGAAAAAAGCTTACTGCCAACCACCAATCAGCTAAGTGATTTTATGACCAATCGAGGATTGATGTACGAATGGGGCACTGGAGTGGAGGAATTGGTATATACAGCCAGGGAATTTGGATATGACGGAAGCATAACTTTTCAGGATTGGGGAATTGAGAAGCTGACTGAGTATCTGCATCGGGGCAGACCTCTCATAGTCTCGCTGGGAATTAATGGTGCTGATAGACCCGGCCATTTTGTCACTTTGACTGGTATATCCGGGGATGGAAAGTGGATTACCTTTCAGGATCCAGCCGCGGGGGAATCAATTATGTCCAGGGAAGAATTCCAGACATTGTGGGAGCTGCAGGGTAGCGCTGGGATGATCCCTCAAAAAAAATCTTCAACAGTACAAGCAGATCCTATGCTTCCCTGGATGGGGCTTTTCGGAGTTATCTCTGCTCTGGCTCTGACACTGAATCAATCATTTGGATTGAGAGAATCCAAGGCATTTGCTTTATTAAGAAAACAGCTGTCAAATTCCCTCCGCAAAGGAATTGGAGCTGGTCCGCTACCACCCAAAGATCCGGATGTGATCACGGTTCCCCGTTATGAAACTAAAACTGTCTATCGGGGAATAAAAAAAGAAGAAGTGGAAATCCCAATTTACGAGACGAGGAAAGTAAAAGTAGGAATCCGGGAAATCAAGAAAAAAGTTCCCCAATATGAAACCCGGCGGGTGCAAATAGGAGTCGAGTCTGTCCCAAAGCGGATCCCTATCTATAAAACAAAAAAAGTCCAAACCGGCACAAAACTGGTGAAGAAGGAAATTCCTGTCACTCGCTATAAGACAAAAAAGGTAATGGTTTGGAAAAAGTACACCAAGCGAGTTCCAATATACAGAAGCATTGGATCTAAAAAGATTGTGATTGGCTATAAAAATGAAACACGCTGGAAGCGGATCCCGGTCACAAAACAGATTCCTTATCAAACTACTAAAACAATCTCTATCCAGGTACCGCTATATAAGGAAATCAGAGTAGTCTCAGGATATAAAAATGTGACTGAATCTGTTCCTAAATTCGGCCAAAAACAAGTCCTGGCGGGTCACAAGATCATCAATGAGACTGTCCCGATTTTTGAGGATCGAGAGGTGCAGGTTGGCACCAAGACTGTTACCCGGGAAATGCCGCAGTATGAGATGGTGAGAGTTGTTGTTGGATATGATGAAATCCAAAATTTTCAGGAAAAACCTCTGAATGATGTTGAACAAAAAATGAAATTGATTTGTGAAGACCAAAAAATCCAGGAATTGGCAAACGAGAGGGAATTTGAATTTACAAATGTTGTTTACTTGAAGGGTGGTCCTGGGGCTGGATCAGGTATGGAAAAGGTAGAAAAAAACTGGTCTGGATATACTGGAGGAGGATCTGGGGGAAGTACCTGGTGGATGTTATTACTCAAACTAATTAGTAGAGCTCTTGTTTGGGTTCGAGATTCCACGAAAATATTGGAAGGTTCGAACAGAAAACCCGATGCCCAGGCGATCATTATGTATTCTGGTGGAGCAAATGATAAAAAAATTGATGATATTGTTATTATTAATAAAGGAAATGAACCAATAATTGTTAGGTATATAAATGTCAAGAATACCCAGGTAATATCTCCAAGTGAGGGGACATACATCCAGGTTTACCCTTATACGAATATGGATGGAAACATCAGAGAGAAGGAAGCGATTAATCCTGGAGATTATCAAATCTTTACAATACATCAATCAATAGAACTTTCTCCAGCTGTGGTGAGGACACTTTTAGTACAGTTGTCGACTCCGAGTAACCGGGCAGGATTTTTAATCTATGAATTGTCAAAACAGGAAAAATAAATACCGAACAATCCTCATCATACTCTGTATGATTTTTCAATCCAATTGCAGAGTAGATAGAGATTTTGAATTAATACCAAAACTTAATTTATCTAAAAGAAATATAAATTCAGATGTAGTAATATATGCTCCGTTTGGTTGGAATTCTCAACTAATTGGAGAACCAGTATCTATTATGGTGGAAAATAAAGGGAAAGAGAAAATTATTTTCCCCAATGATTATGGTATTGGAGTATATCTACAAGATGATAAAAATTGGATAGAACTTGCCCTTGTGGAAACCAAATATCTAGTTGGTGATATATATCTAAAACCAGCAGAGAACAACCCAATTTTCTATGGATCAACAATGTTTGAGCCCATTCTCGACGACCAATCAAGGCAAGTAAAGATTAGGATTGTGGTTGTAGGTCGGCTATTAATCGATGGAATAAAAACAGACCGACAGGTTGCAGCTTATACGGATATTTGGCTTTATCCCAAAGAGTGAATTTTGAGGGGGGCAGGTGGAAGAACATCCGGGGGCTCGAAAATGCTCCGGATGTTCACTATTTAACACCATTCTTATCTATTTCATTTGACCCGCCCTATCCGGCTTGTTATAATCAGCCTCAGAAACCCCCTCACCAAAGGAGAATATGATGGAAAAAACACCCAAACCCCAGGATTCCAAAAGCAAGGGATTTAGTTTTGACCCCAAAAAATCTGGCATCATTGAGTCATATACGGTCAAAGCTGGTGATACCCTGTCCGTGATTGCTAAGAAAGTATATGGCGACGCCGCAAAATACAACGATATCTATGAAGCCAACAAAGACGTCCTCGCCAGCGCGGACGATATCAAAGTGGGCCAGACCCTAAAGATTCCCCCCAAGAAATAAATATATATATACCTCTTGTTCGTTTAGGAAGGAGTACATATGAGCAGTAATGTAGATCTCGTGAAGCTGTTTTCGACTGTCGCGGAAACCCTGATGAAAAACATCGGCTAAACTGAACCTTGATTAGAATCAAAAAACCCCGCCAAGGCGGGGTTTTTGTTTTAACCCTCCCGAAGTTTGTTAAAACTCCGGGAGGTTATTTCTTAAACGCTAGTATGCTACTGCCCGGGGAAGTTTCTTGGCCTGGGCGACCCAACCTTTAACCATCTTCTCAGACGGGGTCTGGCGAACCAGTTTTTTCTTGGCGTTGGTTTCCATAACTGCGGTATACAGGTTAGCCGCGTTGCGCTGGGCCAACTCCACCACGGTGTCTACGCCGGCTTCTTCCAGCAGGTCAGCATATTCCTCGCCTACACCTTTGATGCGGAACAGGTCGACATGGTTGACCCATTCCAGGATCAGTTTTTTTCCAATGCCGGAAGCTTTAGCTAATTCCTCACGGCCTTTGGCGGTGCCGCCTTTTTTCAGCAGATCGCCGGTGCTGCGCACGCCAATTTTACGAAGGTCCTTGGCGTATTTGGCGCCGATGCCTTCTACATTTTCCAGTTTTGCCATCTTGTACTCCTTTTACGTGTCTTGCACGTAAAACTAAACCAATATTTGACACGAAAAACCCTTCCCGAATCTCCGAGAAGGGTTTTATTTATTTTTACAGTTTTGGGATGACCAATTCCTGGCCGGGTTTGATCATATCGGGGTTGTCGCCTATCAGCTTTTTATTGGCTTCGTAGATTTTCATATATTTCCCAATATCTTTATAATATTTCTGGGAAATACTGCTTAAGGTATCGCCGCTAACGACTGTGTGTTTCTTGACTTCTTTGGCCTTTTTTACCATTTCTTTCTGTTTCTTGAGCATATCGGCTTTGGCTTTATCGATATCTGCTTTAGTGGAGGTTCCAGCGACATCTTTCTTTCTGGCTACTGCTTTTTTCGCTTCATCCTCTTTTTTACCAAATAATCCAAATAAACCTTTCTTTTCAGTCATGCTTTCTCCTTATTGGGCGTTAACTTTGCCTGATAACTCTATTGTAACATCCATGACAAGGCCATTTTATAAGATTTCCATTAAGAATATCGAAAAAATTCTGAGTTATGAGATCAAAAAGCTGTAAATTTGATTGAAAAACTCGGTTTGTATTGCAAAAAAGGACGAAGTCCCAAAAAAGGGACTCCGTCCTGATGGATCGACGTTTTTCTATTTACCTTAATGTAAAAGATATCAGCACGTCCAGCTCCTGGGCGTTCTGGCAGTTGGTGTCCAGGGTCACTTCCCCAAACCCATCGGTCACCAGGTCGCCAGAGGCCTGCCCCGTGCTTCCTACAGAGGCGTTTACCTCGATCCGGGTGCCTTCTTCTCCAATCAAGGTAGCCTGGCAACTGCCAGCTTCCACGGTGAAGGTCACGGTGGCAAAGACCCGGTCGCGCATCCAGTCATCATTCAGCTCCACGCTGGTCGTTTCGATCCCTTCCCCGGTCTTGGTCTTAACACGGACCTCGCCTGCATTGCCGTTGATCTTAGAGGTGGTGCTGTAACTCCCACTGCAGGCCAGGATGGCCAATGTAAGCATCAGGATCGGCAGGATAAGATAGGCAGCTCTTTTTCGTCTGGTCAATTTAGTCTCCTTTTCCTCTTCTTCTTGATAGTTGACTCTGTACAGGTGGTTCGAACCATGGTTTTGGATTAATTTATAAAGTAGCGTGCGATCCTGGTAAATTCCCGGTGCTGGGCGATCAGATCGTGCTCCTGTTCGTTTAATGGGCCCATCTCCGTGAAATCAATTGTCAGGAGGTCATTCATCCCGGTGATATGGACAGGGGATGTGATGCTCGTGATCGTCCGGATGTCGACCTTTTTCATTATCTCTTTGACTGCTGCTTCATCTTTCCCGAAAATAATAACCTGTTCATCGAAATCCGGTTTGTCTGGAAGTTCGATCCGGGCCAAACCGAGATATTTTTCTGAGTGAGAAAGAACCTTATGCAGCAGACTCTCCATGACCCCACCTATTACTGTGTCGCTGTTAAATCCCGGCAGGGTGGTCAGTGAGAAATGGGGCAGGGCCAGCTGGTCTGAGATCAGGCCAAATACTGCGGATCCTATATTGCTATCATCTTTACTGGAATCTTTAATATCGAAGATAAAGAATTCCTGATCATAATCTCGTTTGGAATAAACCTGTTCGACCTGAATAGACTGTTTTTCTCCCCTTTTGTAAAGCGATTCAATCCGGTCGATGAGCTGTGTGGGACGTGAAGTGACTTCTTCGAAGCCCAGGGTCAGGGCCAGGTGTTTTTTCTCAGCAGCCTGTCGCCGGGAAGTTCTTATGGCCAGCAGGAGAAGGGCTGCAAATACCAGGATCACTAACAGAACGATAAGCTGTGGTTGGAATCTCATAGATAGATCCTCCTAGCGTGATATCTTTTCCGGGTGATGTAGTTGACTGGCATCCTGTTTTTGGCGCGGCAGGATGATACTATACGATAATTTTACAGGAAAGTTGCAGGAGGTTTCAGGATTGTAAGTATTCCCCCCTTCTCTATTATCGGCCGGGATCAATAAGCCAGGATGCGGTTTTGCAATGCCCACATATAGCGGTAATAACCATTCCGTTTGAGCAGCTCTTTTTCCGTGCCGCGTTCCACGATCTCTCCGCCCACCAGGACCAGGATCCGGTCTACTTTCTCTAAACCAACCAGGCGGTGGGTGATCAGCAATGCTGTTTTGTGTTCCAGGATTCCGAATAAGGTATCCAGGATAGCTTGTTCAGTCACCGGGTCCAGGTTGGCGGTGGGTTCATCCAGTAAGAATATTGGAGCATCTTTTATGACAGCCCGGGCAATCGATATCCGCTGCGCCTCCCCGGCGCTTAACCCCTGGGCGCGTTCCCCGACCTGGGTTTGATATCCTTCCGGCAAATTGCTGATCATTTCATGGATCTGGGCTTGCTTTGCCGCCTGGATGATATCCTCCAGATCTGCCTCCGGAAATCCCAGGGCGATGTTGTTTCGGATGGTGTCCTGGAACAGTGCATCTCCCTGGGAAATGACGCTGATATTTTCCCGGATCTCATCCTGCCTTAGTGAAACCAGGGGAATCCCCGAATCTCCAATTTTTATCTGGCCCTGATATCCTCCCCAGAAACGAAGCAGCAAATTCCCAAGAGTGGTTTTTCCGCTCCCGCTGGGACCAACGATTGCGATGGTTTCTCCCCCCTTAAGTTCAAAATCGATCTTGTTCAGGGCAGGTTTATTTGATCCCGGATAGGTGAATTCCAGGTCCTCACCATGAATAGATATCTCGGCAGGAAAAGCCAGTGGTTTCTCTGGATCGACCACGGCAGGATCAGCATCCAACACCTCGAACAACCGCTGCCCGGAGATCAGGGAGCTGGACAGGGTTTCCATGGCCTGGGGCAGGGGCTGAACGGCTTCAAAGGCACTTAATGTGATCAGGGCCAGGGCGGCCAGCATTACGTCGGGGATTTCTCCGGACCGGACCAGCGGAATTGCCAGGACCAAGACCAGCCACATCCCAAGATTGCTGATAAAGATCAACAACCCTGCGTTCAGGCCGCTGATCCGAGCCAGGCCCAGTTGGGCCTGGTGATATTTTCGATCCAGGTTCTGGATCTGTTCCTGTTTATCAGCTGTTTGGCCAAATAACATCAGATCGGGCAGTCCAGCCACGAAATCCACCAGATTCCCTGCCAGCCGGGTCCGACCTTCAACCAGGATCTGTCCCGGTTTACGAGCCAACTTGCGGATCAGCAGGGGAATGATCAATCCGATGACCAGGAATAATCCTCCCAGGACCAATCCCAGGACCGGTTGATATTGATACAGGAAAAATCCGGTACCGATTCCGATCAGAACGGCCACGATAGGAGGGGCAATTGAACGGATATAGAAATCTTCCAGGGTTTTGATATCCGAGATGATCCTGCTTAGCAGATCTCCTGCTCGAAAATCCATGATCCTGGCCGGCGCCAGGGGTACCAGGGACTCATAAAACCAGACCCGCAGCCGCCCCAGGATTTTAAAGGTCAGATTGTGAGAAACCAATCGTTCCAGATAGCGGCTCACTCCCCTGGAAATGCCGAAGAAACGAACCCCGACAATGGCCACTTGAAGCACAGCAACATTGGGATGCAAGGCTGCTGTGGAAATGATCCAGGCCGATGCACCCATCAAGGCAACGCTGGAGGCAATGGTCAGCGTGCCAAGCGCAGCGGAGGCAAGGACTTCCCGAAAATAAGGCTTGAAGAAGGATAACAAGCGAAGGAAGATCGATCCTCCTTCAGAAGAGAGGCTTTGGGAAGTAGTGAGACCAGGAGAAGGGATTGTGTTGAACTGGTGACCGGCGACGGAAGACGGGGGTGGAGCAGGCTCATCGATTTTGGAAAATTGAGTAGAGTTGAAATTTTGGAAACCCGTATAGGCCTGGACCAGATCTGTATAATAGCCGCCTTTCGCCAATAATTCCTGGTGCGCCCCGGATTCAACGATCCGTCCCTCATGGAGGACCAGGATCCTGTCCGACTGGAACACGGTGTTCAAGCGATGGGCGATGGTGATCACGGTCCTTCCCGCCATCAACGCTAGGGTGGCATCCGCCAGCTGGGACTCTGTGACCGGGTCAAGCTGCGAAGTCGGTTCGTCCAACAGCAGGATGGGTGCATCCTTCAGAAATGCCCGTGCTAAGGCGAGGCGCTGTGCCTGCCCGCCAGAAAGGCGGGCTCCACCCTGGCCGATGCGGGTTTGGTATCCATCGGGGAGATCCTCGATGAACCCGGCCAGGTGGGCAGCGGAAGCCGCTGCAGCCACAGCGCTGTCACTTGCTCCTGGTTGGGCAAGGCGGATATTGGCGGCGATCGTATCCTGGAATAAGTTGAGTTTTTGGGGAACCCAGGCAATCTGTTCTCTCCATTCCTTCAGGTCCAGATTAGCCAGGTTATTTCCATCGATTAGAATTTCTCCCACACTGGGAGGGAAAAATCCCAATAGCAAGTTAGCCAGGGTGCTTTTTCCAGCACCGCTGGCGCCAACCAGGGCGATCTGCTCTCCCCGGTTGATTTGAAATGATATTTCTTCTAAGGCAATACCACGCTCCCCAGGGTAGCTGAAACTGACATTGTTGATGGACAACGTATTTATCTCGGACAGGACGCTTCCGGGTTGAACCTGGTGGGGGACACTTTTCGTGAGAGGCTCACCATCCAGGATTTGGAAGATCCGCTCCGAAGCGCTTTGGCCTTCCATGCCAGCATGATAACGCAGGCCTAGCTGCCGGAGAGGGATATAGAATTCCGGTGCAATGATCAATAAGAAGAGGGCCTGCTCAAGAGAGACCCGGAAATATAAAAGGCGTAAACCGATTTCGACCGCCACCACGGCAGTGCTGAGTGTGGCTAGAAGTTCCAGGACCAGGGCGGATAAAAAGGTCACTTGAAGCACTTTCATTGTAGTTTTGCGATATTGGTCGCTGGTCTGGCGGATTTTTTCTGTCTGAGCTTTGGCTTGGTTATAGAGTTTGAGTGTTTTTAATCCCTGCAAACTGTCCAAGAACCCTGCTGCAAGCCGGCTTAGTGTGCCGTACTGTTTGTCCGTGATAATCCTGGCCTGGCTGCCGATCAAGTACATAAAATAAGGAATAAGCGGTGCAGTTACCAGCAGCACAAATCCTGACAGCAAATCCATCGGGAAAACAAAGAGCAGGATGGTGATTGGCACGAGAGCAGAGAGCACCAGCTGAGGAAGATATTGGCTGAAATAAGCATCCAATGCTTCCACTCCCTCAACAACAGTGTTGCTGATTTCCCCGCTTTGCTCCCCCTGTAAATATGCTGGACCTAATTCTTCTAATTTGTCGAGAAGCATCTTCCGCACTCGACTCTTGACCTGGACAGCGATTGTTTTGGCGCTGATGCTGCTGCCCCAGGCCAGAATTGCACGCAGGGTAAACATAATCAATGTAAGTTGAAGCAGCCCCGTCACGTTGGTGAGAGTCTGTGAATCCAGGAAAACCCGGCTGATGATCTGGCTGACAGATCGGGCCTGGATAATGGTAAGTAAACCAGAGAAGAAACCCAGACTAATGGTTAATGTCAACCAGGGTAGACTCTTTCTGGCAAGTTTTAATAGCCGTGAATTAGGGAACATGGACTTATCCTGAACAGCTCTTCATTATGGTAACACAACCTCAATTTCTGTTTTGGTCAGGCTATGTTCTCGCTTTGACAAGAAATGAGTAACTCTAATTCTATTAACGTAAAATCAAATAAACACTGTAATTGCGAGGAGACTGAACGCAGAGAGCGATGAAGCAATCTTAATTAAATTCAACTGCTGTCCCAATAGGAAAACTGATTAATGATCAAGGAAATTGGTATGATCCATCCTTAATCCAGATTGGCTTGATTTAACTTTGGAAGGCGAACAGAAAGATTGAATGGAGATTGCTTCCCTTCACATTCGCTCAGGGCAGGTTGTTGTTCGCTTCTGCCTCGCAATGGCAATCAGGAAGACCCCTTTCAGGACAGCAGTCTTTTATGAATGATAAACAATATCACTTCTGAATCGTGCTATACTTTTTCCATAACTATCAAGAAAGCAGGAGAACGCACTATGCCCAAAGATCCAACCTATATTATTTTCTTGGGCCCGCCCATGTCCGGCAAAGGAACCCAGGCAAAACGCTTGACCAAGCAGCTTGGAATCCCCCAGGTATCTTCTGGTGATTTGTTCAGGTTTAACATCAAGAATCAGACCAGCCTTGGTCTGAAAGCAAAAACGTTTATTGACCGTGGCGACCTGGTGCCCGATGAAGTGACGATCGGAATGGTGCAGGATCGGCTAAATAGTGAAGACTGTGCTTCTGGCGCATTGTTGGATGGTTTTCCCCGAACAATTATCCAGGTTGAGGCCCTTGATAGGATCCTGGCCTTATTAGGTGCATCACTTTCGGTAGTGATCTATGTTGATGTGCCGGATGATTCACTTGTAGAACGGGCCAGCGGCCGGCGGATCTGCCGCTCTTGCGGACAGTCCTATAATTTGACCTTCAATCCGCCTCAAAAAGAAGGCGTCTGTGATCTGGATGGGGGAGAGTTGTATCAGCGAGAAGATGATAAACCCGACACCGTCCGCCAACGACTGGCGGTCTACAAAGCTCAAACCAGTCCCCTGATCGAGTTTTACCGCAAGCGTGGATTCCTCAAGGAGGTCAATGGCGATCAACCTATTGGCGACGTTGGAAAGGATATTACAGCAGTTATCGCCGGGTTATAGCTAAGATAATGTTAAATGAAAAGAGGTTGGCTTAGCCAACCTCTTTTTTTATTTTAGTAGTGCAGATCCGGGCTGTCTGGACTCAA
>CAZOUN010000028.1:0-28063 GCA_964582965.1 uncultured Anaerolineales bacterium | reverse complement strand
TATTGTACGAGAGGTGTCTTTATTATTGTGTCCTGTTTTCGGGGTTCAGTTCATTTCAGCAGGCTTTTTTTTGTTTATGTAATATCTATTCCTTACGATTTCTCTTCCAGGAATGTAACAGCGTCACCAACAGTAGTGATCTTCTGGGCATCCTCATCGGAGATCTCTCCCCCGAACTCATCCTCGAATTCCATGATCAGCTCTACCAGGTCCAGCGAGTCCGCTTCCAAATCTTCCCGGAACCGGGCTTCCTTTGTAACCTTGGCAGGATCCACTGCCAGCAATTCTACAATAATGTTTTTTACCTGTTCAAATGTGTCGGCCATAATGATTCCTCCTTAGTTCAAAATATTTCCATTCTATGATATCTTATTAAACAATAATCGGGGGATTTGGTTTCGCTCCCTGGATTAAGAATTATTGTAACTGGATGGGGAGCCTTGTCAAGGTTGAGCCTTGCTGAGGGGGGAATTTTATTGACACTCTTCAATCAGACTGTTACCATACCCAAAGTAGAAGGACATTTTATGCCAAAAAAGACTTCCCCCACCAGCTCCCGAAAAGCCGAACATATCGACATTAATCTAAACGAAAATGTGGAGTCAGGATTATCCTCTGGGTTGGATTATTATCATTTTCCCCACCAGGCCCTGCCTGAAATCGACCTCGATGATATCCAGATGGGTTTTAAGCTCTTCGGGAAGGAAATAACTGCCCCGTTATTTATCTCATCAATGACCGGCGGCACAGACCAGGCTGAAATGATCAATCATAATCTGGCTGCAGCTGCCCAGCAGAGCGGCATCCCGATGGGAGTCGGGTCTCAGCGGGCCATGTTGGAAACCCCTTCTCTTGCCAGTACATTCCAGGTTCGGAAATCCGCTCCCGATATATTACTTTTTGCCAATCTTGGCGCTGTCCAACTGAATTACGGATTATCCACTGAAGATTGTCAGCGAGCTGTTGATCTGATCGAGGCTGATGCCCTTATCCTTCACCTAAACGCCCTGCAAGAAGCAGTGATGGCGGATGGAAATACGAATTTTTCCAACTTATTGAATAAAATTGAGGGGGTTTGCAGCACACTTTCCGTACCGGTAATAGCCAAGGAAGTTGGCTGGGGGATCTCATCCCAAACAGCCTATCAATTGGTTGATGCCGGAATATCAGCTATCGATGTTGCAGGTGCCGGCGGAACTTCGTGGACAGAAGTAGAAATGCACCGGACTCAAAACGAAACACAGCGCCAGATAGCAGCCTCTTTTGTGGATTGGGGCATCCCCACTGCTGAAAGCCTCCAATTAGTTGCAGAAGCTGCGCCGAATATACCGGTATTTTCTTCTGGTGGAATTCGTAATGGCGTTGATATCGCGAAATCAGTCGCCCTCGGAGCCAGCATGGCTGGCCTTGCTGGTCCATTCCTGAAGGCTGCTGTCAACTCTCCTGATGCAGTATTAGAAATTATCCAAGCTCTTATCAGAGAAATTAAGATTTGTATGTTCGCCGCTGGAGCCAAGGATCTGGATGCTCTGCAGCAAATCAGATTAATAGATATATATCCCTCATGAGCGAACAATCTGGATTTGAAAAATTCTCAGACTTAGCCCGCCCCGCCCTGCGTAAAGAGCTAGAACAGGCTATTGCTGCCTCTGGGGATCACGGCACCCCTGTTCTCCATGACATGATCACTTACCAGCTAGGTTGGACTGGAGATAACGCGGGACCCAAAGCAGAAGGCAAACAGATCCGTCCCTTGCTGGTACTGATAGCCTGCCAGGCAGGAGGTGGAGATTGGAATAATGCCCTGCCCGCTGCTGCAGCAGTTGAATTGATCCATAATTTCTCCCTTGTTCATGATGATATTGAGGATAATGGCGAGACCCGCCGAGGGCGTCCCACTGTCTGGAAAGTTTGGGGGGAAGCCCAAGCTATCAATACAGGAGATGCAATATTCGCACTGGCTTATGCCTCACTTGTGAACCTGGTGGAAAAGAACTCACCAGAAATCGGTCTGCAAGCGGGGAATATCTTTCACCAAACCTGTTTACGACTCACACAGGGTCAGCACCTTGATATTGCCTTCGAAGACCAAGATTATGTTGAACTGGAATCTTATTGGCAAATGGTTGGTGGAAAAACTGCTGCTCTCTTGGCTTTCAGCCTGGAAGTAGGCTCATTATGCGCGGGTGTCTCTCCTGAGATCCAGGCTCATTATCGTGATTTTGGCCATTATTTAGGAATGTCCTTTCAAGTTCAGGATGATATATTAGGGATCTGGGGTGCTGAGGAACAAATTGGAAAATCCACTACAGGGGACCTAGTCACGCGCAAAAAAACCCTCCCGGTCCTGTATGGTTTAGCACAGGAAAAAGGATTTTATGAAGGGTGGAATGACGGAGAGATCACACCCGAAAAAGCTCTGATTTTGAGTCAAATCCTGGAAGCTGAAGGGGGACGTGCCTATGCGCAGTCTACTGCGGACCGGTTGATCGATTTGGCACTGAATGCCCTGAAAAACGGCAAACCTGAAGGTGAAGCCGGGGATATATTAAGAGAATTGGCGAAAATGTTGTTAAAACGACAGGATTAAGGAATAAAATCACTGACCCACACAGGTGGAAAATCATAGTTTTTCTACCCGAAAACCTCCTCCCAACCCCTAATTTTCAAGTACTTTCCATATCCTCCCCTTCTGGTATAATTGCCCCAGTCTATTGAGAAAAAAATAGCTTAAACGAGTAATCTTATGGCTAATGATAATAAAAAAATCTGCCCAACCTGTGGTACCCGCGTCAAGGATGACGCAGAACGCTGCCTGGTTTGCGGCGGCAGCCTGTCTGGCACCAAATCTGATGCCCAGGTAGTAAGCGGTGGGCGTATGCCCGAAATCACTCTCGGTTTGCCGATTGCAATCGGGTTGGTGGTACTTTTCCTGGCCGTTGGCGCCGGAATGGTTTACCTGGCTCTCTCTCAAACTGGCGCCATGGTAGATACTACAATCACCCCTACACTGACAGAGACAGTCACCACGACTCCTACCAGCACACCGGAACCTCCAACGCCAACACCTTCACCAATGCCCAGCCCCACACCTCTGACTTATGTGGTTGCACCAAATGACTCGTGTCTAGCCATCGCTGCCCGTTTTGAGGTTTCAATTAAATCGATCGTGTTAATGAACAACATCCCAGCCTCCTGCGACACTCTGTTTGAAGGCCAGGAGTTGAAAATACCCCACCCCACACCGACAGCTACCTCATTTCCAACAGCTACATTAAGCGGCAGGGAAGCCACGCTGGAAGCCTGTGACAAGGTCAGCTACGAGGTAGGAGAAGGCGATACCCTGGGCAGCATTTCTCTGAACTACAATGTGCCAGAGGACGCGATCAAGGCCTATAACGGCATGGTCAGCAACACGGTCTACGAGAGTTTGACCCTGATCATCCCACTCTGTGAACGGGCTGCTACTCCAGGTCCTTCCCCCACTCCGACGGCACCACCACCATACCCGGCACCGAATCTACTTCTACCCTTAGATGGCGGGGTATTCTCCCTGAGCGACAACCAGGTTACTCTGCAGTGGTCTTCTGTGGGTTTGATCAACGCTAATGAGGCATACCGGGTCACTATCATGGATCTGACCGAAGGAACCGGCCGCAAATTGGTTGATTATGTCACTGATACGAAATTCATCGTACCGGGATCCTTCCGGGCCAGCGATGATTCCCCTCGTATCTACCGCTGGACGATCAGCACTGTCCGCCAGGTTGATGTGGATGAAAACGGCATTCCGATCTGGGAAGACGCAGGCAGCGTCAGCGAAGCCCGGGTTTTCACCTGGACTGGCGAAGCAAACGCAGAAACTACCCCCACTCCTTAAGTGACGATTCTTATTAAGACAAGAGCCCGGACCAATGGTCCGGGCTTTTTTTACATGCAATCAATCTTCAGTATTAAGTTCTGGTATCGGCGAATTGGTGCTCTCCGCACCGCATATTAGGAAAGACCTCCCCTTCCGTCAGGATACACAGCTTCCAGCACTCCTCAAACCTGAAACACATAATCAAAACAGCTATCTTTTACTAGACATAGTTTTCCATCAGCGATTGACGGAAGTAAGTCCTGCCGGGGCGGGACTTAGATCTTGCTTTGGTCATGAATATCAGCGATAAATGAACTGTTAGGGATCTTAGAAACGCAGTCCAAAGACAAATAATAATTTGAATCACTTCTCCACTATGAACAAGGAGCTATCAGTACATAATCTGATTGATCTCGGCCAACGATTCAGGACTGGGTCGCAACTTCTCAGCCGGCAGGCGGTTAAGCGCTATATCTGGCAGGTCATAAAGATCAAAGAGTGTACTTTGTTTAGGATTGATATAGATCAACCCAGTAATTAGCTCATTGCGGTTATTAGCTTCTTCAAGCATTTCCAGCGCCCCAGCCCGATTGGTCGGTTCATAATCATGGGCCAGTTTTTTCAGTAAAATATGGGTGCCGTCATAGAGCGGCACATTTATAGTTTCGCCTTCGGCGTACTGAACTTTGATAGCCTGGACAGGAGGCACAAAAGAGAGCTCATGCAAGGCAACTTCGTGCGATTTTCCCCAGGCATAGGAGTGGTAGGAATCATCGTGGTTGTTAAAGGTCACACAGGGGCTGATGACATCGATCACAGCAATACCCTTATGATGTAAACCAGCCATAATCAGCGCTTTCAGCTGCTGGGGGTCACCTGAAAAAGAACGGGCAACAAAGGAAGCCCGCCCGGCGATAGCTTCCCAAACAATGTCCACGGGAACATAACGGTTCTGGCCCTGTTTCTTCAATGCCAGACCCTGTTCTGCCGTAGCGGAGAACTGCCCTTTGGTCAGGCCATAAACCCCATTATTGGCCACTATATACAGCATGGGCAAATTGCGGCGGGTAACATGTTTGAACTGGCCCATACCAATGCTGGCGGTATCTCCATCACCACTGACTCCGATTCCAATCAATGATGTGTCCGCAAATAAAGCTCCTGTAGCCAGAGAGGGCATTCGTCCATGTAAACCATTAAATCCAAAAGAACGGTCCATAAAATAGGTTGGGGCCTTGCTGGAACAGCCAATCCCACTGACCTTGATCAAACTTTCGGGGAGGATATTCAGTTCATGACAGGCCGAAATAATTTGTCCCACAATTGCATTGTGTCCGCAGCCCAGGCATAATGTGGAAGGCTTACCCTTATAGTCTTCCCGAGATAATCCGATATCGTTAATTTTTTTCCCTTTTCCAGTCATTAGTCGGTCTCCTCATTCAAAACAGCTTCCCGGATCCATTCCGCGTTGATCGGCAAACCGTCAAGCATTGCGATAGAGATCATATCCTGTGCTTTTTCCGGCAGCTCAAGAGACAAAATACCATGCATCTGCCCATCCCTATTATTTTCCAGGACATAAACCTTCTCATGGGAACGGATGAAATCAAGCACCTGGTCTGAAGCGGGTAAAGAACGTAGTCGCAGATAATTGAGTTTGACACCGTCCGCTTTCAGATAATCCAATGCTTCCACCAGAGCAGCATCCATTGAACCAAAAGCAATAATTCCGTTTTTGGCTTCCCTTATTTTAGTAATAACTGGTTCTGGTATGTCAGCCTTGGAGGAATCGATCTTGTTTTTAATACGATCCAGGTTTTTCCGCCAAACTTCCGGGTGCTCGCTGTAATTTGCGAACTCATCATGGCCAGTTCCCCGTGCAAAATAGGCACCCTTTGGATGTATATTACCCGGTACGGTCCGATAAGGTATGAAATCACCATCCAGGTCCCTGTATCTTCCCCATTCATCTTTGATCTTCTCCAAATCTTCCTCCCAAAGGATCTTCCCTCTTTCAATTGGAGTATCGGGATACTCAAAAGGTTCTGTCATCCATTGGTTTTTACCAAGATCGAGATCAGATAGGCAAAAAACAGCCGTTTGATATTTTTCCGCCAAATCAAGCGCTTTCCAGCCGAACTCAAAACATTCTTTGACATTACCAGGAATCAACATAATATGTTTTGTATCACCCTGCCCTAAATAATAAGCCAGGTTGATATCTCCCTGTGCTGTCCGGGTTGGTAATCCTGTACTGGGTCCAACTCGTTGAACAACCCAGATCACAATCGGGATCTCTGATAAATACGCCAGACTGGCGTATTCCGCCATTAAGCTCAAACCCGGACCCGATGTCGCTGTCATCGCCCGCAAACCTGCCCAACCAGCTCCCACACACATGCCTATAGCTGCCAGTTCATCCTCCGCCTGGATGATGACGTAGGTACTCTTACCGGTTTCCGGGTCAAGACGCAATTTAGGGGCATATTCAAGTATGGCTTCAGGTAAACTCGTAGCAGGAGTGATCGGGTACCAGGAAACAAAATGCATCCCACCGTAGATCGTTCCCAGTCCGGCAGCAGTATTACCATCTACCAGGATTGCGTTGCCAGTTAAATCCCGTGGTTCTATTTTATAGGGAATCTCAAGATCGAGATTCTCTTCCGCCCACTGGTAGGCCCTTTCGATCATCTTTATGTTAAATTCCACCGGGCTTTCTTTCCCTTTGAAATGATAATCCAGAGCTGCTTTGATCGGTTCCATTTCAATTCCCAGCAGATTTGCCAACACGCCCACATAGATCATATTGGCAACGAATTTTCGTAGGTCCCGATGAGGTTTCGCTTCCTTAACAAGTTTCTTTACCGGCATGGCAACCAGGATCATATCATCGCGCTCAATCGGATCCTTGATATCGTCGGCATACAGGAATAGTCCTCCCTTTACCAGGTCACCCTGGTCGGCAGTGAAGGTCTTTGGGTTCATAGCTACGACAATATCTGCTTCTTTTCGCCGGCCGCCATAACCTGACTGGCTAACCCGGATCTTATACCAAGTGGGCAATCCCTGGATATTGGAGGGGAAAATGTTTTTCCCAGAAACCGGGACGCCCATTTTAAAGATGGCTCGCAGGATAGTCAAGTTAGCAGTCTGGCTGCCAGATCCATTTTCTGTGCCGATATTAATAGAAAACTCATTTACACCACTCAAACGTCTTTGAACCGGTTTTTTGGATTGAGTTTGGGCCATTAATTCTCCTAATTTAATCTCTCTGTTACTGCACTTTAATTTATTGAAGAACAATCATCGCACCATGCGATCCATCAATTCAAAATGCTCCCGAAGTACTTTCAAACCCCGGGTATTATCTTTCTGGATGGCCGTTTCTACTAATTCTTCATGGTAGGTCCAGACCTGTTCCAGATATTCAAGATCAGTAAAAACATTCAAACCTACAGCTTCGTATGCATCCCAATAAGCTTCCAGCAAGCCAGATACAAACACATTATTCAACCGTTTATAAAAGGCCAGATGAAGGTGGCGATGTTCCTCATGCGGGATGCGAACCGGCTTCCCCAGTAATTTTCCCCAGGCGCTTTTTACCAGCTGGCGAAGCTCAAGATGGTCAGCTTCCTGTAGAAGATCAACTGCCTGTGGGAAATAAGCATATTCTAGATGCCGTCTCAGATCTACAAAATCATCAAAATAAGCCTGATCCTTCTTAATGGCATAAAACAGAGAGGCATCCACTGCTGGCGTAAATGTATAAGGCAGCGGGCGAATGCCCCGGCGCGGCTTAACATCAACCAGCCCCAGGATCTTGGCTGCTTCCAGCTGTTCCCGGAGAGTGGATATGCTAATCCCAATCTGCTTACTCAGAACTGTCAGAGCAGGTAAAGTATCTGTTTTCGAATCGGTAGTTTGGAGGAGATAATCGATAAATTCAGAGTGATCCACAACCCACACCTGATATGATTAATATGATGAATAAGATTAATCCTAGTTAATTTTAGCAAAAGTAGAAAAAAAGTCAAGTTGGAGGATCATTAACTGGAATAATGACACCCAAAAACATGAATAACTTCCCATTTTAAAAAGCAAAGGGACTGAGTATTTTGGAAAGACTCAGTCCCTAATATTTCAGAGAGGATTAACTTTAATCTTTTAAAAACTCGTTCACCGACCCAACAAGCAGGGCCGCAGCGGTTTTTAAGGCATTCTCGTCAAAATTGAAATCCGGCTGATGGTGTTTGGCATCAAGCCCAAGCGTTGGATTTGCAGATCCAATAAAACTGTAACAGCCAGGCAGATTCTGGAGCATAAATGCCATATCCTCTGAGGCCATGGTCTGATAATTGGTGTCCAATTCGGCGTCAGGGAAGAGGGAAACTGCAGTCTGGCGTATCACCTCAGCAATCTCCGGATGGTTTTTCACAGCTGGGGATATATCAACAATCTTGATTTCCGCGCTGCACAAATGGGTTTTAGCAATCCCTTCCACCACTTGATGAAAACGCTCTAGAACAAGCTTCCTTGTATCCTCTGTAAAGGTTCTGATGGTTCCTTCTAATATTACAGTCTCCGGAATCACATTATGGGTCTCGCCGCCGTGAATAGTACTAACCGTTATCACAGCGCTGTCCAGCGGTGGTACTTCACGAGAAACCAGGCTTTGCAGTGAAGTGACAATATTTGCCGCAGCGATGATCGGATCTACCGATTCGTGAGGTTTTCCCGCGTGCCCCCCCCTGCCATTGATCAAGATCTGGAATGTTTCCGAGGCAGACATTACCGGGCCATCACTGATGCCCAACCAGCCAAGTTCTTTTTCATTCCAGAGGTGCATGCCCAACACAATATCTGGAATTGGGTCTTCCAAGACACCCTCTTCGATCATCTTGCGGGCGCCTCCCAGTCCTTCTTCGGCGGGTTGAAAGACAAATTTAATCTGGCCTTTAAAATCCTGGTAATTCTCTGATAACAACTTAGCCACGGTCAAGCCGATGGCCATATGTCCGTCATGTCCACAGGCATGCATAATGCCATCATTTTGGGATGCATAATCCACCCCGGTATTTTCAGTAACCGGCAGGGCATCCATATCAAAACGAAGCAGAATGGTTTTTCCAGTCGAGCTGCCCTTAAACTCAGCTACGACTCCAGTTTCCGCAATACCTGACTGAATTGAGAAGCCATCCAATTTGGATAGCTCTCGGAGAATGATTTCGGCTGTATGAACTTCTTGGAAACCCAGCTCTGGCTGGCGGTGGAATTCCCGCCTTAAGTTGCTGGTATAGGTAAAGACCTGATCTACTTGAGCCAGGATCTCTTTCATCGCTGAATCCGTTCTACCTCATCAGGATCAAAATCAACAATGCCTTCTTCACCCAGGAGCACGGATATTTTCTGGCTCAGGGCATTTACGCGAATGACTTTTCCTTCTCCACGCGGTGTATTGACCCGTTTTCCTTGTTTGGGTAAATTTTTCTTGGCTTCTTTATACTGCTCGTTTTCATGCATAAGACAGCACCGAAGCCGTCCGCACATACCGGTTATTTCCGAAGGAGCCAGGGAGATGCCCTGTTCCTTGGCCATCTTGATCGAGATGGGAATGAACTCGGTCATAAATTCCGTACAGCAGCGGACCTCGCGTCCACAGGCGCCCATACCGCCAATGATCTTGGCTGAATCGCGGGGACCTATCCGACGCAGCTCCAGCTTTGCTTCGGGATTTTCTTTTTTGAGTTTTTTAAGCAGATTCCCGAGGTTGGGGTCATCATTACCTTCATAACAGTAAAGAAATACCAGATTTTCGCCTTCCAGGCTGAATTCAGCAGAGACAATCTTGACCTCTTCTAGACTTTTTTCTTCCCCGGCCAATTTCCGGCAGTCTTCCAGTACTTTTTGTTCCTTTTTCTCCCAAACCTGGCGAATCACCAGATCCCGGGAAGTAGCGGATCGCAAAATTGGCTTCCAATTGCGGCCATTCTTCTTCCCTGGATCCTGGAAAGAAACAACTTGACCCAGCTGCTGTCCGCGGCTGGTCTCTACGATCACATATTCGCCCTTCTTTATCTCCGGAACGGAGGAAGCATCAAAATGATAAGTTTTTCCACCACCGTGGAAACGGATTCCTACTATATGGGCCATCATGTGCCTATTTTACCTTATTATTCTTAAATACAAAGGATACGGCATCCT
Organism: uncultured Anaerolineales bacterium; assembly: GCA_964582965.1. Lineage (GTDB taxonomy): Bacteria > Chloroflexota > Anaerolineae > Anaerolineales > UBA11858 > B10-G9. Next base: position 18,000 of record CAZOUN010000028.1, on the reverse strand, counting down.
GTAAGAACACCGTATCCTATTCTACTTGAAATAATCTTTACTATTTACTAGTGATTGCCTTAATACTGACCTGAGCAGCGATCTTCTCAGCAATCTCAACCAGTTTTTTTGCTACTGGTGAATCGGGATGTGAGAGTGACACAGGCATTCCCTGGTCTCCGCCAATCCTGACCTGAGGGTCAATCGGGATGGTTCCAATAAATGGTACGCCAGTCATCTTGGCCAGTTTTTCACCACCACCTGATCCGAAGATATCCATCTGCTCGCCATCGGGGGTTTCCAGATAGCTCATATTTTCAACGATACCAAAGATAGGGATATTTAGTTCCTGGAACATATTAATACCCCTGAGGGCATCATCCAGAGAAACCTGCTGTGGCATTGTGACGATCACACCGCCCTGAAGTTCAAGGGTTTGGCTTAAACTGAGCTGAACATCTCCTGTTCCGGGTGGTAAATCAACCACCAGATAATCCAGCTCTCCCCAATCCACATCATTGATGAATTGTTTGATAGCTGAATGGAGCATTGGCCCGCGCCAAATAAGGGCCTGTTCAGGTTTCACCATAAAACCGATCGAGATTACCTTCACACCATGACCTTCACCAGGCAGAATTTTTTCCTCAGCTGACGCGCCACCCAGTCGATCAACACCCATCATGGTTGGTATATTGGGGCCGTAAATATCCGCATCCATAAGGCCAACCTTCGCGCCTTTTTGAGCCAGGATGACCGCCAAATTCACGGCAACAGTGCTTTTTCCAACACCACCTTTACCAGAAGCAATAGCGATCACGTTCTTGATATTGGATGGTGCAGATTTTTTTTGTCCAACGGGCACTTTGGCACCCATGGTTATCTCAACTTCGCTCACACCATCCAGCGCTTCAACTGCAGCCAGAGCACTGTCCCGGATCTCATCCTTCATGGGGCAAGCCGGCGTAGTAAGGTTAACAACAAAACTAACCTTGCCGCCCTCAATTTTGACATCTTCGATCATACCCAAGCTGACCAGGTCTCTTCCAATTTCTGGATCTATTACCTTACCCAGGGCCTTAAATACTGTTTCGCGTGATAATTCATTTTCTGCCATAAGATACCTTCCTGAAAATCGATAGCCAATAAAGCAGTCATCATTTTAGCATTAATGGATAGATAAAATCTCAATAATTTATTAAAAAGGGAGGAATGTAATTCCATAAGCAAAATATGAAAGTAAAGCTGACAGACAGGCCAAGATGCTATATAATGTAGGGAAATAATTATCAAAGAAAGAGTATGACTGAAAACGACCAGAACAACACCGAACAGCGAGAAGTTGAGCTTGTTCCTCATAATCCAGATTGGTCTCACCAGGCAGATGATGAAGCACGTCGCATCATTGCTGGTCTAACTTTCCCAATTATCGGCATCTACCATATCGGAAGCACTTCGGTGGCCGGTATCAAAGCCAAACCGATCCTAGATTTTGTGATGGAAGTGGAAAAATTGGATGATGTGATCGAGGCAGAAGTCGACTTTAAAGCCCTTGGATATACAAACAAGGGAGAATATGGCATACCAGGACGGCAGTTTTTCACCAGGGATACCAATGGAGACCGCTCTCATCATTTGCATGTCTTTCAGGCAGGCCATCCGGATATTGAAAGGCATACTGTCTTCCGAGACTTTTTACGAGCCAAACCTGATGCAGCCCGGGAATATGAGAAGCTCAAGGAAAAGCTTGCCAAGCGCTTCCCAAAACAAAGTGGTAACTACACCGCGGCCAAATCCGATTTTATCCTTTCCATGGATGAAGTGGCTCGTTATTGGCTGGAGCAAAACGGCTACGGCAAAAATCCGGATGACCCCCAAGATTAAAGCTCATCCCTTCTTCATTCCAGAAATATCAACCTGAAATAACTCATGGTAACAATTTCCCCGGCTTTTATAGACCGGATCCTTGCCATTCACGGCCAGACTGGTCGAAAATGGTTGAGGACATTGGCAGACCTACAGGAAAAAATGGCCCTGCGATGGTCTCTGCGTGATATCCATCCCATCCATGATCTTTCTTATAATTACCTGGCGTTTGCCACCACATCAGATAATACTCCAGTAGTTTTGAAACTCGGCGTTCCTCATCCCGAACTGGATTCTTAGATTCAGGCTCTCAGAGTGTATAACGGGAGCGGGTCTGTTCGACTCCTGGATGCTGATCCCTCTCAAGGTGCCCTTCTGTTAGAACGGATCCTGCCCGGCAATAACCTGCTTACAATCCAGGATGATCAAGAGTCTACCCGAATCGCTGCCCGAGTGATGAAAAAGATCTGGAAACCAGCCCCGCCAGATATTACCTTCCCAACTATGGCTAGTTGGTGCCAGGGATTCCAACGCTACAAGAATAACTACACCGAAAACAAACCTATACCTGCTGACTTAATACGGGAAGGTGCCAACCTCGCCGAAAATCTCCTGGCAACTTCACAAAAACAGTTTCTTCTTCACGGTGATCTCCATCACAAGAATTTACTGTTAGGAGAGATCAATAACTGGATCGCCATTGATCCCAAGGGAGTAGTTGGTGAAGCGGCCTTTGAGGTTGGAGCGCTATTACTCAATCCTATTCCAGAACTGATCCATAGGCCCGATTTAATAAAAGTTCAAGAGCAGCGCCTGAAAATCCTCGAAGAATCCCTTTCTATAGATCAAAAACGATTGGCTTCTTGGAGTTTTGTCCGGACTGTTCTCTCTGCGATATGGTCATTGGAGGACGGAGAGGATTGGAGTTACGGAATTCAGATGGCTGCAGTTCTGAGAGATTTGATGTAAACATTTCCTCCGAGATCAATAATACCTCAGAGGTCGATGTGCTATTTTACTAGGTGGACCTCGGAGGTCTCCTACTCAACTGTAACGGATTTTGCCAGGTTGCGGGGCTGATCTACGTCTAACCCACGCTGAGCAGCGATGTGATACGCCAGCAGCTGCAAGGGAATCACTGTGGTAACCGGGCTTAACATCCAGGGTGTTTCCGGCACGAATAACACCTGGTCTGCCTGTTTTTGGATCTGCTCATCACCTTCAGTCGCTACTGCAATCACCCGCCCGCCCCGGGCTTTGGCCTGTTCGATCTGGCTGAACATCTTGTCATACCAGGGATCCCGGGGTGCGATCACCACCACTGGAAGATCAGCGTCGATCAGGGCGATCGGTCCGTGTTTCATCTCTCCAGCCGGATATCCCTCTGCATGGATATAAGAGATCTCTTTTAACTTCAATGCTCCTTCATAGGCAGTAGGCATATTCACACCCCGGCCCAGATAGAGGGCGTTATCTACTTCCAAAAAGCTCTCAGCCACCTTTTTGACCTCATCTTCCCTGTCAAGGCAGCGCCCCGCCAGGTCTGGAACAAGACGAAGGTCCTCTACCAATTGGCGGCGTTTTTTATCATCCAATGTGCCGCGCATCTCCCCCAACAGGATCGCTAGCATGTATAGATCGACCAGGGGTGCAGTATAGGCTTTGGTTGAGGCAACACCAATCTCCGGGCCGACCTGCATGGAGATGAACCCGTCCGCGATACGCATGGCCTGGGAGCCGATAGCGTTGACAATCGACCACAAGATCGCACCTTTTTGGCGTCCCTCTTCCATGGCAGCGAGCGTGTCAGCCGTTTCCCCAGATTGGCTGATTGCCAATACAACAGTCCGGTCATCCACGATCGGGTCCTGGTAGCGGAACTCCGATCCGATCTCCACTTCTACCGGGATGCGGGCAATGCGCTCGATCAGTACCTTGCCAACCATACCGGCATAAGAGGCTGTCCCACAAGCAATAATTATGATCTTGTTGATCTTTTGGACCAAATCAGGAGTGAGATTTAGGGTCGGGAGTTGGATAGAACCTGATTCAAAATCTACCCGTCCAGCAATAGTATCAGTCAATGAGCGGACCTGCTCATGGATCTCTTTATGCATGAAGTGGCGGTATTCCCCTTTTTCCGCCGAAACCGGATCCCAGGGTACATTATGAACTTCGGCAGCGATCTCTTTGCCATCCATTCCCATTACTTTCACAGCCTGGCGGGTGACCACAGCCATCTGGTGCGATTCCAGGAAGATCACATCCCGGGTATGCTCCAGGATCGCCGGCAGATCTGAGGCAATGTACATTTCATCCTGGCCGATGCCCAACACCACGCCCCCGGCATTGCCTACTCGAGCGGCAATGATCTTGTCTGGCTCATTTTTACTCATCACTACAATGCCATGGGCACCTTTCAAGAGGGCCAGCGCTTTCTGAACTGCGCTGGTCAGGTCACCCTCTGATAGGTAGCGTTCGATTAGCAGCACGATCACTTCCGAATCAGTTTCTGACTGGAATTCAGCACCTTCACTTATCAATTCTTCTCGTAAAGTAGTAAAGTTTTCAACTATACCGTTATGAACGACAACCACATCCCCAGTCATACCGAGATGGGGGTGGGCGTTGCGGGTATTGGGTTCTCCATGGGTTGCCCAGCGTGTATGTCCAATTCCAAGTTTGCCCTTGATGGGCGATTTCTGAACCAGTTGAGATAAACGTTCCAATTTGCCAGCGTCCCGCCGTACTTCAATGCCCCCGTTTTCAAGGACCGCGATTCCAGCGGAATCGTAACCGCGGTATTCCAGCTTCTTTAACCCATTCATAATTATGGGGGTCGCGTTTTTCCCCCCGATATATCCAACAATTCCACACATAGGTTTTGCCCTCCTGAAACTTTTCAGTTAAGCTTGCCCAACAACCATGGATTAATCCATGCCATGTCATCCGGACAAGTTAAATTCGTTGATTGAAAATTGTAGTCACCTGGGATGATGTTGTCCCACCGGTCGCCCGGGTTTTTGTCATCCTTTTCGGTTTGGAGGGAAATATCGGAGTGTGACAACTCCGGAGGGCTTCCGCTGATAGTTCGATTTTCCCGGTTTTTCTCTATCCCCCGACCGGTTAGCCTCCCGAAGGAGGAACCCTCATCCTCGTCAACTCAAGATCGTTCCTTGAGCCCATGCGCTATTTTCCCGTTTTTACTGATTTTCCATACACCTCCTCTCTAATTTTTTTCCGCGAAGGAACCCGGATGGGATTACCTCGCGGAAATTATCTTACTAAAAAAATGATAATCCTGCAAGCTACGGTTTTCCTACTGCACTGAAGCCTTCGTGATCACATCACCCTGGCGGATAGCGTCCACTATATCCACACCCTGGGTTACTTTCCCAAAGACAGTATGTTTTCCATCGAGATGGGGTTGGGGCAGATGGGTGATGAAAAATTGTGAACCGTTGGTATTGGGGCCGGCATTGGCCATTGAAATCACTTTGGATTCGTGTTTCAGCGGGTTGCCAACCAACTCATCTTCAAAACGATACCCTGGTCCCCCGCTTCCAGTTCCATCAGGATCGCCACCCTGAACCATGAAGTTATCGATCACGCGGTGAAAGATCACCCCGTCATAAAACGATTCATTGATCAGAAAAACAAAGTTATTTACTGTTTTAGGAGCATGTTCCGGATAAAGCTCCAGCACGATATTTCCCCGGCTGGTTTCCAGATTAACGGTATACACTTTGGATGGATCGATTGTCATTTCAGGGGGTGTACTATATTGTTTTGCCATTATTCCTCACTTTTTAATTAATTGCCAACAAGTTCTGGCAATTATATCATTCTATAGTAACCTCCCGGAGCTTTAGAAAGCCCCGGTAGGTTTGTTCTGCTCCGAGAGGAAAATCAAAAAGAGGCGCCAGATTTCAGAGAAAACTGGCGCCAGGAGTAGATCAGAAAGTCTCAAGTTGAGATTGCGATCTCAGTGGGACCCTGAAGGAATTTAGATACTCCAGGGCCACGAAATGAAACTTCTTCAGGAAATTGGAGCTTGGGTTCGGTCATCCAGGGATGAATCCGCATCCGGCGTGGGCCTTTCCCCACCAGGGCGCTCGGCATTTGGCCTGTCCGCCCGGGGATGCCCGGCCACTACTACGCGGGCGATGATCACCCCATCTTCATTGATATAACCTGCAAATCCGGCCCGCATGCCCTTTTCCAGATCATCAAAGCTGTCCACTTGTCCCCGGAAACCGGTCTTGGCATCTACATAAACTGTCAGCACAGAACCGTCCGGTTTTTCCAGCTGGAATTTACCCGCGCCCGGACTGACTGTTTTGATTATTCCCTGGGCTCTAATGAGTTCGGGGCGTTCATTTTGGGGATTTCCAGCTGCAACTACCCGGGCGATCAACTTTCCACCTTGATCCTCATAACCACCAACAGCAGTCCGCATGCCTTCTTCCAGATCACGGATGCCTTCAACCTGACCTTTATAGGTGGTTTTATCATTCACAAAGAAGGTCAAAATTGTTCCATCCTCTTTTTCAAGACGGAATTTCCCGGCGGCAGCGTCCACACCGACAATTAATCCCTGGGCACGGATCGTTTCAGGACGGATACCAGCAATCACCAGCACGGCGGTCAGTGTCCCATCTTCGCCCTCTTTGGCAGCTACACCAGCCTGCCAGCCAACCTGCATTTCATCCAGGCTGGAAAGTTGGCCCTGGTAGCGGGTCTTTTCATCGACAAAGAAACGCATCCGGGTGCCTTCTGCAGTAACGATCTCGAACTTACCAAGATTGGCGTCCACTGCTGTGACCTCACCCTTGGCCTTGATCAAATCCGGCGCACTACCAGCGATCAATCCAACAGCGATCAATTTGCCCTCACTATGCTCGGTATAAGCGACTCCGGCACCCATTCCTACTTCGAGTTCTTCCAAAGTTGAGATCTGGCCGCCATAACGAGTCTTTTCATCTACAAAAAATCTCAGTTCGGTTCCATCTGAGGTCTCAATAGAGAACTTTCCAGCAGAGGTATTGACATCGGTCACCCTTCCTCGAACATGTAATATATCCGAAGTATCTCCAGCAATTACCAGGACTGCCCATAATTTTCCACCCTCACCTTCCTGGGCGGCGACACCTGCTTTCCAGCCTACCTGCATCTCTTCCAAGCTTTCCAACCCCCGGAAGGTGGTATCTCCATTAACAAAAAAGGTCAGAACAGTGCCATCATTTTTCTCGATCAGGAACTTCCCTGCTGCAGGATCAACAGCAATGACTTCACCACGGGCCTTTAGCAATTCCGGATGATCGTCTTCCGCTGCCAGGGCTGTACCACTAAAGGTCACAGCTATCAGGATTGCAGCAATCAGGGGTAATACTACTTTCTTAAACATATTTCCTCCAAATATTAAGTGTAAATTTGAACTACGCCTTAAGGATAGAGGATAGGTGTAAACTGGAATCAATCGGGGTGTAAAATCTTTGTAAAAACTTAACGATTTCTGAATAATTGAGGGGAAATATTATAAGAACAATGGAAGGCAACGGGGGGTAGGCAAGGCGATGGGCAAGCTATTTAAAGAGGACAATAAATATTTGAAGATTTCATCAATTTCAAATTGATATCTGACCATTATTATGTTAGGCACCTGTAAGGCGTTTCTCCCCATGAAATTTTACAATACAGGTATAGAAATTGCTAAAATCGAGCGATGTTTCAGAGAAATTTTAGCTGAATAAAGGTAACCCATGGGATCCGGAGAAAATATGCAGAGTCAAAAAAATATTCCGTCCAATCATGATGTTTTCCACCCTCGCCTCGAAACAGGTATTTCTTCATTATTGCTCGGAATGGTACTAATTGGGTTATCTTACTCATTAATGTTGGCCTTTTCAGAGAACTTTTCCAATATTCAGCAAGTAATTTCCTTGTTCCTGGCCCTTTTAACTACATTCGTCATTTCAATCTCCTATATCCTCTCTCGGAGAGGGCACACAACCCTGGCAGGAAATATTGCTGCAGTAGTGAGCGCCTTATCAATCTTGGGAATAGGAGCCTTTTATTCTGTAATTGGCTACTGGTATCTTCTGTACCTGATCTTCCCCATCATCTTAGCCTGTTTATTATCTAATAAACTGCATAGTACATTGTTCACCCTAAGTACGGTCGCAGCAGCAATTGTTATATATTTCTTAAACTGGAACAGGGATTATGTAGAATTTATTAAGGGACCGATAGTTTTTCTATTAGCCGGGAGCGGTCTAATTCTCACAGCCAATAACTATTTTCAGAAAAACAAACTAAACCGTACCCTCAACTCCGGTAATTCATCCCGCAGTTTACCAGGTGACGACAGCATTGCCGAACATCTTGTAGGGATAACCAATAGAACAAACCAGATCAAGGATCCAGATATCCTATTCAGCACTTTGGCTGGCGAATTCCAAAAGCTCAGCTATGATTTTCTTGTCATCCTCGTAGATCCTGAAACAAAGTTAGCATATATCAAATACAATTCAATCAATATTCCTCTTCTCCAAAAGGTCCAAAAACTTTCCGGCATGTCCTTTGGTATGGCCAGAAAAAATATAAGCGAATATCACGAAATAATCCAATCAGTGTATCAAGAAGGCAAAAACCTTTATGTAAATGACTTTCTGGATGTGCTATTAGAGTTCATCCCCATCTCCGAAAAGATCGCCACCCTTTCCATAAACATCCTTGGTGTCTCTGATGAAACGAAAGGCGGATTTCTGCCGGTGCAAATTGCTGATGAGATTATTGGGACATTCATCATCTGGGGGAAAAACCTGAGAGAACCTGATCTGCCTGCCTGTAGGGTTTTCGCTGGTCAAATTGCGTCTATGCTTGATAAGGTGAATTTAGGTGAATCAGAAAAGCTGATGAACCAAAACCTAATTCACACCAATGCCCAGTTACGGGCGCTAAACTCATTATCAGCGAAGATAACCTCAACAACGAAGATTGATGATGGTTATGCCATCTTGGGCAGTGAGTTGAAGAAGCTTGGTTATAAATGTATGATCACCCTCCTAACGCCTGACCTCCAATCGGGATATTTTAGCTTTACTTCTGAATCAGAAAAAATCAACAGAATTGAAAAGCTACTGGGAATTAATATCCATGGGCGGAAATTTACCAGGGCAGATGATGATGGACCATCCTTATGGATCTATAAAAGTGAAGAACCTAATTTTATACCCAACATCTTTCCGCATCTGGTCAACCTTTTCCCCCGTATTCCAAAACAGCTTGGCCGCAGGGCGTTATCATTGATTGATATTAAAGAAGGAACTCCTGCATTTTTCCTGCCTCTGGTCAGCCAGAACAAACCTGTTGGTTCGCTGACAATCTGGGGAGAGAATGTGAAAGAAGGAGATCTGGGAACTTTTAAATTATTTGCCGACCAGATCGCTAATATGCTCGAAAAAGCTCGCCTCTCGGCCTTAGAGGGTAAGCGATCTAAAGAGCTACTCCATTCGTATTCTCTGGTTAACTCACTTAGCGATGTTTCCGTGAAATTGACATCGACGACCAATCCGGAAAAACTATTTAAAATTCTCGGCAGGGAGATCGAGAAACTGAATTACAACTGTATGGTATCAAAATTGGAAGAAGGAGGTAAGGCAAGCAGTTTAGAATTCATTAATATACAAACAGAGATATTAAATAAAATTGAAAGGCTTGCTGGTTTTAAATTGATCGGCTACGAATTTCCATCTTCGAGGTGGACCGATAGCCTTCGATCTGTTTATTTAAAAAAGAAAAATGTCTTCATCACAAATTTGTACAATCATATAACCCCTCTATTTCCCCAGGTACAAAAAGGCATACGCAGCCGGGCATTGGAATTTATTGGAATTGATGCAACATCATCAGCCATCTTTGTCCCCATGCTCATCGGAGAAAAAATAATCGGGTCAATTGCTTTCTGGGGAGAGATTATAAACAAAGATGACATGCCAGCGTTCTCAGTTTTTGCATCCCAGCTGGCGAATGCCCTGCAAAACGCAAATCTTGTTGATGCGGAATTAGAAAAATCCCGCGAGCTTGAACATACAAATTCGCTTTTAAACGCACTCAGTGAGGTGGCAATCGATATCACTTCAGTGAATGATCCGGAGAAAATTTTCCCCATCCTGGGAAATGAGTTAAAGAAATATGATTTCCAGTGCGCAGTGACCTTAGTTGACAAAGGTTTATCAAACGCTCACATCCAATACATATCTTCAGACTTGTCTCTACTAAATATCATCGAGAGCAAATTGAAAATAAAAATTCTCGGAAGGAATTTTACCCGGGATAAAATGACCCAGAAGGATATTGATCTTTACGAAAAAGAAATTAAAATATTCTTCCCAAGCTTCAAAGAACACCTGTATGATCTTTTTTCCAATATTCCAAAAGCGCTTATTAATCGCGGTGCCAAAATACTTGATATCTCGGACAACACACCCGCAGTCTATGTACCGATGGTTTATCAGGGAGCATCGGTCGGATCCATCATGGTCTGGGGCGACAAACTGAGAGAGGAGGATCTACCAGGTTTTTCGGTCTTTGCCTCCCAGGTCGCTAACGCTCTGGTCAATACCCGTTTAATGGAAAAAACGCTTGATGAGATCGAAGCCAGGAAAAAGACCCAAAAAGACCTGGAAGTGTCCCGCCGGGAACTCCAGGGTATATTCAATCATGCCCACGATGCAATTATCATTATTAATGCAGAACATGGAAATATAGTCAGCGTCAATAATAGAGCGTGTGAGCTTTACCGAATTGACCAGAGTGAATTTGTCAATCAAAATATTCACACAATCATTGATGAAAGTTATTTAGCAGAAAAATTGGTCAATGAAACATTCCAAAACGGTTACTGCAACAAGCTAATCACTCATTTTTCTCTGCCAAATTCAAAAATGACTTTTGAAATCAACTCCTCACTCGTGGAGTATGAAGGAAACATGGCGATCCAGTGCATCAACAGGGATGTCACAGAACAAAAGAAATATGAGAATCGGCTAAAATATGCCGCACTGCATGACTCATTGACTGGTCTTCCAAACAGGACTTTGTTCAGCCAACATCTAAAACATGCCATCGCCCGTTCAGCTAGATTTCCAGATGATCAGTTTGCAGTCATATATATGGATCTGGACAATTTCAAGCGAATTAACGACAGCCTGGGCCACAGCGTCGGCGATCAATTCATTATCGAGGTAGGCAATCGATTACAATCGTCCAGCAGGGCTTCAGACACTTCTTCCCGATTCGGCGGGGATGAGTTTGTGATCCTGTTGGAAAACGTTACATCCATCGAGACTGTCAATCAATTCTGCAGCCGCTTAAATGAAAATTTATCGGTACCTGTAGTCATAGAAGGGCATGAATTAGTAGTCTCTGCTTCTATCGGTATAGTACATTCATCACCTGTATATAAAACTTCGGAAGATTACCTCCGCAATGCAGACCTTGCCATGTACGAATCGAAAAAAACAGGCAAGAACCAAACTACTATCTTCAAAAAAGGGATGCATACTGGCGAATTGAACAAGCTAACCATCGAAAGTCAAATGCGTGTCGGTATAAAAAAGGGTGAGTTCAGATTGGTCTATCAACCTATCAATTCACTACATTCGAGGGAGCCTATCAGCTATGAGGCCCTGGTCAGGTGGGATCACTATGAACGGGGAACAATATCACCAAATGAATTTATCCCTATCGCCGAATACTCTGGGCTCATACATCCATTAGGGAAGTGGATTTTAGAGGAAGCTTGTCAACAATTCCAAACTTGGCGTGAAAAAGATCTAGTAAGTGAAAATTCAACAATCAGTGTAAATATCTCCGCTATCCAGTTAATGCATTCCAGTTTTGTAGACCAAATCTGCAAAGTCCTCGAAGACACTAATTTGCCCCCGGATAGATTGAATCTTGAGGTAACCGAAACCGCCTTGATCACTAACCCATCAGATGCCAAAGTGAAATTATCAGAAGTTCGGGAGCATGGCGTGAATATACATCTTGATGATTTTGGCACAGGTTTTTCATCTCTAAGTTTTCTGACAACATTCCCCATTGACGCTATTAAAATTGATCGCCAATTCATTATGGCTCTCGATGAAGAGAAGAACTACGCCCTCGTCAAATCCATGCAGCTCCTGACTAAAGCTCTGGGTATATCTTTAATAGCTGAGGGCATCGAAACAAACGATCATTTAGATAAACTGCTTGAGTTAGATTGTGATCTCGGCCAGGGATTCTATTTTTCGAAACCCCGCGAAGGCAAAGATATTGAGTTTATCACTACGCAAGTTGAAAAAGATCATCACCCCATTGGATGATGGTTCAGCAGTATTTCCCCCTATCCTAGCCGGAATAAGAGAATAATAATTTAAAAAAACAATTCCTTCTGTCCAGCACTCTTTCTCCTGAACCAGGTTGACGACGGTATTCAGATGGCCTTTTTCATCAACAAAATTCTGATTGAATCCTCGACGCTCAAACGCCCGTCCTCGGATGCTCAATAAAAAAAAGTCGTCCCGCGGACGGGACGACGAGCTTCTGTAAATTTGAGAAACCAGCCCTATTTAGAAAACAATCTCTTCTTTCCCGGTCAGTTTCTCCTGGACCAGGTTGGCGACAGTATTCAGATGGCCTTTTTTATGAACAAAATCAAGGTCATCAGAGCGGATCTTCAAAACCGGGCAGAGGTTGAATGTGCTCATCCATTCCTCGTAGAATGAATCCAGCAATTGCAAATATTCCAGGCTGATGCCGGATTCGATCGCCCGCCCTCTTTCCTCGATCCTCTTCTGCAGAATTTCCGGGGGTGCGATCAAGTAGATCAATAGATCTGGCTCAGGAAGATGGTCCGCGATTATCTGGAAAACCCGCTGGTAAGAGCGGTAATCCCTCTCTGAGAGGCTGCCCTGCTGATAAAGTGCCCTGGCGAAGATCTTCACATCTTCATAGATGCTGCGATCTGCAATAGCAGAACGATTATCGCTGACCAACTCCAAATGCTGCTGGGCCCGGTGGCCCAGGAAATAAACCTGAAGATGGAAAGACCAGGCATCCATATTCTGATAAAAATCACCCAGATAGGGGTTATCAATCACTGATTCATAGGCAGTGCACCATCCCAATCTTTCCCCCAGACGTTCTGTCAGAGATGTTTTTCCCGTTCCGATATTGCCTGCCACAAGAACCAATTTCCCAGCCATAAAGGGCCTCCTGATCTGATGCACCAATTATACCGTTTGATTGAGTTGAGTTGTCAATCAGCGTTTTTCTACTGCAACAGCGCAAACCTTATAATCCGGGATCTTCGCCTGCGGATCCCTGGCATCCACGGTGAGGATATTAGCTGCTGCCTCCACAAAGTGGAACGGCAAGAACACCATCCCTTTTGACGAACGCTGCGTAACCAGCACCTTTACCTCGATCTCTCCTCGTCTGGAACGGATCTTCACCCAATCATCAGAATTTACACCGATATCATTGGCATCATCAGGATGGATTTCCACCAACGCTTCTGGATAAATATCATCCAGTTTAGAGCGCCGGGTCATTGTGCCGCCATGCCAGTGGTACAACACTCTCCCAGTAGAAAGGATCAAAGGATATTCATTATCTGGCAATTCAACAGAGGGACGATATACCAGTGGGGTCAATTTTCCCTTGCCCCTTGGGAATGTATCTGTGAAGAGATAAGGGGTTCCTGGGTGATCTGGTGTGGGACAGGGCCAATGCACCCCGTCTTCTTTTTCAACCCGTTCGTGAGTAATACCCTGGAAGGGTGGTGTCAATTCTGCCATTTCATCCCAAATCTGGGAAGGATGGGTAAATTTGAAGCCTGCACTCCCTTTCCGAGCAAGTTTTTCTTCAACCCGGAGAGCCAGATCCTGGATGATCTCCCAATCCGGCCGCGCTTCACCGGGCGGTTTGATGGCTGGCCGAACCAACTGAACCCGTCTGTCGCTGTTGGTGAATGTGCCATCCTTTTCCGCAAAACTCACCGCTGGAAGGATCACATCCGCATATTCACCAGTTTCATTCATAAAGATGTCCTGGTACAACAAGAAATCCAGATTTTCCATCACGTGCCGGGCGTGGAGCAGATCAGGCTCACTCATCATCGGGTTCTCCCCCATCACATAGTAGCCCTTTATCGCGCCGCTCTCCGCTGCATCTACCATTTCCATAGTGGTCAAGCCCGGCTCAGGATCGAGGGGAACTCCCCAGTGCTGTTCAAATTTCGATCTCAGGTCTGGATCGTTTACCAGCTGGTAACCTGGATATACATTAGGAAGGCCACCTGAATCAGAGCAACCCTGAACATTGTTCTGGCCGCGCAGGGGATTCAGGCCTGTTCCTGGCCGGCCAATATTGCCGGTTAACAAAGCTAGATTAGCCAATGAAATGGCGTTATCTGTGCCATGAGAACTTTGACTGATGCCCATGCCCCAATAGATCGCTGCGGCATTGGCTTTCCCGTACAGGCGTGCTGCCTGACGGATCGCTTCCGCTGGAACTCCACAAATTTCTTCTGCATATTCCGGTGTGAATGGCTCAAGAGATGGCAGATATTCCTCCAATCCTTCCACCCGGTTTTCCAGGAATTCCTGGTCAACCAGCCCTTCATTAACAATCACATTTGCCAATGCCTGGAACATAACGACATCAGTACCCGGTTTCAGCTGCAGGAAATGGTCCGCAAATTGAGACATTTCTATCTGGCGTGGATCGATCACTATCAACCTGGCGCCATTCTTTACAATAGCTTCGCGCATGAAGGTCGATATGACCGGATGGGTTTCACTAGTGTTAGAGCCTGTCACCAGCAGAACCTCGAGATCTTTCATCTCGGCAATGGAGTTGGACATAGCCGATGAACCCAAAGTGATCTGCAATCCTGCTACCGAGGCGGCATGGCATAAACGGGAGCAGTGGTCCACGTTATTGGTTCCTAGAACGCCCCTGACAAACTTCTGGAAAAGGTAATTATCCTCGTTAGTAGCTTTAGCCGAACAGAAAGTTCCCAGGGCATCACTGCCATTCTCCTTGACGATAGCCGCCAGTTTTTCTGCTGCCAGATCAAGGGCTTCCTCCCAGCTTGCCCGCCGGAAACTGGATAATCCCACAGGCTTGCGAGGACGGGCTCCCAGGTCCTTGCGGATCATCGGATAAGTAAGTCGGGAAGGGTGAGAGACATAATCTATCCCGTAGCGGCCTTTGGTGCACAAGCGTCCGTAGTTGGGAGCGACATCAAAAGGAGCATCCACCCGCGAAATATGATTTTCATGGATCTTCAGGTCGACCTGGCAACCCACACCGCAGTACGGACAGGTGCTGCGAACAGTTTTGGCCGTCTCGCTCATTTTGACCTCCTTTTCTCCAGACGCTCTTCCCGTCTGCGGGCTCTGATCTCATGATGCTGAAGACCTTCTTCAAGCAGATGTTCAGTCTTGCCCTGCAGGGCTTTAGTTGGACAAACAGCCACACAGTTTCCGCAGAAAACACAGGTGGTTTCCGGGAGCGGAACATCGAAAAAGGTAGTGATCCTGCTGTCATGCCCCCGGCCCCCGATAGCCAGGGCGTAGGTATACTGCATATCATCTGCACAGGCCTGAACGCAGCGCCAGCACAAAATGCATTGAGAATAATCCCTAACATAGAACGGATTGTCATCCAGGATCTCTCTTTCACGTTTCTTTGCACCCGGGAATCGTTCTGGATCAGCCCCATATATTTCCATCTGGGCTTGCAGTTCAGGCGAGTTCGAGAGATCCACACTGGCGTTGAGCATTTCCAGGATCGTGCGCCTGGTTCGGATCACACGTTCGCTATCTGTGAAGACCACCATCCCATCTGCAACGGGCGTGATACAAGACGGCGCAAGGCGGCCCCAACCCTCTACTTCCACCACACATTGGCGGCAAAGTCCTTCCGAAGTTGTGGCCTCATGCAGGCATATTACAGGGATGTTGATATCCAGGTTTCTGGCTGCCTGCAGCAGAGTGGATCCTTCTGGTACCTGACATTCCTTTCCATCAATGGTCAGCTGAACGAGTTTTTCTTTATCCATGGCTGACCTCCTCAATTTCAAAATATTCCGGGCAGATCTTGAGCGCACTACCGATTGCCAATCCAGCTGTCTGTCCCAATCCACAGAGCGAGCTGTCCGTCATGGTAGCGATCACATCCTCCAGACGTTCGATATCTCCCGGTAAAGCTTGGCCGCGCAGATTTCGATCCAGGATCTCTGCCTGGCGCTGGGTGCCCAGCTGGCAGGGATAACATTTCCCGCAGCTTTCATGGGCAAAGAAGTGCCCCAGGCCGTGGAGCACGAATTTCATATCGACATCCTCATCAAACACTACAACAGCGCCTGAACCAAGGGAAAGTCCGGCATCCCTGGTTCCCTGGGTGGTAAGCAGCACATCCAGCTGATCCGGGGCGACAAATTTCCCAGCCGCACCACCCAAGAGCACGGCCCGGAGTTCCTTCCCATCCCGGACTCCTCCTGCTTTTTCATAGATCAAATCTGCCAAGGAGATCGGTTTTGTGATCTCGTAGATCCCGGGCCGGTTGATATCTCCTGAGATGCTGAACAAACGAGGGCCGTATGAATCCTCCGAGCCCAGTTTCTGATATTCTTCCGGGCCAATCTTACAGATCAGAGCTACATTGGCCAGTGTTTCCACATTATTGATCACAGTTGGTTGGTTGAATAAACCATGTGTAGTGGGATATGGGGGTTTAACACGTGGAAATCCTCGTTTGCCCTCAATAGATTCAAAAAGGGCAGTTTCTTCACCGCAAATATAGGCCCCTGCCCCGCTGCGAAGTTCAATTTCAAAATCAAACCCTGATCCTAAAATATCCTTTCCCAAATATCCTTCCTGGGCTGCAATTTCCAGTGCCTGGGAGATCACTTGGTGGGAGTGAGTATACTCACCCCGGATATAAAGAAAACCCTTCCCGGCACCCACCGCATAGGCCGCAATGATCATACCTTCTATAATGGTAAATGGATCACCCTCGATCAATGCCCGATCCTTAAAAGTACCAGGTTCGGACTCATCTTCGTTGCATACCAGGTATTTAGGGAAACGATCCACCTCGGCACAGCTTTTCCATTTCAATCCAGTTGGGAATCCAGCTCCTCCCCGCCCGGTAAGGCCGGCATCACTCACTATCTCGATCACATCATCTGGGGATAGTTTGAGGACTTTTTTCAATCCGGCAAATCCACCCTTTTCCTGAAACTGATCCGTACTGAGGGGGTCTATCTCACCAGATCGGGCCATCAGGTAAAGCGGGGCACCGTAGATCTGGCTGCGGGGATGATCTCCTGGGTTGAAGATCTTATCCAGAGTCGCTTCTCCAACCATCTCATCTCCCACCAACACACCGGGAGCGTGATCACATAACCCCAGGCATTCCACCTCTTCCACGATATAACGTCCATCCCTGGTAGCTTCGCCAATATCCACACCCAAATGCTGGCAAACTTGTGAAACGAGTTCTCCACTGCCCTGGGAAGCACAGGAGGGTGTTGTGCAAATGCGGATCGGCGTTTCAGCGTGGGGTTGGCTGGAGAGCATCGAGTAAAACTCGATCACTCCGTAGATATCTGCCAGAGGCACATTTAAAGATGCGCCGATTGCCTTGGCTGATGCAGGTGGGATGAAATCGTGGATTTTCTGGGTTTCCAGCAAAGCAGGCAACAGCATTTCTCTGCCCCGCTTTCCATTCTTCTCCAGGAATTCTTGAAGTTTTGAAGATACAGGAGGGTCATTAAGCATGAGGACTCCTTAATAGGATTTTCAGAACACCAGTAAATTGCAGGCCTGTCCATACAGGATCGACCGCGTGTTACAGATTATATCAAGGGTAGGGGGAAAAATAACATGGTTTGTTATGCTAATTTTAAGAGTGTCATTGTGAGGAGGCCGAACGGAGAGAGGATGACGACGCAGTCTAAACTGAATACGTCTGACATTTTCTTGTTTACGATCAGAGCACCAGGTACAAATCCTCCGCCCAATAAAATAATCAGTATTTGATATGTTAATTCAGACATTTAGAGCAACGGATGAGGAGATAAAATCATTCGTATGC
>CAZOUN010000027.1:0-29897 GCA_964582965.1 uncultured Anaerolineales bacterium | reverse complement strand
TTATATTGTACGAGAGGTGTTTTATTTCGTGTCCTGTTTTTGGGGTTCAGTTCAGGTTGTGGGGGGTGTTGATTATAATGGTTTTCGTATTGGGCTGGACCAAACCTATCAGTTCGTCAACATCCAAAACCTAATTATTTTCGGATCTGGCCTCCCAGCGGGATAGCTGACACCCGATACTGGTGGCAATCTCATAGAGTGATTGGTAACAAGGCGAATGCACGATCAGATGGTCTCCCGATTCGAGAGTGGCCTGTACAAAAGTAAAAATAGCTTCCTCAGCGCCGGAGTGGACCAGGATCTGATCTGGTGAAGTTGTTTCATAAATTTGGCTGATCTCTTTCCGTAATGCAGGGCTCCCCTGAGATTCTGTATAACCAAGCCAATGTTCCTTGAATTGGTCTTCTGCCCCATCTTCTAAAGCAAGGAGATCCTCTATCGATAGTGATTCACAATCTGAACTCGCCAGCAGGTATTTGGCGTTAAATTCATATTTTGCAAAATACCGTTCCAATTTAAAGGGTTTAATCTTCATCTTGATTTCCTTGATTATCTGTCGTTATTTCCAATATGCCCTGACGCCTTCGATCTACTATCAAGCGAGTGACATCCGGGCGGCTGTAATGACCAGCAGGGTCAAAATTCTGCCTTTCTTCCCGGACGCGTTGATGGGCGATCTCTGCAGTCAATAGGCCTTCTTTCTCGATAACAGGTTCTATTACCCATTCCCCGTCTGGTCCGGCCAGGCAAGAGCCACCATCGGCCTGAGTGCCTTCGAAGTTTTCCTGCATCAATTGGCTGTGGGGCAGGTCAGGGGTAATATCCAATTTACGCATCAAACCTGAGACTGAGATCACATAAGAGCGCGATTCCTTGGCGATGAACTTTGTGATATCAAACGTATTGCGCTGACTTCCTGGCCAGACTGCTACATGTAAATCCTCGCCCATCCCGTAAAGAGTTGTCCGCGAGAGAGGCATCCAGTTCTCCCAACAGTTCAAACCGCCAACTGTGAAGGGGCCCAGGGGGTGAACCTGCAAGCCGTTGCCGTCCCCGGTGGACCAAACCAGGCGTTCTTCATAAGTAGGCATCATCTTGCGGTGAACTGAACAGATTTCTCCCTGAGGGTTGATATAAACCAGGGAGCAGTACAGGCTGTGTCCACCCCGATCAGCAGGGCGTTCGATGGTGCCTAGATAGACTGCCAACTTATATTTTCTAGCTGTTTTTAACAGCGAATCCAAATGCCCGGCTTCGATTTGTACTGCCTGGTCCTGGTAATGAGCATGGATCTCTTTCTGGACCAGGGCGTTAAAGCGAGCGCCATCTGTGCGCTCTACCCAGAAAGGATACCCAGGAAGGATCGCTTCTCCGAAAACTACCAAATGGCAATTTTCTTTGCCAGCTTGATGGTTTTTTCGCGGTTCAACCAAATTGGAGCCATCTGAACCAGGCCGACTTTGATAGTATCCATTCTAAATCCTCTTTATTGAATGATTTCTGATATGAATAGTTCGACTGCTTCCATAGATTGACTGCTGCTTTTTATCTGCATATGGTTGCCTGCCGGGATCAGGAGCAGCTCTACAAACACTCCGGCATCTTTTAAGATTTCTGCAGCCTGGATGGATTGTCCAGAAGAGATGCTCTGGTCATTATCGCCGAGTATCATTAAAAAAAGGTGGATCGTTTCCATCTGCCCAATTTACCGTAGACGCTTCCTGCCAGATCTTCGGTATTTCCTCATAGGGGCTACCCAATAAATCGATTGTGTAGTCCTCAAGGTTGGGTGATTCAGCTGCTGCAGTCAGGTAATCAATGGTCACTGTAGAGACAAGCACACCTTTGATGGAATCATTGTTATTAGCTGTTCGAGACCGAAATATATTTCTTTAGATCCGATACCAGGATCTGTTCTAACTCAACTTCATTCTCAACGCTTGTCTCTGTGAACAAGAATCCAAAAACTGGATATTCTTTATAATCAAATTTCCGCAATTCGAGGGGATTTTCAAAATCAGAAAGCAGTTTCTGGTAATCAAATCCTCTGATTTTTTCAGGATCTACTCCAGTGGAATTGTCCAGAACAATAATGCTATATAGTTTCCCTGCTTTATCTTTGAGTATTTCTTTCCAATCAGGTTTTAACTGTGAATAATAATAAACATAAGGATTAAATCCATAGGCATGATAGGTCAGATCTGCTGTGGTGCACCATCCCCCAAATCGTAAAGGATTGATCTCTATTGGCACCAAGCGGCCGGTAGCATCCTTTCTGAGTTCGATGTGAGCAGGAAAATTCCTGATCCCTGCTAACTTTCCGATAGCTGTCGAAAATGAAGTGAAATCAGACAGATTCTTTTTTATGATCTCTGCCGAAGAAGTATAAACCCGGTCTCCAACATCATCAGATGAAGAAAATATATGCTTTAGTATGTTCAGGATTACTGCTTCGCCATTGCCATCGAAATAGGCGTCCACGGCGTACTCTTCTCCCTTGATACATTCCTCAATGATCAAGGATGTTGAATTAACAACCTCTGGAGGGTATAGATCCCTGGATTTTTTCCTATCGTTCAGGATCCTTTCCTTAGTTTGGTCCCAATCATCCGCATCGAATACCTTATGGACTCCTTCGCTCATAAAACCCGTTGCCGGTTTTATTACCAGGGGCTGATCCAACTCAGGATAGGGCATGCTGGCCAGGTCTGTCATTTTTACCGCCTGGAAATAGAAATCAGGCACCAGCGATCTAGTTAACTCTCTGAAGGCCACCTTGTTTTTAAAGAGCTCTAATTTTTCGACAATATCGCTGAATGGCAAATTATTTATGATCCATCCCAGGGCATTTTCGGAGGTGGTATAGATCAGTTGGACCCCTGGTTCCAGAATAGTGTCGATCGCCTCAGTTTCTGAGATGATCTTGGTGCCAGGATACAAGCTGAGTGTTCGAGAGATTTCTGTGTCTACTACAGGAATTGCATGATCCCGAACTGTCTCTTTGAAAAAATCCGAAACGAATGGTTTGTCTACGAAGAACAAGCTATCCTCCTGAAAGTTTTTTTGCCCGTTCGGCTTTACTGATCTTAGGTGGTTCGAACGTGAGAAATTGCTCCAGCAGGCGTTCGGGGTTTGTATCGATCAGGAGCATATTTCGATGTTCTTGAGCGACAAATTGATCGTCTACTAGCCGGTCCAGGAATGATAGAAGCTGATCATAAAAACCAGCAATATTGATCAACCCACACGGTTTTTGATGGAAACCCAATTGGGACCAAGTGAGGACTTCCATTAACTCTTCAATTGTGCCCATGCCGCCCGGTAGGGCGATAAAGGCATCAGCCAGATCTGCCATCAAGGCTTTACGACTGTGCATATCATCGACAACCCGTAGATCCTCCAAATCGGTATAAGCGACTTCCATTTCAGCGATGGCCTTGGGGATGACTCCGATCACATCCCCTCCATGTTTTACAACAGTCCTGGCCAGTATCCCCATCAATCCAACAGATCCGCCTCCATACACCAGGGTAATACCCCTGGCAGCCAGGACCTTTCCAAGCTCAATCGCAGCGTCTTTGTAAATTGGATTCTTTCCGGGACTGGACCCACAGTAAACAGCAATTCGTTCCATAAGATATTTTCCTTAGGAGGAGTGTATCATTGATTTGAGAAGGGATATCAGGGAAGAGATAATGAACGATGGAGGATGGGGGACCGGAACCTTTTTATTTCATGATTACCAACAGAATATTGAGGATTAAAATTCCAGTTTGAGTACTTTTTCATCATCCTCCCATTCCCAGGTCTCTTCAAAGCCTAATTTGTAGTAGAAGGGGGAAGGGTTGCCATCACCAGGAGCACAGCTTGTGAGCAGTTCTTTGGCTCCGGGTAGGGTTTTGACATGGACAATCACCTTTTCTATGTTCAAGTAGCCGTATCCTTTACCCCGGTGGCCAGCTTGTCCCAGCCCTTTCCCGAGATCAACGAAAGGTTGGACATCTCCCCGGGACCTATAGGTTAATAAAGTTATTCTTATTGGCAGCCTGTATTACTTCTCGATTGCATAGCCCAATAGTTCCCTGACTTTAACCAGATGAGGGTAGGTATATGGATCCTGGCAGAGATCAGCGCTCCACTGGGATGGATCTTGGAGGTTAAACCAACGAACAGCCGCGATCTCAAAATTTATCTCAACCTCTGGCTCGGACCCTGGTTCCGGAAAACCCCCAACGGGCGTGCAGATATATGATTTGAGTCTTTTATAAATACCATCCGGATACGCTTCCTGCTCGATGAGCAGTTTTTCGATCCGGACATCAAGGCCGGTTTCTTCCTTCATTTCCCGAATGGCGCATTCTTCATCTGTTTCTCCTGGTTCAGGGCCGCCGCCTGGTATAACCCAGAAAGAAATACCTGTACGCCGTTCATAACCCCTTATCAAGAGGATTTTATGATCTTGGATGATCAAGCCTTGGATTCTGGTGTGTCTGGGCATGATTTTGTCAGTCCTAAGTCGAAAATTGTAAATTTATTCTTCCAGAGAATAAATTGTTTGTTCCCCGGGTATAGGTTATTACCAAAAGAAAAAGATCATTCCCAACAACAATGAGATCATTACTGCCCAGATCCATATCAGATTTGCAATTAATGGGGGTGGCCCTTCCTGATCTGCGGGATCAAAACCAACAATGAAGACCCTATCTCTTTTATTTAGCAGATCAGGAAGGTTGGGTTCAATTTCCAGTGATTCCAGCCAAGAACCAAAATGGGAATCACCACCGCTATCAAATAAACTCTGGGCGACACCGCTGATCTCTTTAATATCTTCAACTCGCCTGGCATCCGCTGAATAGATCCTGCCTCCCGCTTGGATCGTCACTCGTGGATCCGCATGAAAATTCTTGACCCAATCTGCTTGCTGCCACCATCCAGAGATCGCATAGTCTCTGTGATTAAATGATATCTGAGACACCATGGTATGCCGCGGAAGTTTGCTTTTCCGGCCCAGGGTTGTTATCACCATCATCTTTTTACCAGCTCTGCTGGGGTGGCTCAGGATAGGTCCGAATCCAAACCGCCATAGCAGCAGAGGGAGCTTGTAAATCAACCGGTTTAAGGATCTTTTTTTGGGATAATACATTGAACCAGCAGGATCTTTACCAACCATAATTTATTCCTGATTTTGTGAGTTTGAGAAAAGCCTCTTGAGGAAACAGATTCTTTCGATATATTCATTATAGAGGGAATAATCAAACTCACAACCCAATTTTTCAGAATTCTTTATTCCCATTGAAATATTAAAAAAAGAAGAGGTATTGTTTCATTCGAAACAATACCTCTTCAGGATATTAATTAATCATTTCTTGTCAGTCAATCAAACCTTTACCTTCCCGCAGGCTGAATGAGATAGCTACACCCAGTGCCAGCAAACTGGCAACAGCTATGATCACCGCGACAGTTTTCATTGTCCCACCGGCAGCTGCTACGCTGATGATCAATGGTGCAGCCAGAAGTGAAACCAGGTTGACGACCTTGATCATTGGGTTTAGAGCGGGGCCAGCTGTATCTTTGAGGGGATCACCGACCGTATCGCCGATCACGCTAGCATGATGGCGCTCGGAGCCCTTACCCAGGTTGTTTTCTGGGTCAGCGGGTTCATCTTCGATCTGTTTCTTGGCATTATCCCAGGCGCCACCTGCATTGGCCATAAAGACAGCCAGAAGCTGACCTGTCAAGATGATGCCTGCCAGGAAGCCGCCCAGAGCCCTGACACCGATCAAGAAGCCAACGATGATGGGAACCAGGATGCCGAGCATGGCTACAGTGATCAGCTCACGCTGAGCTGCGTTGGTGCAGATGCGGACTACTACGCCATAAGCAGGTTTGACGGTTCCTTCCATCACGCCGGGGATGCGGAGCTGCTTACGCACTTCCTCGATGATCAAACCAGCGGCGCGCTCAACTGCTCGCAGCAGGATTGAACTGAACAGGAAGGGTAATGCGCCGCCGATCAAGAGCCCGACAAATACAAGAGGATCAGCGATGTTCAGGCCTTCCACTTCCAACCCTGTAACCTCAATGAATGAGGCAAAAAGGGCTAAGGCCGCGATCACTGCTGAAGCAATGGCAATACCCTTGGTGATGGCTTTGGTAGTGTTGCCAACGCTGTCCAGGGTGGCCAGCGTTCGCTGGCTTTCAGGATCGGTAAAATCCTCTTTGGCCATTTCGGCAATACCGCCAGCGTTATCTGCCAGTGGGCCAAAGGCATCCATAGCCAGATTGTTGCCGGTGTGTGAAAGCATACCTATACCAGCCAGCGCTATCGAATACATGATGAAAATAAATTCATGGCCAGCTGGAGCAGGTTCAAAGCTGCTGATGATCAACCCAACTACAACAACACCGACAGCTGAGAAGATCCCGTTTTCAATCTTCTTTGACTTGATTGCCAGGTAGATACCCAATAGTACTCCGACAATCACTGACCCAATGATTATTGTTGACACAAGGGCAGCCGGAATCGTGACCGTGTAGATACCAACCGACAGCAGGATAACAATAACAATGATCAACGCGGCCCAGACTGTGCTTTCGTAACCTACTGCCAATCCGGCCAGGATGAGGGTAGCAGAACCGGTTTTGGCCGATTTTACTATCCTGTTCACCGAGGGTGTCTCGCGTTCTGTGAAGAGCGCCGTGTACTTGTTAAAGCCAACCGCCAGCAAAATGCCTGCCGCAGTAGCAGAAAAGAGCCTCATATCCTCGACATAGTAGACTGCTAAAAAGAAGAAAGATACAGTTGAAATGATCGATGAAAGGTCGTAGGAAAGATCCATCGCCCTGAAAGCGTCACCTTTGGTAGGCCACATAGAAACGGCGTATGTTCCGATTATGCTGGAAAATACGCCGATGGCCCGGACCAGAAGTGGGAAAACAATCCATTTAAGACTCTGCGTGGGATCTAGCTGCATCACAGCCAATCCCAGGATCATTGCCGAGACGATGGTTACTTCGTAGGATTCAAAGACGTCCTCAGCCATACCGCTGAAGTCACCTACGTTGTCTCCTACCAGGTCCGCAATTGCGGCAGCGTTGCGGGGGTCATCTTCTGGCAGACCTGCTTCAAGCTTGCCTACCAGGTCAGCGCCAACATCAGCGGCTTTGGTGTAAATGCCACCGCCAACTCGCATGAACATGGCCAGCAAAGTGCCGCCAAAACCGAAGCCTAGCAGAACTTCCGGGGCATGTTTGCCGTAGAGTATAAAGATGATCGTGCCACCCAACAAGCCAAGCCCGTCAGCCAGCATGCCGGCGATGGTGCCAGAACGATATGCCACACGCAGCGCGCCTGCGAATGATCCTATTCGAGCCTGATTTGCCACACGAACATTACCGCGGGTGCCAATCAGACGTAGGCCGATCTGACCGATTGCGAGTGAGCAAGCGGCTCCAAGGAGCAGAGCTGCACCGCGTCCGATCGATATGGCCAAGGGAGCATCTGCAAGGTGTGCAGTAAAAAATAACACAATCGACAGAATAAAGGCAATAGGAATAACAACCTCCATCTGTTTGTTCAGATAGGCGATTGCTCCTGTTCGAATAGCCTCAGAAATTTCCTGCATTTTTTCAGTACCGGGATCCTCCCGCAGAACTTCGCGGGCAAGAAACCAAGCGTAGATCAGGGCAGCTACAGCTGTGAGAAGAACGACCCCGAGGCCGATCTGTTCAAAAAGCGTCGCATTTTGTAGAGTTTCAAGTCCTCCCATCATACCTCCTAAAAAATTATATTTTTAACAAGATTTTTATCAGCATCGGATAATCCAGTGCTGTTATTTTGGGGGGTTGATTATTCGTTTTCCGAATTTGGTAGTAACTCCCTGTAAATATTTCCACTATCAGGTATTTTGTTATCGGGTTGAGTGATGAGAGCAGAGATGATCTGCAATTACTCTTCTATTATAAAAGTCGATGGCAAGTTCATGAGATTATTCAGTAATTATAATGATTGCGAGGAATTTGACAAGCGGAGAATTGGTAATATTTGGCCATTCTAAATGATATCAAGCAGTTTGATAAGGAAGTATTATCGTTTTTAATTAGATATATGCAAATAATCGTTAAACGATCTCTCCTGAACTCTTGGGAAATCTCAGGTCTGAAGGGGATATATCCTGTAAGCCTATCTTGATGAATACCCAGGAAGTACCCCACAGGAAAACAATGAATAGAGTTTGAATGATCGCCTTAACACGAGAGGTCATAAATGAGGTCCCAATTATTCAGTTATCAGTATTCAATTTTCATGGCGAACTTTAATAATCGAAGTATAGCATGATCCTTTGATCGACAAATCCGGGAAGTTTTTAGTGTGGCCATTCGTCAAGAATTCAAAAAGCCAGCTGAGATTTCTCAGCTGGCTTTTGAATGTTTCAAGTTGTAGTTTATTTCTTGGGCTTGCTGGTTTCCTTGGTGCTCATGTCCTGTTCCCGGAAGTAAGCTCGTGTGCAAGACCAGTCCTCACTGCAATAATCCTTGTGGTAGGCCAGGACTTCGTCCTCGGTGAAGCCATACTTGAAGGCGATCTGCTGGGCAGTCTGGATATCTTTATCAGTATAACCTTCTGATATTTCCCTTTCCTGGTCCCGCAGTGTTTTTCGCACACAGGCCCACTCCCCTTCACATTCTCCATTGAGCAGGTTCATCACGTCACCAAACTCAGCGGAAAATTGTTCTGCCAGCTTTTCAGCTGTCTGTTGGGCCTTTTCTTCTGTTTGGGCGGTCTTTTTGTCCTCTCGGGCGATTTTGTCTTCTTCCCGGAGTAGCTCTTTATAATCCGGGACCCCCATGATCAGGATCTCAGCGGCGCTGACTTCATCAGTTGCCAGGTTGTAGGCTTGTTTGAGATCTCCCCAGCTGTCTGCTTCGGTGCGGGCATCGGCAACTTCAGTCCATTCAACTTCCATCTTGTCGGCGAATTTTGAGGTATGTTTGAGCTCAGAAAGTGTCAGCCCATCTGCCAAATATTCATCTAGTAGGGCCGGATCGGCTTCCAGGTCCGCCACCAGTTTATAGAACTGTCCCAGTTCACCGGGGTTCGCGCCATCTGCAATCCGGGTCAGGGCATCTTCAAAGTCAGCTTCGTAGCGAGTAACCGATCGTACCGCAGTTCGGACATCACCCAGACTGTATTCTGCACTCATAACCAGGCCCATCAACTCCGGCAGGTCATGATCTTCCAGTAAGTCAGAAAAGCGGTCCAGTTGTAATAGGGACCCCCAGCCGCTTTCACTGAGGTGCCAGTCCAGAATATCTTCCCAGGTGAGTTCTTCCATGGATTCGGCCAGGTTATAAGCCTTCCACATCCGGCCAAAACCGAGGTTGTTTTCTTCTGATTCGTTGTCAAAGATCGCATAAATATCATCGCACGTGTATAGATCTCCTGCTTGATCAGGGAAAATAGTGTTTACCCCATCCGCGATTTTCTGAGCAGTTGGATGGCAGACATCTTCGGAATCCGCCACTACAACCGGCATTGTATCTGTACTTGTGAAGCTGCACCCATCTGTCACCAGGACCTGAGGGTATGTTTTCCCAACCTCGGTATAGGTGTCAGATGCAGTCTCTTGAGTTTCGCCATCTTCATAAATTCCGTCGCCATCTAGATCCCAGGCATATGTATACGGGAGCGTGCCGCCGGTAACTGATGTTGAAAAATCAACCATACCATCATCACCTGCAACAAAGAGGGGTGGGAAGGGGCTGCTGCTCAGGGTTACTTCCGGCCCTTTCAATGTCAATATTTCTGAATAAACACCGGAAAGCCCATCCACCTTGTCTTCAAGTATCTGTACATTCCACTTAAAGTCACCCTGATCAAGATAAGAATGACTGATAGTGAAAGTGGCTGTAGCTGTGTTTTCAATCCCGGTTGAATCTCCATCCCCAAAATCTACCATTAAAAAGTATGGGGCTGTTCCTTCACTCCAGGTGAATGTAAACTGAACATCCCCGCAATCTTTAGAAATAGCAGCGCTGATGACCAATTCATTGCCACCATCTTGGGCATAACCTGTCTTCAACGTGCTGGCAAGGCCTGTAATTAGAATTACTGTCGTAAGTAGTACTCTTAGTAATCCATTGGTAAGTTTAGACATGGAAACTTCCTTAACATACTTTAAATGGTGTTCCTTTTTGTACTTACAAAGCATTATTCTTATTCTAGATTTAAACCAAATTCATCCCAGATCTCCTGCCAACTGCGAGTCCTCAAACGGGCAAGGAGCGCCGCGGGGGTTTGATCCACCAGTTCAGATGTTTCCAGGGCCAGCAGTATATCAGAGAACGCGTATCCATCACAATACAGCGTCATTACTTCATCGTATGTGATCTCAAATGTTTCTGTCATCCCTTCTGCTACGGGATGAGGATTAATAGCTGAGCAATTTGTATCTGGATTCTCAGTAGGTTCCGTGGCAGACTCATCCAGAGATGTTGGCTCTGGTTTGGAGAGAGAATTGGATCCATTCAGGGAACTACTCTGACACCCGACCGTACCGAGCAGGAGCACGATTATCCCCAGGGAGATAATTAATTTTGTTTTCATTGTCATATCCTCTTTATAGCATAGACACCTGGATGGAGGTCCAGGTGTCCATTATTTCTAGTTACAGATTTGATAAGCTGATTCCTTATTGAGGAAGAGCTGGTTAGTTTGGTTTATTTTTTCCCTTTCTGGGAGGATTGAGATTGAAACCATTCAGAGACATTACATAAAAACTCACCTTCTTCACATTCCATTGAACCTTCGCCATCTTTATTCATTTTTCCATTGGCATCAGGTTCTTCAGAATCGCCTTCGCCCTGTTTGTCCTGGATCTGTCCGGGAGGAGTCTCTTTCCCGTGATCGGGTTTGCCTTGCACTTCCAATTCCTGCCAGATCTGACCCCAGCTGATATTCTCAAAACCATCCAGATATTCAGTGTAGCCGGTGACATCACCAGATGCGGCTGCGGTCTGAATTGCCAGCATGATCTGTCCCAGGGGCACTGAAGGTTCGCCACACAGGTAGTCTTCGATTACACCGTAGTCAACCCCGTAGGTGGCTGCGACTTTTGCTGCCACCGGGTGATATACATCATCATTGGTGCAGTAGTAGGAATCCAGCTCACCATCCTGCGATTTGATTTGATCTTTTACGCGAGCCATGATTTTTAGCTCGGTCAGTAAAACGACATCATCCACGCCAACAGTACCTTGAACTGTGATGAGATCGCCCACGTCGTGATTATCAAAAATAAATTTATCACCCACCAGAATGATGGAAACATCCTCTGTGGTCAAGAGATCTCCATCAACATCGACTGTGATGGTGCCATCTATGGGATTGAGCTCCGTAATGTACCCTGTCAATTCAATCTGATCGCCTTCGGCGGCAAGGGCTGCTCCAGTTGTGAGAACTGCCAGCAGTAAAGCTAATAAAATTGTTCTGCCCAGTTTTTTTGCCTTCATGATGTACTCCTTTATTCTGTCTAATACTGATACTGTTTTATTTACTACTCGTATTGTTGTTGATTATTTTCCACCTGCGCCTGGGCCATTTCCACTGCCCGGCATGGCATTTCCATCCTGTGATCCGGGTCCATTTTCTCCCTGCCCAGGTGTGTCTGAATTGCCATTCCCTTTTTCAGGCTGGTCGGAATTTTCTATCCGCATTTGCTCCTGGAACCCCTGAGGTTCGCTGATGCCATTCTCTACTAATCGCAGCCGTGATTGGACCTCTTCCTGGGCTTTGACCAGTCCTGGCTCTCCACCACCGGGAGTTTGTTTTTGCAGTTTGGTCATCACCTGGCTCTGTTGTTCGAGGGATTGCTGTACCTGCCGGAGGGCGTTTTCAATTGAACCTTCGCCCATCTGGGCAGCTTGCTGCAGCATCTGGTGGGTATGTTTTTCAAGACGGGCAAGAGCCTTTTCTGATATCGGTTCACCCGCTTCTGCCTGGGTTTCAATTTCTTCCAGGCGGCGGTTAGCAAAATCGGTGATTAAGTTCAAACGATCTTCAGGATCATTTTCCAGGCCGATTTGGATGTCTTCTGTCAGGGTTTTTACTCCGTATAAAAGGTCATCCGGGCCACTAGCCTGGGCGGCATACACTGTTCCCCCCATACTTCCCAGAGCCAAAGCCAGAACTGCTATAACTGAAGCCATTCGGAGTGCCCAAGATCGGCGTCGCCCTTTAGGAAGGGGTTTTTTTGCTTGTACAGGTCGTGGTTTCAAGGTTCGAACCTGTGCCAGATATTTCTCACGGCCAGCGTGTTCGGCTTGCAGTCCGCGTTCTGGAACTTGCTGAAGCTGTTCCAATTCTTTTTTAAGTCTGGGGTTGATCTCTTTTTTATCCATAATAAATCCTTCGTATCAAAAAAAATTACTTTCTACCCCATATGACGCCAAAATCCATAAAAGGATACGGCCTTAACAAGAAAGATCCCAATTACATGGGATCATTTTTCTTTGCAGAGATAATTTGTTTGGGTTGTTTGCTACCCAGACTCTTGCGGTGGGTCATTTTCCAGCAGGATACGCTCCAATGCTGCCAGGCCGCGGTGTTGGAGGGCTTTGATCGAGCCGAGTGATTTATCTAATGCCTGGGCTATTTCCGGGCCGCTCCAACCCTCAAGGAAGCGTAATGTAATCACTTGGCTTTGCTCTGGTGTGATCAAGCGTAAAGCATTTCTGACCCGATCAGCGTCCTGAATATTTTCGACAACAGATCCGGGATCAGCACCTTTAGACGGCAGTAGTTCTTCTGCCAGTTCCAGGGGGGGAGGGGGTTCCCTGCGGTAAGAATCGGTGATTAGATTGTGAGTGATCCGGTACAGATAGGCTCTCAAATGATCTTTTGGCCCCCCCCCGCGTTCAAGAGCTTTTAAAAAACGGCTAAAAGTTTCCGCAACCAGATCTTCTGCCACCTGGCTCAATCCGACATGTTTGAATGCGTAGGCATACAGGGCATCGCTGTATAGATCATAGATCTCAGCCAGGGCGTTTTGATCGTATTGAAGGGCTTTTTTCAGAAGTAGTTCAGGTTTACTGTCCATCATCACTTATATTATGACGCCAAATATCAGCTTAAGATACGGGGGGATTTTTTTTATTTTGAAGTATTTGCCAATAATAACGAAAGCTAGACAATCCCAAACCGCCACCGATCCCGATATACATGATTCCCAGCAGGGGTTTTGGAAAGGGGGCGTAATTCCTTAATGTGATGCCCAACCCGATCATAAATGCGATTAGAGGATAACTATGCCATTCCTGGAAGGCGAACAGACAGGGTTTTTCAATAGGTAGATTATTAATTCTCAGGCTGTTTTTGCGAGCTAATCTTGAAAATCCAAATCGGAATATCAGATAGGCCAGGCCTATTCCAGGCAACCAGAACATCCAGGGTGATTTTACGGTGGGTCCAAAGATCCAATCTATCGTAAGAGATATCAGATACAAGCCAACTGCGGTCCACATTAGGCCGGCAGTGAGCAGGAGCAAATTCTTAGGGACGCCAAGTTTGAGTTTATTTATCCATTCCATACTTGACTATTTATACCACTGGAATCAGATTGCACATGGCGGCAAAAATAAGAGGCGTAATATCCTGCTAGAAGAGATCGTCCAAAAAAGGAAATCTTCCTTCTCGCGAATAATCTGGATATACTTACATCTAATCAATTGATGGCCAAGGAAAAGTGTTATGACTATAAATTCAAAGCTGTTTGATTTTTTCAATGACTTAAAGGATAACAACAATCGGCCCTGGTTCCAGGCCAACAAGGACCGTTATGAGAATGATGTGAAAGATCCTTTATTGACTTTTATTGCTCAATTTGCAGAGCGGGCACCCGAGATCAGCACATCTATTATGGCCATCCCCCGCATATCAGGGGGATCGATGTTCCGTATATATCGAGATGTCAGATTTAGTAAGGACAAGACGCCTTATAAAACCGGGGCAGGTATTCATTTCCGACATAAACGTGGAAAGGATGTGCATGCCCCGGGATATTATCTGCACCTTGAGCCCGGGGACGTATTTGCTGGATGCGGGATCTGGAAACCGAACACCGAAACAATCACTAAAATTCGGACGAAGATCGCTACTCATCCCGATCAATGGCTGAATATCATCCAGGAAAAGAAGTTCAAGAAAACATTTACTATGGGTGGGGATTCGTTGAAAAGACCACCCAAAGGATTTGATCCTGATCACCCCCTGATCGTGGACTTAAAAAGGAAAGACTATCTGGCATCGATAGTTCTGGACGAAAAGATAGTTATGAAACCAGATTTTTTGAATTATTACCTGGCGCTTTGTAAGACCGCGGCACCATATATGGAATTCCTGACCAGGGCGGTGGGTCTGGATTGGTGAATTGACATATTCTAAATTTTTATTGGGCGACCCCCCGGGTCGCCCTTTTTCTTTCTCAGGGATCTGTACTGTTTTCTGGTTGTTAATTCTTGACCAGCTTTACAATCGGGATCACACGACTGGTTTTGGTTTCATATTCCTTGAACATCGGGTATTTTGAGGCTAGTTTTTCATACAAACTGGACCTTTCTGGTTCTGAAGGCACATCTGCCAGAGCAGAGAACGTTTCAATACCAACTTCAACAATCACCTGCGGATTTGCTACCAGGTTGTAATACCAATCCGGATGAGTGTCCGCTCCGGCTTTGGAAGCTGCAATAATCAGGTTATCTTCGTCCTTGATATAAACTGTCGGGTTTATCCGCAGTTGGCCGCTTTTTGCTCCGGTTGTATGAACCAAAAGTAAGGACATGCCTTCGAAAATGCCGCCGACCGTTCCTTCATTGGCTCGGAATTCTTGAATGATCTCTTTATTAAAATCTGACATCGTGTTCCTCCATTTCCCATCTAAATTTGGATTATGACTGGGAATTTTTCATAGAATAGAGACGTCAAACAGGAAGAATTTCTTACGATTATGCTGCAAATCAGAAAAGGGAGCGCTTATATATAATAAAAAAGGGCGACGCACTGCGTCGCCCCTACAAGTTCGTTCGGTTGATTATACTTCTGAAGTCTTTAAGCTATCGACTCATAAGGAATTATATTTTAAAGACTTCCGATTTATATCTGATGTTTTAACCCAACAGTTCTTGCAACTTCTTTTGTGAAGCTTCCTCTACTTCCGCGTGGATGCTTTTTCCGTGGGAATCCATCGTCACGACAACCGGAAATTCTTTGACGTTCAGGACCCAGATCGCTTCTGGAACTCCAAAGTCCAGCTTATAAACGCCAACTACTTCTTCCACAGATTCAGCGATCAACGTGGCTGCTCCGCCAATGGCATGGAAATAAACTGCTGGTACATCCTGGCAGGCCTGGAGAGTCTTTGACCCCATTCCCCCTTTCCCGATCACTCCCCGCATATCAAAGTGGTGCATTACCTCGCTCTGATAGGGTTCCTCCCGGATGCTGGTAGTCGGGCCGGCAGCCACGAATTTGTACTCGCCAGTATCCACTCCCGACACAACCGGTCCGCAGTGATAGATCACGCTTTTTTTAAATATGGGTTTGATCTTTTCGTAGACTTCCAGATCATCACCCTGGGGTTCGCGGGTTTTTCGGATGAATGTATCGATCATCCATTTATGGA
Source organism: uncultured Anaerolineales bacterium (assembly GCA_964582965.1). Classification (GTDB taxonomy): domain Bacteria; phylum Chloroflexota; class Anaerolineae; order Anaerolineales; family UBA11858; genus B10-G9. Next base: position 14,220 of record CAZOUN010000027.1, on the reverse strand, counting down.
CTGCATCTCTACCGGTAGCCAGAATGCCGGTCAAGGCAACGGTATCACCGGTATGCAGTTCACGTATATCTTTAGCGAAGATAGGAATGGTGAGTTCTTTCATGGGTCAATCCTCCAGGTATTTTGATACCAGCAAGCCTAGTTTTTTACGAGTTGTTTTAGGAATGACGACCGGATTTGTGATCAAAGCGCTTTCCAGGGCAGACTGGCAGCCGCAAGCGCGCTCATCTTCTTTGGGTTCTTGGGCCAGATTTGCCAGGGCATCTTTAACGTAATCTGTGTTTTTAGAAATGATCTTCATGACCATTTCAACCGAAACATCCTCTTCCCGGGAATGCCAAACATCATAATCTGTGATGTGGGCAATTGAGGCATAACATAACTCAGCTTCCCGGGCCAGGAAAGCCTCCGGAGCACTGGTCATGCCAACGATGGACATGCCCCAACTTCTGAATGTATTGGATTCTGCCCTGGTAGAAAATCTGGGGCCTTCGATGACCACGATCGTGCCATCATCGTGCACAGTGGCATCAGTGTTTTTGAAAGCTTGCAAAAGTTGAGAGGATAGATCAGGACAGAAAGGATCTGCTACTCCCACATGGGCAACCAACCCATCTTCAAAGTAGCTGTTTTTTCGGTATTTGGTCATATCGAGGATCTGGTCCGGGATCACTAAATCGCCAGGTTTATAATCTTCCCGCAGTGATCCACAGGCATTTACACTGATGACCCGTTCTACACCAAGGGTTTTGAGCGCATAGATATTCGCCCGGTAATTTACCTCGCTGGGGTTAATGGCATGGCCGCTACCGTGCCTGGACAGGAAGAATATTCGCTGTTCATTTATCTCGCCCTCGACGATGAGGCCGCTGGGTTTTCCGAACGGCGTATCTACTGCATGTTGAGTAGTCTGTGAAAGTCCTGGGATCTGATAAAGTCCAGATCCGCCAATTACTGCAAATAGGGGAGTTTTAGCCATATTTCACCGGAGATAATTCCTGTTATTTGTCTGAAATGGTGATTATAAGTGATTATAGAAGAAGGGTTCTCTTTCCACAAGATTGACATTCATCACCCTCTAGAATTTCCTAAAATCAACCGTTTTATAAATTTCTTTGTTCAAAAGGGCTGAAAAATACCTCAGAATTATGTATACTTAAAGTTATCATGAAAAATAAACTTGCTGGCTTTGAAGAACTTTCTCATACAGCTGATCTGGAAATCAGGGCCTGGGGTGAAGATCTCTCCTCCCTGTTTTCAGCTGCCGCAGATGGGATGATTCATTTATCGGGTATAGAGGATTATGAAGAAGGTTTCTCCGCAGTAACAGAATCTATCTCTTTGGATGCGATGGACTATGAAGGCCTATTAATCCTATTCCTGGAGGAATTACTTTACCGGCTGACAGAGGACTATATGTTATTCTCAATAGATAGTCTTTCAGTCAGTTCTGAATTTTCGCTCAAAGGCAAACTGAAAGGAACCCAGATTAGATCCTATCAGCGTGATATCAAAGCGGTCACCTACCACCGGCTGAACATCCGTGAAACAGAACAGGGTTACGAAGTTAATATTGTATTTGATATTTGATTTAGTAGTGTTTTAAAGGTCGTTCTCTATGATTTCCTTCACCGATCTAAAAAAAATATCAGACTATGAATGGGAAATTCCGGTTTCCTACCGGGCGGATATGCGGGTCCCGGTCCGGATCTTTGCCTCAGAGTCCCTGTTGAAGGACGTAGCCAGAGATAAATCCCTGGAGCAGGCAGTGAATGTTTGCTCACTGCCTGGATTGGTGGACTCGGTAAAGGTAATGCCTGATATGCATCAGGGATATGGATTCCCGATCGGTGGTGTTGCGGCTACTCGTTTTCCAGAAGGTGTGATCTCACCCGGGGGAATTGGCTACGATATCAATTGTGGCGTGCGCCTTCTAAGCAGCCGAATAACCTACCAGGAAGGAAAGAAATATTTGGATGAATTGGCAACCACCCTGAACAAGTTCTGCCCCAGTGGTGTAGGTACCGGAGGTCATCATCATTTTTCACCCAGGGAAGTTGAAGATGTGTGCCGGAAAGGGTCGCGCTGGGCCAGGGAAAAAGGATTTGCGACCGAGCAGGATTTGAGGCGGACTGAAGACGGAGGTCAGCTCCCGGGAGCAGATCCCCGGTTTCTGAGCCCCCGGGCTCTCAAACGAGGTAGGAATCAGGTGGGGTCACTGGGTGCTGGGAACCATTTTATCGAGATCGATCTAGTATCGAAAGTATTTGATGAGAAAGCAGCCAGAGCGATGGGCCTAAACGAAGGAGATCTGGCACTGCAAATCCACTGCGGCTCTCGTGGGTTAGGGCATCAGGTTTGTTCTGATTATGTGAAGAGTCTTCAAAGTGCTGTTGCCAAGTACGGCATCGAGCTCCCGGATAGAGAATTAGTTTGTGCACCGATGGACAGCCCGGAGGGAGAAGCATATCTGGCTGCCATGGCCTGTGCGGCAAATTATGCTTTTGCCAACCGCCAGGTGTTGAGCCATTACGCCAGGGAAGCCTTTGAAAGTGTATTGGCAGGCAGGGTTAAGGATTGGCATTTACACTTGGTTTACGATGTCGCCCATAATATTGGAAAAATCGAAACCCATCAGATTGATGGGAAGTCGATGGAAGTTTGTGTGCATCGAAAAGGAGCCACCCGGGCTTTTGGCCCTGGACGAGAGGAACTGCCCGCTGAATATAAAACCATTGGTCAGCCAGTCCTGGTACCCGGCAGCATGGGAACCTCCTCCTGGGTTTTACGAGGAACTTCTGAAGCCATGGCCCGTTCATTTGGATCAAGCTGCCATGGAGCGGGAAGAGTGATGAGCCGCTCGCAGGCGAAGAAAACCATCCGAGGTGAGGATTTGCTTAAACAGTTGAAGAGAGACGGGATCAAAGTCCAGGTGAGTTCTATGTCTGGTCTAGCAGAAGAAGCCCCGGCAGCCTATAAAGATGTAGATGCGGTGGTAGAGACTGTAACCAGTGCTGGTATTGCTGCCAAAGTCGCACAGCTCAAACCGTTGGTTGTAATCAAAGGATAGTATTTAACTGATATCTGCGACGGTAGCCCTGGTGATGGTGATCAGATCGTCGGGTGCCAAACGGATATTTACCCCGAGTTCTCCCCCGGATACGTGTACCAGTTTGAAATCCTGAACTGATCTGTGAATAACGATCTCAAATCCCCGATTGATCAAAGCCAGGGGAGAGATACCTCCTGCCTGCAGTTTTGTGATGTTTTCTGCTTCCCGCTGAGTGGCTGGTGAAACCTTTTTTTCTCCGATGGCTTTGGCAAGCTTTTTTAGATTGACCTCCTGATTTCCCGGCACTACTGCAAGAATTGGTTTACCCGGCCGTTTGCAGACAATAACAATGCTCTTAAAGATGATCTCAGGTGGAGCATTTAAAAAGCGGGCAGTATCCTCTCCCCCTAATTTCTTTTTGGGGAGTTCAAACACTGTGTAAGGGATTTTCCGGCTGTCCAAAAAACGGGTCACATTATTTACTGCCATCATTCACTTTCCTTGTTTTGCTGTTAATTATTCTATCAGACCAGCCTGATCGCATCTGAATCGGAAATATGATAAGCTATCAGTAGAATCCCTAGACTGAGGTGAGAATGAAGCAATACCTGGATCTGATGCAGCATATTATTGATTATGGCGTTGAGAAAGGGGACCGGACAGGAACCGGGACTAAATCTGTTTTTGGGTACCAAATGAGATTTGACCTCAGCCAAGGTTTCCCCTTGCTGACAACCAAAAAATTACATCTAAAGTCCATCATCTATGAATTATTATGGTTCCTGAAAGGCGAAACCAATATTAAGTATCTCAAGGAGCACGGTGTTCGCATCTGGGATGAGTGGGCTGATGAAAATGGGGAACTCGGTCCGGTTTACGGTTTCCAATGGCGATTCTGGCAGGACCCGGAAGGCGGGGTGGTGGACCAGATCGCCCAGGCCGTTGAACAAATCAAGAACAATCCCAACTCACGCAGAATTCTGGTCAGCGCCTGGAACGTGGGCCAGATCGACAAAATGGCTCTTCCTCCCTGTCATCTGTTATTCCAGTTTTATGTTGCTCAAGGAAAATTATCCTGCCAGCTGTACCAGCGCTCGGCAGATGTATTTTTGGGAGTTCCATTCAATATCGCCTCTTATGCCCTGCTGACGATGATGATGGCCCAGGTTTGCGGGTTAAAACCAGGTGATTTTGTTCATACACTGGGAGATACCCATCTATATCAAGATCATTTCGAAAAAGCCCGGATGCAATTGGATCGCAAACCCTATCCTCTGCCGGTGATGAACATCAATCCAGAAGTTGATTCTTTATTTGACTATGTTTATGAGGATTTTGAACTTGAAAAATATCAGGCTCATCCCCATATCAAAGCAAAGGTATCTGTATGATCATTTCCATAATCGCAGCCATGGATGAGAACAGGGGCATCGGTTTTGAAAATAAAATTCCCTGGCACCTGCCTGCTGACCTGTCCCGGTTTAAAAAACTAACTATGGGCCATCACATACTAGCTGGGAGAAAAACTTACCAGGCAATAGGTTCGGTCCTCCCGGGCAGACAAATGGTCGTCCTGACTCGCAATCCGGATTTTCAAGCCGCTGATTGTTTAAGGGCATCTTCATTAAATGAGGCTATCTCTATGGTGGTAGGAGCAGGAGAGAACGAACTTTTCATAATTGGGGGAGCTGAATTATACAGGGAAGCTTTACAAATAGCAGATCATCTTTACTTGACCCTGGTACATACCAGTGCGGAAATTGATACCTCCTTCCCTAATATTGAGGAAGCAAATTGGTACCAGGTTTGTGCGCAGGACATTCCGGCAGACGACAAGAATTTGCTTGCGCATACTTTCAAGCATCTGGTCAGAAAATCCTCTTCCCATCTTTAGGATAGTATCAAACTAAGACGCTCATTCCGGTCCCCAGTCAGGACGCGAAGCGTCTGCCGGTTCTCGGTCAGTTTTTCTTAATTCCCCGCAAGTAAATTGATCTTCTCCCAGGGTTTCATATTCGTCTGCAGGGCCAATACTTCCCGAAGTTCAAATAATTGATCCCGTAATCCGGCAGCGGTTTCAAACTCCAAATTCTCTGCAGCGACCAGCATCTGTTTTTCCAATTCCTGGATGATATTCTTCAATTCCGGTACCGGGATTCCTTCCAGGCCACCTTTATACTCTCCGCCCTCTTCCTTAATTGCGTGGCGCTTCACTCTCTCCGTGATATCAGTGATAGTTTTTGAAATACTTTCCGGCTCAATACCATGTTTCTGATTGTATTCGTTTTGTATTTGCCGTCGCCGATCAGTCTCGTCCAGCGCGGTTTGCATAGCCGGAGTGACTTTGTCCGCATACATGATCACTGTACCCTTTATATGGCGGGCGGCTCGGCCGATAGTCTGAATTAATGCAGTATCAGAACGTAAAAATCCAGCTTTATCGGCATCGAGGATCGCAACCAGAGACACTTCTGGTAAGTCCAAGCCTTCCCGAAGCAAGTTAATGCCGACTATCACATTGTAAATTCCTAATCTGAGATCGCGCAGGATCCCGACTCTTTCCAAGGTGTCAATCTCTGAATGCAGATAATGGACCTTGATGCCGCTGTCTTCCATATATTTCGATAGGTCCTCGGCCATACGTTTGGTTAGCGTAGTAACCAGTACACGCTCGTTGCGCTCGGTTCGCTGATAAATTTCCCCGATCAGATCATCCACTTGGCCTTCAATAGGACGGATAATAATCTTGGGATCAATCAGTCCTGTGGGACGGATCACTTGGTCCACAACTTTTTCGACCTTGTCCAGTTCATAAGGCCCGGGCGTTGCAGAAGTGTAAATGGTATGTCCCATTTTTCCTTCAAACTCTTCGAATTGCAAGGGTCGGTTGTCCATCGCAGAAGGTAATCGGAAACCGTACTCCACGAGAGTGGCCTTCCGGGAACGATCGCCGTTGAACATGCCCCGGATCTGAGGTACGGTCATATGTGATTCGTCCAGAATCAGCAAGTATTCTTGCGGGAGGTAATCCATCATTGTCCAGGGCGGTGAATTGACCGGGCGCTGGTCCAAATGGCGGGAATAGTTCTCGATGCCGGAACAGTAGCCGATCTCACGCAGCATCTCCAGATCGTATTTGCAGCGCTGTTCGATCCGTTGAGCTTCCAGCAATTTACCGTGTTTATTGAAGGTGATGACCTGCTCGTTTAACTCCTCATCAATATCTGCGATCGCCTGGCGGAGCTTCTCTTCATCGGTGATAAAATGTTTGGCGGGAAAAATACTAACTTCTTTGATCTCTTCCAGTATCTCTGCCGTCACTCGATCAATGCGAGTGATGCGTTCAACTTCATCTCCGAAAAAAGAGATCCTGTAAACAAACTGATCATCATAAGCAGGTGCGATCTCCAGTGTGTCTCCCCGGACGCGGAATGAACCGGGTTTCAGGTCAATGTCATTCCTGCTGTACTGGCCTTCGATCAGCTGGCGGAGCAGGGCATTCCTGCGGTAAACTGACCCTACCTGTAAGTCGATCACTACTTTGCCATAGGCTTCTGGGTTTCCAAGACCATAAATACATGAAACCGAGGCGATGATAATAACATCCTTACGGGACATTAGCGCTGTGGTGGCCGCCAGACGGAGACGCTCAATTTCCTCGTTTATGTCAGTTTCTTTTTCGATAAAGAGGTCATGGTGCGGCACGTAGGCTTCTGGCTGGTAATAATCATAATAACTGACAAAGAACTCCACAGCATTTTCTGGGAAAAAGGATTTGAATTCGGCGTAAAGTTGGGCTGCCAACGTCTTGTTATGGGCAATGATCAGAGCCGGGAGCTGCATTTCCTGGATTACATTGGCAATCGTAAAAGTTTTTCCTGTGCCTGTGGCACCAAGTAATACCTGGTGTTGTTCCCCATCCTTGATACCTCGAATGAGTTTTTTTATCGCCTGGGGCTGATCACCCATGGGCTGAAATGGTGCCTGTAATTTGAATTCCATTCTTCCTCACTCACGAATATAAATGGGGTTGCTGAATATCCAGGCTCTTCGGCGTCCGAGAAAAGGTTTGTAAACCTCAACTCTGTACACACCTGGCCGGGTTGCTGAATAAGAACAGATTTGTTTATCATGCCAGTGTTTTATCGTCTGGCCATCCTTTATTAAAATACATTCTGCCTGGCTGGGTAGGGTGATTTGAAGGGTGATACCACCTCCTACTGAGATATCATCACCCATTACCGCATTCGCGCCAATTCCTGTTCCAGTGAACCTGAATCCCCTTGTAGAGTGGGGCAGGTCATAACCTATAAACGCATGGCCCTGGCGCAGCGATTCATAAATCAGGGATTTGTCTGGGTCTATATCTCCGGAGAGGGTGTTTGGAATCAGTAAGTGGGTATTTACACTTCGGAAATGATATTGATAAGGGAACAAGGTGCGTTTTATTGGGCCCAGGTTGGCGTGCATGGCGTGGGCATCCGATCCACCGACCCCTACGATCTTATTTCCAGTTCCGGTTAATCGATCCCAGATCATAATTGTTTCAGCAATGGGACCCCGGGCGATCCTTGAAGGGTTGAATGCATACCAGAGGGCTGCCGGAATTCCGTTGAGCCTGGTCTTGAATTCCGAGAATCCGTTCCAAAGTTCAATTCCAGTAAACCCTGTTACATCCCATTTGTCCCAGGAATAGTCCCCCTGGTTGAATTTTGGTGCTGCTGGATCAATGGGATGGGCTATAAAAGACAATCCATCGGACTGCGCGACCTTTGTGATCAATTCCTGTGTGTCAGGGGCCAGATCTGCCAGTTCATTATCTACTGCGAAAACCAATAAATGGTTGTTCCTTTGCTCCGTATCATTATCGTGGATCTCCTCTCCAACCAATACCAGGACAGATTTCTCACCCCTGACGAAATATCCTTCCTGATCCGGAACAAGTACATTATGATCTGTGACTATCACAGCCTCCAAACCTGCCTTGATGGCGGCCTCGGCAATATCCTGGTGAGAACCTGTGCCGTCTGAATGATGGGTGTGCATGTGAAGGTTAATGGCGATTTCTATCATAATGAGGTCCGAATTTATGTGTTGGCTTAGTGATTTATTTTACGTTTGTTTTCTGGGTGATAACCAGCAGTGGAGGAGCTTCTTGACGTTCTCCCTGTAGAGAAGGTATAATCGCCCTGCTTGTTATCAGAACAGATGTTGTAAAGTAAATAGATTGGTGGAAAAGGGATCATTTATCCTGATTTCTGCTGGTTTGGGAGGTTTTTGTGTCGACATATTTGAATATCGGATTGATCATCACATCCATAGCCCTGATTGCCAGCGTTATCCTTCAGAGCAAGGGAGCAGGCCTGGGTGGTTTGACAGGCGGCGATGCTGGTGGCGTGTTTTCTGCCCGGCGTGGTATCGAAAAAACTTTATTTCGGGTAACGATCGGACTCAGTGTTTTGTTCTTTGGATTGGCAATAGCCTCAGTTATTGTAACAGTATAATATGAAGCCTGGCTTGATATAGAATGCATCTCAATGCCATAGGATCGCCGGAAAATATGGGACTCCATGTTTTCCGGCTAGGTTTAACTCCAAGGGGGGAGAAGGCTCACACTTCACCAGGAAAATGCCCATGAAATTAATAAAAAAACTGCGCTGGCAGATTTTAATAATCGTCCTGGCATTAGTTGTCATTGGATTTGTTCTCTGGGGGCAGCAGGCGGAGCCTGTGCTTGTTGAAGCACCAGAACCAACCAGTGGTGGAATCTATGTAGAGGGTATAGTAGGTTCATTAATGCGTTTAAACCCGCTCCTTGCATCGTTTAACCCGCCAGATCAAGACCCGAGTAGTTTAGTATACAGCGGTCTGATCCAGTTTGACAGCACGGGATTGCCACAACCAGATCTTTCGGATTTCTGGGGTATCTCCAGGAATGGAGATGTATATAATTTTTCGCTGCGCCCTGACGCGGTCTGGCATGACGGCGAACAGGTAACCAGTGAAGATGTGATATTTACAGTAAACTTGTTGAAAGATCCAGACTTTCCGGTGTCGGAAGATCTGGCTCTATTCTGGCAGGAAATTGAAGTGGTTGCCCTGGATGATCTGACCCTTCAATTCAGACTACCTGAAGCCTTTTCACCATTTTTGGATTATCTCGATTTCGGAATTCTTCCTTCGCATCTGCTAGCGGATCTTTCGGTCCAAGAAATTGTTGATGCGCCATTTAATCTTCAACCCGTTGGGACTGGCCCGTTCCAGTTCGACAGCCTGATCATCGATGATGACCAGATTACGGGAGTCGTATTAAAGAAGAATCAGGAATTCTATGGCCAAGAAGCTTTTTTGGACCAGGTTGCTTTTCTTTATTATCCCGATTATCAATCCGTTTGGGATGCATACCTGGCAGGTGAGATCCAGGGTATTGGCGAAATTTCCGGAGAAATCCTTGGAGAGGCACTGGCTGATGAGAACTTGAAACTATATACCAGCCGATTGCCAGAGATGTCATTGGTTTTATTAAATCTGGATAACCAGGAAACTCCCTACCTGCAGGACGTGGAAATGAGGAAAGCCTTGCTGCATGGGATCAATCGGCAGTATCTGGTCGATCATATCAATCAGGGTCAGGCAATCATCGCCGACGGCCCAATTTTCCCCAAAACCTGGGCATATAATGAAAATATTCCCCGTTATGAATTTGATCCGGAAGAAGCGGTAAAGATCATTCGTGATCTTGGCTACAGCTTCCCGGGAGAGGGGGGACTTGCCCGGACCAATGAAGATGGCGATCGATTATCCTTGGAGTTGATCTATCCTGAAACAGGACTACATACGCTTATTGCCCAGTCTATCAAGGAGAACTGGACTGCACTGGGATATGATGTAACCTTGTTGGCTCTGCCGTACCAGGAAGTGCTGAACAGGTTGGAGTACAGAGATTATGAGGCTGCCCTGGTAGATCTGAATCTTACCAGCATGCCGGATCCAGACCCATATCCTTTTTGGCACCAAACCCAAGCGACAGGAGGGCAAAACTACTCCATGTGGAATGATCGCCGGGCCAGCGAATATTTGGAACAGGCTCGCATTATCTTGGATATTGGGGAACGAGCAAGATTATATAAAAATTTCCAGGTCAGGTTCCACGATCAATTGCCAGCGCTGCCGCTGTATTATCCGGTTTACACATACGGCGTATCCTCCGAAGTCAAAGGTGTCCGGATTGGCCCGATTTTTGAACCCTCTGATCGCCTGGAAACAATCCCGGATTGGTATTTCTTTGTTGAAGTTCCAGGAGGCTTAGAACCAACGGAAGACCAAACAGCTGGAGAATAAGTCTCCAGCTGATTTTCTGTATTGTGGAATAATTTTTGGAGAACAGAATCGTGAGTAAAGAACAAATTCAATACGAAGAGAAGAATATGCAAATTACAGAATTCTGGCATGCGCTCAAGAGTGCTGATGTGATCTCTAGATTGGAGGTTGACCGGGAGCATGGTTTGTCAGCTGCTGAGGTAGAGAATCGGATTATTTCCTATGGGAAGAACGAGCTCCAGGAAGCGCCACCTGCCGGCATCTGGGTGAAGATATATGAACAGTTCGCCAATTTTTTGGTTATCCTGCTGATCGTAGCTGCAGTGATATCTGCAGTACTGGGAGATTGGGTAGAAGCTGCAGCCATTATGACGATCGTTCTCCTGAATGCTGCTTTAGGAGTGGTCCAGGAGAGCAGGGCTGAAGAGGCCCTGGCTGCGCTGAAAAAAATGGCTTCCCCGGATGCAAATATACTTCGAGAGGGGCACCGTCAGGCGATTCCTGCCCGGGACGTTGTGCCGGGTGACATTGTATTCCTGGAAGCTGGTAATTATGTGCCTGCAGATGTCCGCTTGCTGGAAACTGTAAATCTGAGGATTGAAGAAGCTGCCTTGACAGGTGAGTCTGTAGCAGTGACCAAAAACGCTCAGATGGAACTGGAAGAAGACGCAGCCCTGGGAGATCGAAAGACCATGGCGTATACCGGCACAGTAGTCAGCTACGGCCGCGGCGTAGGTGTGGTTACCAATACCGGCATGTCAACTGAGATTGGGCAAATAGCAACCATGCTCCAGGCTGTTGAAGAAGGTGATACGCCGCTCCAAAAACGGCTGGACAGTTTTGGCAGGACTTTGGGTTGGGTATCTTTGGTGATCAGTGGATTGATTTTTGTGCAGGGTACGTTCTCTGGTACACCAGCCCTGGATATGTTCATCATCGCTGTCAGCCTGGCAATTGCGGCCGTCCCGGAAGGACTGCCGGCAGTAGTCACAATTACCCTGGCGTTAGGCATGCAGGAAATGATTGCCCGCAATGCCCTGGTGCGAAAATTATCATCTGTAGAAACACTGGGTTCAGCGACTATTATTTGCTCTGATAAAACCGGTACATTGACCCAGAACGAAATGACCGTGACCAACATCGCGGTCGATGGCGAGTTTCTGGACATTACTGGAACCGGATATGCCCTGGAAGGCGATTTCCTCCGTGATGGAAAGGTTGTGGATCTGGCAGGTGATTATCCCGGCATCCGGACAGCACTGTGGATTGGCGCATTAAATAATGACGCGATCCTGGAAGCAGATTATGATGAAAAAGGGAAGAAAACCATCCGTATGGTTGGAGATCCCACGGAAGGAGCCTTGTTGGTAGCCGCAGCCAAGGGCGGCGCTCTGCCAGCCCCGCTATCTCAGGCTTATCCCCGCATTGAGGAAATTCCTTTTGATTCCGAACGTAAAAGAATGGTTACTGTTCACGCCATCAATCAGCCGGAAGCAGGCGATGTCTCTCCATTTTTGGATCAAAAACAGCAGGCTTGGTATGTGGTCGCTCAAAAAGGTGCCCCTGATGTGGTGCTGGAAAGTTGTACCCATTACCAGGGCCGAGATGATGTTGCGGTCCCATTGAATGATGAACAGCGGCGCCGCATCCTGGCTGCCAATGATCGGATGACCTCACAGGCTTTGCGGGTACTAGGTGTGGCATACCGGGTTGTGAAAGAGCTTGATTATTCCCAGAATGGCGATCTGAGCGAAGAGATCGAAGAGGAACTGATATTCGTAGGTTTGCTGGGCATGATCGACCCTGCTCGGCCTGAAGTCCTCCCAGCGCTGCAGATTGCGCGTGAAGCTGGCATCCGGACAGCGATGATCACTGGCGATTATCCCAATACTGCCAAAGCCATCGCCCAGGAAATAGGTTTGCTCCAAGCTGGACACCGGGTAATAACCGGGAAAGAGTTGGATGAACTCTCTGATGAAGAATTGAAAGAAGCTGTTAATGACACTGATGTGTTTGCCCGGGTATCGCCCGAACATAAGGTTCGGATCGTGGATGCCTTCAGGTCAAATAACGAAGTTGTGGCCATGACAGGTGATGGGGTCAATGATGCTCCCTCGATCAAGAGGGCGGATATCGGGATTGCGATGGGCATCACAGGTACTGACGTTGCCAAGGAAACCGCCGATATGGTGCTGACTGATGATAACTATGCCAGCATTGTCTCTGCTGTAGAGCAGGGGAGAGTGATATACAGTAATATTCGAAAATTCGTCTATTTCCTGTTGTCCTGCAATATTGCCGAAATTGCTACAATCTTCTTGGCCACCATGCTGGGATGGAAATCTCCCTTAAGCGCGATTCAACTCCTGTGGCTGAACCTGATCACTGACGGCGCACCTGCTTTGGCGCTTGGCCTTGAGAAAGGGGATCCGGACTTAATGGAGCAACCCCCCAGGGATCCTGAAGAACCGATCTTGAATCGATTTATGCTTACCGGTATTAGCATTCAAACAGTGGCAATTACAGCAGTAACTTTGGGCGCCTATTGGATCGGATTAAGGAATTTTCCTGAAATGGCCACGACAATGGCTTTTGTGACCTTGTCTTTCTCCGAACTAGTGCGAGCCTTCACTGCCCGGTCAGAACGGGTACCGATCATGAAGATTGGAATGTTTAAGAACAAAGTAATGAATTGGGCTATTCTTTCTTCCATGATTCTCTTGTTGGCGGTTGTTTATATTCCTTTCCTTCAGGGTATTTTTGATACTGTACCTTTGGGTTGGATTCAATGGGAAGTTATCCTGCCGTTGCTTTTGGGACCTTCAGTTGCAGCTGAGTTGACCAAAGTTGTCTTTGCTAAAAATAAAAAATAAAAATAAATAAAAATTTCAAGTAATCAAAAATCCACCGTCTCCGGTGGATTTTTTTTATTTTTCCAACAGGATGTGGGGACGGAAATATTTTCTTAATCTTTTATTAATAGGGCGGTTATTTACAAATCTATGTGTACAATGGCTATATTAACCGTTTTACACATAGAGGTGGATTGTTATGAGCTCAAAACAAGCAATTCTGGAACGCCGTCGGAAAAGGCAGCGTCAGAATAATATTATTGTCTGGATTATGGGCGTGGGGGTTGTACTGGTGGTTAGTGCAATCGTTTATGCGATCATATCAGCTAATCAAGTTGTCATCCCTGGCCAGGTATCATACCAACAGAGTGAATTGAGTGGATTGGGGGATCCGACTGCACCAGTAGTTATCCACGAATTTTCTGATTTTGGCTGTTCTCACTGCGCTGATTTTGGACTCGGAACCAAAAAACTGCTAGAAAAGGAATTCATTGACACAGGAATAGTATATCTGCAGTTTCACAGTGTGGGCGGGTTATTGGGATCTGCTGCAACACTCCAAGCAGCAGAAGCTTCCTACTGTGCTGGAGAGCAGGAAGAATTCTGGCCTTTCCATGACCTGGTGTTTACTAACCAGCTTAATCTTTTTGGAAACCGGGCTGCGGATAACTCTAGTAAATTAATTGACTACGCGGAAATCCTGGATCTTGATTTGGATCAGTTTGAAACCTGCCTGACAAATCGAACTTACCAATCGGTAGCAGCTGAAGATGAAAGCCTGGCCCGCCAAAACGGAATTACCGGTACACCCTCATTCTTGGTGAATGGGGTTTTACTGCGCGGGAACCAACCGATTGAGAATTTCCGGATTGCGATAGAGGAAGCGCTGCAAGAAAGCGAATAAAAATTGTTTTGGTTATGATCTAAAAAGCCCTCAAAATTGGAGTGCACCCCATAATGTGGACAGATAAATAAAGACACTCTCGTGGGTAATTA
>CAZOUN010000026.1:0-30442 GCA_964582965.1 uncultured Anaerolineales bacterium | reverse complement strand
ATTACCCAAGAGAGGGTTTTTATTTATTTGTCCACCTTATGGGGTGCACTCCATTCTACTGCGGTCTTTTTCTTTTCCCATTCTTTATCGAGTATATTGAAAGTTTATCCAGCCAATCGCCTGTTCAACAATGATCACTAATTCCGCATTGGTTCTGTTTGCCCCCGGAGAAACATAATACCCATCCTCCAGCTCAAAATCAGCCGGGAAATCGACTTTTGACAATCCATTCTGGGCATCAATAGCTACATCGACATTATCGGGTATATCAACCTGAATTATTCCTATGGCCTGATTGATCAGAACCTTTTCACTGTTCATTTCTGGAAAACGTATTATCAATCGGCCCACACCCTGGTTCAAATCCAATGAGGCGAGATCCATTTCTTGCAATGATAAGATCACTTCGCCTGCACCGTTGTTCACTACCAGGTCTGCTGCCAGGTTGTCAGTCAGGTCCAATTCCCAGCGGGCAGTGTGAGGATAAAATCCTGGCTGGCTATGTTCAATCTGATAGAAGATCTTACTACCACTTGTTGATATCTGTTCAGTATGTTTATTCGGAGTAATACTGCCAAGGAGCAGGATCCCATCAGGAGTCCCAGATCCAAGTATCAACTCCCCTGCACCCAGAGAGAGATCAAGCTCTATTTTTTTAATATCGTTCGTGAATACTTCTTTGATCTCTGTATATTCCGCCGCTACCTGAAAACCTTCCCGCACAATCCAGACTGAACCCCCGATCAGAACTAATGTCAGACCAACACCTGCGATCGTAAACCAGATCGAATCACCTTTGAATACAAGATCAATCCCAGCGGCGATTAGCAGGATCGGCCAGAGCTGGATGATCTGTGTCCAACTGATCCATACCCGTGGGCCAAAATTATTCAGAAGGAAAAACACACCCGCTCCAATCAAAAGAATCGGCCATGCAATCCCTTCCCGGCGAATGAGGTCATTCAAGCCAGCAATGATCAACAGTACAGGCCATAGCCGCCAAATCATTTCCCAGCCATCTCCAGGAATCAAACCAAGATTATTACCCAGGAAGATCAATCCGATGGAAATCAGCAGGATCGGCCCGAAAAATCCCCTCCGTTTTCCGTCCTTGTTTTTATACTCATAGCTCATGGTTTATTTACCACCTTTCCGGAACAGCAGGACAACACCACCAATGATCAACAAGATCGGCCAAACGATATCAAGGTCCACCCATTCCAGCCAGGTGAAATTCATCCGGTCCAGGAATAAAAAACCTCCCACAGCGATTAATCCTACACCCAGGATCAAACCTGATTGTGGATGAGGTTGAGAAACTGCTTTCTGAATATCATTCCCCATAGACTTAACCCTATCACCCATGGATTCTTCTTTAAAACTATATGCTCCACCCTCTTCAGGAATCACGATCCACAACAGCAGATAAAGGATAAATCCAAAATTACTGCCAAAGAGCAGCAGGACAAATAACAAACGAATAAAGACCGCATCAATATTCAAATAGGCTCCCAAGCCTCCGCAGACTCCGCCTACCATTCGATCTGTAGTACTACGATACAATTTCATATTTTCCATTATATAAATCCTCTCTGTTCTATTGTTTCCAGCTTCTAATCAAGATAAAAACACCCAGGCCGATCAGGATAATAGGCCAGGCGATATTCACAATATTCAGGACAGGGGCAAAAAGCGCCAAACCCAAAACCGTCATGATCCCACCCGGTATAAAAGCCCACTTAGTATTGTGGGATGCTCCAGGTAATAAAGCAACCAGGAAGAAAGTTCCGCCCATTCCGAGGAAGAAGATCACATCATTCCATTCTGACAAGAAATCCAATCCGGCCACAAGAGAAAGTGTGATCAAAACACCACCTGGAATAATTGCCCACCATTGAGCTTGCTTTCGCAGGTAAACCAGCCAAAAAGCCAATCCTATACAACCCAGGAAGATCGCTCCGGATATATCTGAATTGGGAAGGACATTAAATAATTCAATGATCGCAACCAGGGTCAGGCCGAAGAGTGTCAATCCGGGAATGACCGCCCACCATTGTTCTTGCTTGGTAAAATAAATCCATAAAAATACTGCCGCGCCGGGTGCCATCAGCAGCACCCATAGATATTCGAATGCGCTGCCAAGGATATTAAATTCCTGCAGCATAAATAAAATACCTGCCAGGATCAATAACCCACCCCATACGAATCTGCTTTGATCTTTTTTCATATCTACCTTTCCTGTTAAATTAAATGTTTAATATACAAGGAAATACGATCCCATGCGAAAAGGATCTTTTCTATTTCCATAAACTAATATACGTAATAATTAAAGGGAAGTTGCAAAGACAAGATGTTCTGTTTGCCTTAAACTCCGAAGATCTCTCCGCTCAATTTATAACCCGCCGCTTCCAGCTTCGTGGAAAAGAGCGGCCGTAGGCCAGTGGCCTCCATTTCTCCCAGAATTTTCCCTTCTGATGACACACCTGTCTGATCGAATTTAAAGATATCAGATAGAGTGACGATATCTCCTTCCATACGGGGAACCTCTGTGATATGGATAACTTTTCTGGTGCCGTCAGTCAACCGTTCCATATGCACTATCAGGTCGATTGCTGCGGCAATCTGGGTTCGGATTGCCATTAATGGCATGTCCAAACCTGCCATCATGGACATGGTTTCTAGCCGTGATACAGCATCTCTGGGAGAGTTGGCGTGCAAAGTTGTCAGGGATCCATCATGCCCGGTGTTCATTGCCTGGAGCATGTCCAGGGCTTCTCCACTACGCACCTCTCCTACGACAATCCTATCTGGACGCATTCTCAGCGCATTTCGAACCAGGTCCCGGGTTACTACGCCACCAACTCCATCCACATTTGGCATCCGTGTTTCCATTCGGACGACATATTTTTGGTTCAACTTCAATTCAGCCGCGTCTTCAATGGTGATAATCCGCTCATCATCAGGTATAGATGTAGCCAGAACGTTCAATAAGGTTGTCTTTCCAGAACTGGTATTCCCTGTTATCAGTATATTCAGCCGCGACGCAACACAGGCTTGAAGGAATTCAGCCATATGAGCAGTCATTGTCCCTAATTTTATAATTTGATCGATAGTTAATTTGCTTTCCAGGAATTTGCGGATCGTGATCGAGGGGCCATCGACAGACACTGGAGGGATTGCAATATTCACTCGCGACCCGTCTGGAAGGCGGGCATCCACCATCAAATTTTCCTGGTCCACCCGCCGTCCAAGTGGAGATAAAATCCTGGTGATGATGCGCATCACATGGTCAGAATTCTCAAATTTTACATCTGTGTCTTCCAGCTTTCCATTCTTCTCAATGTAAACCTGGTCTGGACCATAGATCATGATCTCACTGATATCCGGATCAGCCAGCAATGGCTGAATTGGGCCAAAACCCGTGATCTCATCCTCAACTTCACTGAACAAGCGTATTTGTTCGAATTCTGTCATTGGATACTCGTCAGCGACTTTTCCGTAAGAAGTCTCGATCAAGCTTCGTACCCTAACTTGGTACTCTCTAGCTGATCCAGGAGGAGATTCTTCAATATCCATCCTCACAACCTCAATTAAAGCTTGTTTCAGATGGGTCAAATCCCTACCAGGAGTCTGGCCTTCCGGCTCAACATAATGATTTAACATAATCATTCCTTTATTCTTTGAGGTTTAATCATTATACTTAAAATAAGCCAATAATCAGTAACAATTCATTTAATTACACAGGAGAGTCAATAATTAAGAAGCTTTCTTGCTTCAGAAAGAGTTTCAAGCCAGTCATTTTTTTCTGCAACC
Organism: uncultured Anaerolineales bacterium; assembly: GCA_964582965.1. GTDB lineage: Bacteria > Chloroflexota > Anaerolineae > Anaerolineales > UBA11858 > B10-G9. The sequence goes on along the minus strand of CAZOUN010000026.1, from coordinate 26,629 downwards.
GGCGAGGGGCCTAAGGAATCCTTCCATTTTTTATCGTTTAATGCCGCGCCTACAGCCTGGCCGCAAAATAGCCCCGCTTCAAGATCATATCCACCTTCCAGGAAAACAGCCAACCGTCCAGAACAAAATTCTTTCGTCCACTTCTTGAGGCTACTCATTATTTCGAATATACAGCCAGCAGATACCTGCATGCTGCCCAATGGATCCTTCCAATGGGTATCATATCCAAAACTGATCAGCATCATATCCACTTTCTGTTCTTCCAGGTATGGCAGAATGATTTCTCTGATGAGGGTTGTGTAAGCTGTATCACCAGAGAATCGGGGAATTGGAAGATTAAGAGTAGTACCTTCGCCAGCACCTGATCCGGTTTCATATAAAGCGCCAGTTCCGGGGTAGAAAGGTGCCTGATGAATGGACACATAACTTACAGCAGGATCTTCCCAGAAGATATCCTGGGTTCCGTTGCCGTGGTGAATATCCAAATCAAGTATAGCAATTTTAGATGCCCTCTTTTCCTGGAGCAAATATGCTGCGGCCACTGCAATATTATTGATCAAACAGAAGCCCATTCCCCTATTCCGGGTAGCATGATGTCCTGGTGGCCTGGTAAGAGCAAAGCCCGAACCCGCTTTCCGGTCCCAGACCAGATCTGCGATCGCAATTCCGCCGCCAGCTGCATTCAGGGCTAACTGCCAGGATTGCAGGGTTGTATAAGTATCCGGATCCAGCATTTTGGCATGTTTGCTGGCCCGTTCCAGGATGTCGAGATATTCCAGATCATGAACACCTTCAAGGAAGGTTTTGTCCAACTCATATGGATTAACCTTGGGGCTTTTATCCCACAGTCCAATTTCCATCAATCCCTTCTTGATCACCTCCACTCGTTCAGGTGATTCTGGATGGGCATAAAGATAATGTTTTTGATGCCCATCAGGATAGTATAGCGCCATGGAGTTCATTGTCCCTCCAGAGTAATGACGATGCATAGATATGATTAATATATTATACTTTTTTTATTGTTATCAATAATACTAAACCAGATACTGATTGTCGTATCAAAATAATTCTTCACAGAGGTAAAACATGAAACAGCAAGAAGGATATTTTTCCGAACAAGACCAATCCATTTTTTACCGGTACTGGCTTCCCGAAAGCCCTCCCCGGGCAATATTGCTGGTAGTTCACGGACTTAATGAACACTGCGGTAGATACCAACATCTTGCAGCATATTTTACTGAAAGGGGATACGGTGTATATGGATTGGATCTTGTTGGCCACGGAAAATCATCGGGAACCCGATCGTTCGCTAGAGACCTACCCGCTTTAATCGATCCAATTCTCACCTACCTGGATATGATCAAAGAATGGCAGCCTGGTCTCCCTGTTTACCTGGTTGGACATAGTATGGGCGGGCTGATCGGTGCAAATTTCCTGATCGATCACCAAGACAAAGTTCAAGGAGCTGTACTCTCCGGATCCCTGACACTGCTTCCTGAATACGTATCAGACTTCACGATAAAAATTGGAAAGTTCCTATCTTCAGTTCTTCCGAAAATGCGCCTGTTGGCACTAGATTCAGAAGGAATAAGTCAAGATAAGGCTGTCGTTCAGGCATACAAAGACGACCCCCTTGTATTTAATGGGAAAATGACTGCCAGGATCTCAAATGTGATGAATGATGGCATTGCCCGCATTGCTGCTGAAGGCTCAATAATAAGTCTTCCGGTTTTACTTCTGCACGGCAGCGCTGACAGCCTCTGTGATCCAGAATGTTCAAAATACCTTCATAAGCTTATCTCCTCCCAACAGAATCAACTGATCATCTACGACGGGTTTTTCCATGAAGTTTATAATGAACCTGAACAAGAAACGGTATTTAATGATGTATTGAATTGGTTGAATGGACTGTCAGGTTAATTCTTTTGATTAATTATCTCAATAAGCCTGCTATAGCTTGCAGGCTTTTTGTTAATGAATCGAAAAATGATCCTTTTTTTGATAAGACCTGCAACCCTTCCAGGTAGTAAAATGAACTCGTTGAAAAACCGGGATAACAAATGTCAAAACTTGAAGAGATCCTAATCGAGATACAAGATGCAGAATCAAATGGCGATCACCTCCTGGCAGCGGAAGCCTGTTCAACCGCCGGCAAGATCTTCCTTGAACGCAATATCTATCCTGAAGCAGCCATCTATTTTGACAAAGCCGCTAATTTATTCTCATTAACAAATAATCTAATCCGCCGAGCAAAGTCATTGAATCAACTGGGCGTTTGCCTTGTGATGTCTGGTCAAGCAGACCAAGCCTTACAGGAACTGGACTCCGCAAAGCTTTGTTTAGAAAAACAGGATCATCCCGCCCTCGCAGCAGCGATTGAAGGAAACATCGGGTTAGCTCACAGCAAAATGAACAACCATAAAAAAGCAGCCAAATCTCATAAGGCTGCTCTTGAAACTGCTGAAAAGATTGCGGACCCCGTTCTAAAATTGAATGCTCTTATCAATCTGGCAGACAGCAATCTTCAAGACAAGAAATACCAGCCCGCCCTGGGTTTTGCCCTAGTTGCCCTAGACCTGGCAAAAGCTCTAGATTCAACGCCTTCCCTGATGATCATTTACGATCTTTTGGGTATGATCTCATCCCGCCAGGGTGATATTAAAACAGCTTTTTCATATCATCAACAGTCCTATGAGTTTGCTCAGGAAAACGGGGATATCTTGAGACAAGGTATCGCCCTCGCTAATCAAGCACTAGCCCAGGAAGGTTTAACTGAACTCGACCAGGCTTTTCGAATGATGACCCAGGCTCAAGCTATTTTCACACTCCTCAACTCAGACTATCAAGAGAAAACCAAAAAAGACCTGAGGCGGATTCAAAGAGGCCTCCATGGGGATTCTTGAGATTACATAATGTGTACTTTTAATTGAATTGGGACTATAATCTCCCAATGCAAAAATTAACACTATTCATGGAGAATGTATGATCCGTGTTCGAAATTCTATTCTAATTTGTCTAGTTATAATACTCGGCTTTTCCCCTTTTGCGGATACTGCCCAGGCCCAACAACCTGTCGTTCACGCAGTTATGTTTTATTCCCCTGCATGTGGACATTGCGCCCAGATCATTGAGCAGTTTCTGCCAGAATTGGACCGCCAATATGGGTCCCAGCTTATCATATACGGCGTGAATACCTACTCAGAAACAGGGAATGCCCTATTTGCTAGTTATGTTGAGTTATTCGATGTTCCCGATGAAAGACAGGCCGTTCCCACTCTCGTAGTTGGAGACCAGGTCTTGCTTGGGTCAAACGAAATCCCTGAACAATTTCCTGGGATCATCGAAGATGGCCTAAAAAACGGAGGAATCGATTGGCCAGGTATTGATGGATTAATTGAAGCAATGGAATCCTCAACAGAAGGGACAACCGAAGAAACCACGCCCATCATCCATGAAATGACCTTGCAGGAAAAATTCAAGTCAGATCTTGCAGGAAATATCCTTTCTGTAGTAGTCCTTTTAGGTATGCTGGTCGTCCTCGTTTTAACTGGTGTCAATCTTTCAAAAGACCCTGATCCAAATAAAAAAGTAGCACCAAATTGGCTGATCCCACTTCTTTCGGTTATCGGAATCGGTGTTGCTGGTTATCTGGCATATGTCGAGCTAAATCAAGTTGAGGCAGTTTGCGGTCCGGTTGGTAATTGCAACACAGTTCAACAGAGTGAGTACGCAACCCTCTTCGGAATCCTACCAATTGGGGTTCTGGGCGTCATGGGTTATTTGGCAATAATCATTCTCTGGCTTGCTAGATTGTTGGATTTGCCGGGTTATACACGAATTCTGAACCTTGGCTTATTCGGGATCACCTTATTTGGTATGTTATTCTCGATCTATCTGACATTCCTGGAACCTTTTGTGATCGGTGCAACATGTATGTGGTGCCTTTCATCTGCTGTGATCATGACTATTTTATTCCTGTTGACAGCGGGCAAACTGAACGATCCAGACTAAAGAATCCTGAGCGGGGAACTGAATTCATGCATGAGTTATCTCTAACCGAACAAATAGCGGAAATTGCTATCAGACATGGGGAGAAAAACTCGGCGGAGAAAATTACCGATCTGTACCTTGTAATTGGTGAATTATCCTCCGTGATCGATGATTCAGTGCAATTCTACTGGGATCTGATAACGGAAGATACCATCTGCGCAGGAGCTAAACTCCATTTCCAAAGGATTCCTGCGAAATTCCACTGTCAGGATTGTGGAAAAGAATACCAGATGGTAGATGGAGAACTCGCTCCTTGTCCATTTTGCCAGAGTTCAAAGATGGACATCCTGCAAGGCAAGGAATTTCACCTCGACAGTATTAATATAGTTTAAAGGGACCAATGACGAAAAATATCTCGATTGTTGAAAAAGTTCACAGTGCCAACGATCAATTAGCATCAGAAAATAAACAGCAGCTGAACCAAGCAGCATTATTCAGCATCAATATCATGGCTTCCCCGGGAGCTGGAAAAACCTCATTGATCGAAAAAACCCTTCCATTGCTTAAATCTGAGTACAAGATCGCAGCAATAGATGGCGATGTCGCCACCAGCATAGATGCTGATCGTGCTGCGGAAGCCGGTGCAACTGCAGTCCAGATCAACACCGGCGGCCAATGTCATATTGACGCTCATATGCTCCAAAATGCCCTGATGGAACTGGACCTTGATAAGTTTGACCTGCTTCTTGTAGAAAACGTTGGAAACCTTATTTGCCCTGCTTCATTCAAATTAGGCACTGACAAAAATATCATGATTGCCTCAATTCCTGAGGGTGACGATAAACCTTATAAATACCCGGCTATGTACCAGGATGTAGATGCTTTAATCATCAACAAAATCGACTTGCTTCCCTATGTTAAATTTGATATGGATTACTTCCAAAAAGGTGTCCAGATGTTGAATCCAGACCTGATCACTTTTCCGGTTTCCTGCACAACTGGAGAAGGAATTGAGGAATGGGTCAAGTGGGTCAAGGAACATATCAAGGATAAGAAAGTCTCTTGATATGAATCAGCCTTCAGCATATCGGATCCTCATTAATGGGATAGTACAAGGAGTTGGTTTCCGGCCCTTTATTTATAATCTCGCGATCCGATATCATCTCGATGGTTGGGTAAAAAACACATCCGGGGGAGTTGAGATTGAAGTCAGCGGTACTGAAGCTGACCTGAAAAGTTTTATATTAAACATCGAAAACGAAGCTCCCCCTCTTTCTGTAGTCGAATCCCTGAACTATAAACCCATCCCTTCAGAAGGATATGAGGAATTTCATATTCAAAAATCAGAGATCATTGAAGGTGCATTTCAGCCAATTTCACCAGATGTAAGCATCTGCGATAACTGCCTCCGTGAACTATTCACACTGGAAAATTTCAGATATAGATATCCATTCATCAACTGCACAAATTGTGGACCCCGGTTCACGATCATCAAAGATATACCGTACGACCGCCCCCAAACGACCATGGCAGGATTTGATCTGTGTCCTACTTGCGGGATAGAGTATAACGATCCCCTGGATCGAAGATTTCACGCCCAGCCCGTAGCCTGCCCAGAATGCGGCCCTGAGATCTGGTTAGAAACCAGTTCCAATTCTAATGATGGTAGGAAAATATCCGGGGACGAAGCTTTGTTGCTAGCCCAAGAACTGCTTGCAGATGGAGAGATCGGGGCCATAAAAGGTTTAGGTGGATTCCATCTTGCTTGTGATGCAGAAAATCTTACCGCGATCGAAACCCTCAGGTCCAGAAAGAACCGGCCTGGCAAACCCCTGGCAGTGATGATGCCCGATCTGGAAACTGTCAGGAAGTACTGTGAAGTTTCCCAGGAAGAGGAAGACCTCCTGATCTCAAGACAGCGACCCATTTTGTTGTTAAACAGGAAACCAGAATCAACACTGCCAACTTCTATTGCCCCGGGACAGAAATCAATTGGCGTGATGCTTCCCTATACTCCCCTTCATTATTTACTCTTTTCAGATCAAAATCAATTCCCACTTGCCCCTTATTCAGTCCTGGTTATGACCAGTGCGAATTTCAGCGGAAATCCCATCCTCACCCAGAATGATGAGGTTCAAAAGCTATTAGGTGATATCGCTGATTTCTACCTACTTCACAACCGTGATATTCACATCCATTGTGATGATACAGTCGTCCGGATACCAGATTCCACCGCTGAGGAACTGAAGCAAATCTATCCAATTCGCAGGTCCCGTGGTTTTGCTCCAGGTCCGATCATCTCCCCCTTTTCTGAATATTCTCTTTTGGCCGGAGGCGCAGAACTTAAGACCACATTTTGTCTGATTAAAGATAAATATGCTTTTCTCAGCCAACATATTGGGGATCTCAAAAACTTCGAAACGTTGTCCACCTACCAGAAAAGTATCTCCCATTATGAATCTCTTTTCCGAATCTATCCAGAATTACTAGTTTATGATTTGCATCCTGACTACCTTTCAACCCGCTATATACTCGACAGATCTGAAGAGGAAAACCTTCCAACACTCCCCGTTCAGCACCACCATGCCCATATAGCAGCCTGCCTGGCTGATAATAACTATCAAGGAGAACAACCAGTCATTGGAATTGCCTTCGATGGTGTAGGGTACGGAGACGACGGAAAAATATGGGGTGGAGAATTCATTGTAGCAAATTATCAGAATTATTCACGAGTTGGGCATCTGGCCTATTTCTCACTGCCAGGAGGTGACCTGGCAGTTCAGGAACCATGGAGAACAGCAGTTTCTCTCTTAAATAGCGCTCAGATTCCTTTAACTTCCGACTTATTACCTATTGCCTATGCGCAGTCTTTACCGGAGTCTATCCCTGGAACATCTGTTTTATCAATTCTCGAAGGACAGCTTAGAACAGGTCTGAACGCACCCTTGACATCATCCATGGGCCGATTGTTTGACGGGATCGCATCTCTGCTCGGTATTTGCCATAAGATCAGCTACGAAGGCCAGGCGGCCATTGAATTAGAAGCGATGGTTGATCCGACGGAACAAGGTTCCTATTCCCTTGAAGTCTCGGAAGATCTCATTTTCCAACCAGGTCCCATGATCGCTGAGATACTGGCAGATCTCCATCGGGGATGTTCAATTCCAACCATTTCCGCTCGCTTTCATAACACCATTTCTGAATTAGTTTTGGCTATCGCCCTCAAAATAAAAAATACCCGCCAGCTGAACCAGGTTGCATTGAGCGGTGGAGTATGGCAAAATATGAGCCTCTTAAGAAAATCTCACGGAGCACTGCAGAAAGCTGGGTTCAAAGTTTACATTCATAAACAAGTACCCACCAACGATGGTGGACTTTCATTAGGACAGGCAGTGATCGGACAGAGATTCTTATCCGAACAAAGGAGCAGGAAATAATGTGTCTTGCAGTTCCAGGAAAAATTATCGAAATATATGAAAAACAGGAACTAATGATGGCCAAGGTGGATTTCAGCGGGGTCACCCGTGAAGCCTGTATTGAACACGTTCCCGAAGCGAAAATTGGGGATTACGCCATTATCCACGTCGGTTTTGCTATCAGTTTATTAAGTGAGAAAGAAGCCCAGCAATCGATCGATTTGATCCGGGAGATCCTTGAAGCCGGTGAATTGGGAGGCGTTGATCCAGCATGAAATATCTATCCGAATACCGTGATGCCGATCTGGTACACGGCTTGGTCGACAGGATCAAAGAAATAACTACCCAACCCTGGACTTTAATGGAAATTTGCGGTGGACAGACCCATTCCATCATAAAAAATGGGCTCGACCAACTGCTTCCTGTCAAGATCGAATTAGTCCATGGGCCAGGCTGCCCGGTATGTGTCACTCCCCTGGAATTGATAGATAAAGCCCTTGCAATCGCCTCAAAACCAGACGTAATTTTTACAAGTTATGGCGATATGCTCCGGGTTCCTGGTTCCCAGGCGGATCTATTTTCCGTCCGGGCCCGGGGTGGAGATATACGTGTCGTGTATTCTCCACTCGATGCAGTCAAGCTTGCTCAGGAAAACCCCGACAAGGAAGTTGTCTTTTTTGCAATCGGTTTTGAAACGACTGCACCCGCCAATGTGATGAGCGTGCTCCAGGCTGATCATATGGGGATCGATAACTACAGCATCCTGGTCTCACACGTCAGGGTACCCCAGGCAATAGAAACTATCCTCAGTTCACCTCACAACCGGGTCCAGGGCTTCCTGGCAGCAGGTCACGTCTGCGCCGTGATGGGCTATTGGGAATACATACCCCTTGCGGAAAAATATAACATCCCAATCACTATTACGGGTTTTGAACCACTTGACATCGTCCGGGGCATATTAACTACCGTTGAGTCCCTAGAGGCCGGAACCTGTGACGTAAACAACGCTTATATCCGGGCAGTAAGTGAAAAAGGGAATCAGAGCGCCCAAGCTTCTATCAACAAAGTATTCGAAGAATGTGATAGAAAATGGCGTGGTATCGGTCTCATACCCGGCAGTGGTTGGCGGCTGAGACCTATTTACAGCAAATACGACGCAGAGAAACGCTTCCAGGTTGAAACTATCCAGGCGGAGGAATCTCCCCTCTGTATATCAGGCCTGGTACTGCAAGGCCTGAAAAAACCAGATCAGTGTGAAGCTTTTGGAACACTATGCACACCGGAGAATCCTCTCGGTGCAACTATGGTTTCAGATGAAGGCGCCTGTGCGGCTTACTACCGCTATCGGACCCAGACACAAGATTCCCGGGAGATAGGTTCATGACCAAGAATAAACCTGCTATGGAAAGTCCTATCTGCCCCTTACCCAGGAAGCACGGTGACAAGATCGTTCAGGGCCACGGAAGCGGTGGAAAAATGATGGCTGATCTTATCAAAGATATCTTCTACCCCCCCCTGGCGAATGCGGCCCTCCTTGCCGGAGACGACGCAGGAGTTGTTGAGATCAGTGACGGTGTCCGCTTAGCCGTCAGTACAGATGCGCATGTAGTCTCCCCTCTTTTCTTTCCAGGCGGAGATATTGGAAAACTATCCGTATGTGGAACAGTTAATGATGTTGCTATGGTGGGCGCAAAACCCCTTTATCTGTCCGCCAGCTTTATCCTGGAAGAAGGGTTAGACATCAGCCTCTTGGAAAAAGTGGTCAACTCCATGAAGGAAGCCGCTGATGAAGCGCAAGTGCAGATCATATGCGGAGATACTAAAGTTGTTGCCTATGGAGAAGCGGATGGTCTATACATCTCCACAACTGGCATAGGCATACTGGACCCAGGTATAACAATTGGTGGAAGCCAGGCCAGGCCAGGTGACCAGGTAATCGTTTCGGGCAGCCTTGGTGATCACGGTATAGCAGTCCTCGAAGCCCGGGGAGATTTAGGTTTTGAGACCAGCTTGGAAAGCGATATTGCTCCTCTAAATCACTTGATCAGTGCCATGCTATCTGTAAGTGATAAGGTCCACGTTCTGCGAGATCCAACACGAGGGGGAGCCGCATCTGCTCTCAATGAAATTGCGAAACAATCCAATGTTGGCATCCTCCTTAACGAGGGTTCCATTCCGGTCAAACCAGCCGTTGCTGCAGCCTGTGAGATGCTAGGATTTGACCCTCTTTACATTGCCAATGAAGGCAAATTAATAGCTGTTGTTGCCCCGGAAGACACGCCCAAAATCCTCGAGATTATGCATCAAACCAGGTACGGTGAAGAAGCTGTAGTTATCGGACAGGTTGATGAAAGTCCACAAGGCAGATTGCTTCTGAAGACAGGATTGGGATCAACCAGGATTGTTGATCTGCTGGCTGGTGAAATGTTACCTAGGATCTGTTAATTCAGGCATCAAGTTCTCCCCGAAGATACCAGTAGTTTGTAGATGGTAAAATACATTACTTCACTCGCTAGGAGATATTAACTATGGACTTCACAAATCCTGCTCCACTCTCACTTTTGTCATTTACAATAAACATACTCTTAGGGTTGCTTCTTTCTGTCCTTTTGGCATGGTACTACAGAAAATTGGGCGATTCTCTTTCAAATCGCTCAAAATTCGCTCCAATTCTACCTGTTCTGTCATTAATTACCCTGGTGGTAATCTCAATCGTCAAATCTTCTCTGGCGCTATCACTAGGCCTGGTAGGTGCATTGTCGATTGTTCGGTTCAGAACAGCAATCAAAGATCCCGAAGAATTGATATTCCTATTTTTTGCGATTGCCATTGGGCTTGGAATGGGTGCTGACCAGAGAATTCCCACCACGATTGCATTTGTTATTATTATGGGGTTTCTGCTAATTAGAAAATATTTCCAGGGAAAGTTGTTTGATAACCAACAAAAGTCCCTCTTTTTGAACATAACCTCACCCGCAGGAGATTCTCCAGATATTTACCTGAACGCTATTAATGAAATCCTCAAAGGAGCCATCAAAGACATTGATCTTCGGCGTTTCGATATCTCTGACCAGGAGCTAAACCTGGTCTATTACATTAATTCAGATGATCCGAACAAGGTGGGTTCTTTTGTAAATGAGATTAGAAATTTATATCCGGGCACCACAATTAGCATCGTCGAGCAAAACAATCTTCTGGGTGGATAGTACCGTAGAGAAATCTATCTATGCGAATAATTAATAAAGGCCCAAAATCTTCCCCTCGCAGAATTAAAAGAATAAATTGGCAAATATCTTTAGGTGTACTGTTTCTTATATTAACCTATGTATTTGGGTATATCAGTAATCCCGCCTGGAATTTTGATACAACTTTTCAGTCTATCAAGAAAGTACTAATCAAAACCGACCTGGCTATTATGGAAGATGTTCGCCAGGAAATGGGATTGTATACATCAAATGGGCTGGCAACTATCTTCCTCGATATACCTTTTGATTCTCTTCTTGTCATCGAGGATAAACGCACAGACGCATTAATATCCGGGATTTTATTAACATCCGATGAGGATTTCGTACCTGCCAGCATGCATCTCAACAATGGAATTTCTTTTCCTGTCAAAATCAGGCTCAAAGGCGACTGGATTGATCACCTTGTGGGAGATAAGTGGTCCTTCCGCATTCATGTCCAGGACTCCCAACACGCCATCCTAGGTATGAGGCGTTTTTCTATTCAAGCGCCGGAAACCAGGAATTATGAGAAGGAATGGGCTTACCATCAGAACCTTCTCCAAGAGGGGATCTTAACTCCCAGGTATTATTTTGTAAATGTTGTCCAAAATGGTAAGTTCAATGGAATTTATGCCCTAGAAGAAGGTTTTACTGAGGATTTATTGGAATCCCAGGGTCGACGAGAAGGACCGATCATCCGGTTTAGCGAAGATCTGCTCTGGAAGAATTGGGAAAATATGGGCAGAGGAGATTCCGAAATAAAAAAAGCTATTGAGCAAATTGGCGAGTTCTGGCTAACCGGAGCTTACGATAGCGAGATAACTGCGTTTCGCCAAAACCATCTCACCCAGGATGAATTATTATCTGGTGAATTATTTGCAGCCATTAATCTTCTCTCATCTTTTAACCAAGGGCACCTGCCAGGTGAAGAAGTATTTGACCAGGAGCTATGGGGAAAATACTTTGCTCTGACTGATTTTTGGGGAGCCGGGCATGCCACAGCTTGGCATAATCTGCGCTTTTACTACAATCCAGTCACCGGTCTACTAGAACCGGTTGTATTTGATGCTCTTCCATTTGAACCAAGCACTCTTAGAGAGCGCCTGGCATTCCCCTTTGCCGAGCAGGGATATATCCAAAAGATATTCAAGTTACCAGACATTCAAAAGAGCTACGTGTTCAACCTCGAACGTCTGACTAATAATTCCTATATAAATGATCTCGAAACGAGTTTCGGTCAAGAAATGACCCATTTTCACCAAATTCTCTCAGGATACCTAGAAAAAGGTATATTTGGAGATATCCCTCCACTCCCCTGGCAAGAACTTCGGCTACGAGCTTCAATCTTGGAGAAAAATTTACGATCTCCCCAACCGATTCAGGGTAATTACAAAATTATTCAACTGAACGGGTTAGACTATCTCCAGTTGGATCTCACGAACTTGATGGTACTTCCAGTCGAAATCAAGAATTTGAATATTTCCGGAACTAGCTATCCCATAGATTTAGATTGGTGTGGCCTACAATCCTGTCAAGAAAATATAATCGATGATGATTCATCATTTGTTATCGCGGATCAGAAGAAACTTACCCTATTAATACCGTTGTCTGAAATAAGTTTTGATTTAGATCCACCAATATTTCTGAGCGCAAACCTCTGGGGTGGAAGCACTGCTACTGAAAATCCCATTTTGAATAACTATACCCCTGAAGGTATAAGTTCAGGAACCCGTCCTAGAACGGACCTTGAGTTTGCCCTGATCAGCCACTCTTTTTTGGATCAGACCGCAGCAGATAAACTGGCTATATTGCCAGGTTCCTGGGAAGTCAAAGGTGATCTTGTCTTACCTGATGAGTTCGATCTATATATCCCAGAAGGAACAACATTACTATTTGAAACTGGCGCAGTTTTGGTCGTCAACGGCGCTATCCACATGGAAGGATCGCCTGAAAATCCTATCCTGCTTGATGCCAAAGATATTAGTTGGGGGGGAATCTTTGCTCTCGGCAACGGGTCGACCGAATCCAATTGGACTCATGTAGAGGTAAGAAATACCGCGGGTATTATCAGAGATGGGTGGGTATTGACTGGAGGGATTACCTTTTATGAAAACGATCTTCACCTCCAGCAAGTTCAGATCAGTGAAAATTCAGCAGAAGACGCCCTGAATATAATCCGGTCTGATTTTTCATTCCAAGAAGTTGAATTTTACAGATCAACATCAGATGCCTTTGATGGAGATTTTACAAAAGGAACAATCACTGATTGCGTCCTAACTGAAATAACCGGAGATGGGTTTGATTTCAGCGGTTCATTTGTGACAATAACAGATACATCATTCATTGATATTGGGGATAAAGCAATTTCTGCTGGAGAAAAGAGCATCGTTTCTATTAGTGATAGCACGATAGAAAACACCAGTATCGGTATCGCAAGTAAAGATTTATCAGAGGTGACTGCTGATAATCTGATTATCACAAATGCGAGGATAACTGGCCTCGCTGCGTATGTTAAAAAAACCCAATATGGATCGGCTTATCTCAATGCTGATAATATTCAATTTAACAACACACCCCAATCAGTCCTGTGCCAAACTGACAGCGTTTTAATCCTTTCTGGAACCTATATCGAATGTATTGATATTGACGTGGAGTCCTTATATGACCAAGGTGTCCTCGGGAACTGATCTTCAAACATCTTCTTCCCGGTATGAAATTAAAATGGTATTCAATGGACTACAAACGGGTCTTGTCCGGAGTCTAATTATTGGCCACTCCCAGCTCTTTAAAAAAGCATACCCCTGTCGGCAAATTAATAATATTTATTTCGATACTGAGGATTTTCAATTAAAAGATGCTCATATCCAGGGAAATAACAATCGGATCAAAATCCGCCAACGCTGGTATCATGACACATGGAAATTTTCCAACAGCCAGTTTGAGATCAAAACCAAATCTGGAAATCTGGGATCCAAGACAGTTTTCCCTATCCCATTAGAAATTGACTTAACTCATATTTCTTGGAATGACCTCCGAACTTTGATTCGTCCATATATCAATCAGGAAAATCAGCACCTTCTTATGAATACAAATCCTGTTCTGATAAATAATTATCAGAGAGAGTATTTTAAAAGTGCTGATCAACTTATCAGAATTACTCTGGATACACGCGTGAATTCCTTATCCCAGGTATTCAATGGACGTCCTAACCTTAAACGAAATAGACCTTACCGAAATGCTTGTATAATGGAAATCAAAGCTAATTCTGCTTATCATCAAGAAATTGCGTCTGTGCTGGCAGAGTTCCCTCAGTATTGCTCGGCCTATTCCAAATACCTCCATGGTACTGAAACTCTCCCGATTTAACCACCACATACAATGAATAAAAAAACCACTCAACTATTTTTGTTAATAACTGTTCTCTTGGCAGCTCTGCTGCTAGCATTCTTGGCTGGAGGATTTTCATACCGGATAGGTTTATTAACTTCAATCAAGCAACTCTTCATTACTGCTCCCCAACCGACAATACCTGCAACCGCAATTCAACCGAATTTTGATTTTAATTTTTTGGATGATCCTCTCCCAGCTTCAATGAATTCAATATCACTTGAAAATAATAATCTTCCGTTAAGATTTCTAGTCGCCGGTCATATTTACGGAAAACCTGGAGATGAAGAATTCCATCCTGCACTCACGTTGCTCAGCAATATTGCATTGTTAAAAGAAATTGAACCTGATTTTGTTGTTTTCCTGGGAGATACCATATGGAAACCGTCAGAGGATAATTTTGATGATCTTGAGATGTTCATAATTGACCAAATGAATATTCCTGTTTTTAATGCAGTTGGTAATCATGACGTTACCAATAGGGATCTATACCAGGATCGTTACGGAAGGTCGGTATACGCTTTTAAATTCAAGAACCAGCTTTTTTTTATTCTTGATACTACCTTGAAATATTATGATTTAACCCCGAACCAATATTCATTTGTTTCGAATACGATCAAAGAACAATCACCAAATCTGGAAGCTGTCCACATATTTATGCATCATGTTCTTTTCCTCAATGAGGATGAGATACATGGAAAACAATTACTTAAACCTAACGAAGGGGATGGAACTTCTCCCGATTTTTTAGCCTATCTAAAAACTAACCTCATTCCCCTAAGTAAAACTACACCAATTTACATCTATGCTGGCGACGTCGGCGCATTCCAGGGGGGAAATCTTTCCCCCCTATTCAAAAGAGTACAGAACGAGAATATATATCTACTGGCAACTGGGTTAGGCAACAATCCAAATGATTCTATCTTGATTGTGGAAGCCAACGACAGTGGTGATTTAAACATATATCCATTATCCCTTGATGGCAAGGAGATGAATGTTATAGATTCCTATAACATGGAATATTGGATAAACCACTGATTTGCGCACTTTTGGTCAGAGCTTAAATTATCGAAATAAGTCAAGAATAATATGTCCTTAACCCTGGATGGTGAAATGCTGCCCAGGATCTGTTGACGGCCACCTGATACCCCTCTAACAATATTAATCAGGCTCAATGAACACTTTAAAAAGTCGCGTTTGGATTTTATGGGGCGGCTGCATTCCTTAAGAAATACAGAGCCGCACAAAATGATAATACCAAAGCCAATCATCAATATTTCAAGTGAATCCTGAAATTTCAGAATCTTTATATTTGTTCCATCCTTGCCAATCCTTTCGGAGACTACGGTTGAAGCCCTCAGTATAGCTTTGTTCGTTATTCTTTTACGGTTAATCCACCCGTTGAAGGTCAAAACGATTGGAAACATCTATCACAAATTCCTTTTAACTTTTTTTGCATCCATCTGTTTGAATGATCTCCACTAAACCATCTTCACTTCTGGGCGTGCAGTGGCACAAAAATACCAGGACTTATGTAGCTTCAAGTGATGGCCCCAGCGAAACATCACTATCTCTGGGGAAAACAACTCTGACTCTAAAGGCAAAAATACCGCCAAAATCCACTGTGTCTATCTGGATTACCTCTCTGTGAGGTTGCACAGAAGGTAGAGGATCTCTTTGTTGATCGCCAATGGAATGGGAGCAGAGAGCAGACGGGCGATTCTGGGCATTCCCGTCTCTCTGTACGAGCACAAAGTACACTGGATAGCTTTTTTACAATCACTTGTGGAAAGAGAGTTTCGAAGAATGGAGTTTATTACCAGCGGCGTTCATCAGGAACTGAAACCTGCTCGCAAGGCTGTCTTTGGAGGTCTTCCTTGGCAGCGGTGCCAGTTACATCTCCACCAGAACACTCAGGCCTATTTACCAAGATAGATTATGAAATCCAAGGTGGCAGAGAATCTGTACAGGATCTTCAATTTGCACAATCGAGCTTGGGCAGAGAGTTTCCTGGATGATACCATCTGCAATTATGAGAGATCCGCTCCCCGATTCTCTGACTGGATGGTTCACAACATTCCAAAATGGTTCTCTGACTTCTCATTTGTGCCTAAAAAAAACAACGTCGTATTAGGACTTCAAATATGTTGAAGCGTCTCAGTCCAGAGATCAAGCGCAGGACCAGAACTGTGACAATCTTTCCTAATTAAACCTCCTGTCTAAGATTGATCACAAATTTATTGATGGAGAAAAATGAAAAACGGGAAACCTCAAGAATTATTTAGTATTCAAAGGTTAAGATTAACTTGCTCAATTGATATGCTTGAGAGAATTTAAAGAAAATAACTTGCACATTCCTGATAGTTAGAGTAGCATTGTTTTTGTAAATTTAAAAAAGCAGACATATCAGGTATCCTATAGAAAAAACCTAACAAATTTACACAAAATAAGTTGCCCAACCCTGATATACTCTTGATATATCATTAGCAAATTACCTTAACATCTCTTTAAATCATTGCGCAACAGCACTTATTTAAAGTTAAAGGAGTCAAAACCTATGGCCATTTTTTCACCTCGAAGATATCAAGCTCGCTTCCGTCCCATGCGGCGGGAAGACCCCCTGCCCATTCGGATTTTTACCGCTGGCGAAGGGTTGATAAAAGGAGTCTTATTTGGCTGCCGTATGTGTGGCAACTGTATCCTACAAGAAACTTCCTTCATCTGCCCGATGACCTGCCCCAAAGGTCTCCGTAATGGGCTCTGCGGCGGTGCCACGGCCGAAGCCTGCGAGGTCGACGAAACCCGGCCATGCACTTGGTACAAAATTTACGAGCGGGCTGAGAAAATGGGCCGTGTGAACAAATTGCTGGAAATCAACGCCCCGATGGACGGGAGCCGCGTCGGCCGGGAAACCTGGATTGACGTCGTCAAAACCTGGCGCGAAGAAGAGGAAAGCCCCCGGTTGGTGGAATTCTTCACCAATCGTGAAAAATTCCAGGAAGATTGGGAGCGGGTATTCTACACCATCCGTCAGCCCGATTGGTGGGAAGGAGATAGTGAATACCATGCCCCAGCTTATGAAGAACCGGTCTCCCTCCTGGAAGCCAACTTGCGGACCGGTGTATTTACCTGCACCGCGGAAATCGCCCCGCCTTTAAGTGTTTCACCCGGGGTAATCAACAAAAAAGCCGGCTGGTTGGAAGATTACGTGGCCGCTGCCAATTTCACCGACAACGCCTCTGCCACACCACGTATGGGCAGCATGGCCTCCAGTAAAATTTGCATGGATGCCGGATTGGAACCAGTACTGCAGCTACAGGCCCGCGATCGGAGCCGGGCGGTGATAGCTTCCGACGCCCTGGGCGCTGCCGGACTGGGGATCAAGAACATTCTCTGCCTGACCGGTGACCACCAGAGGTTTGGACCGACTCCGAATATAAAACCCGACCAGTTTGACATGGACGGCATCCAGATCCTCTGGATGCTGCGCCGGATGCGTGATAAAGGGATCTACATCGACGGACGACCGATCAAGAACCGGCCGGAGTTCTTCTTGGGCGCAGCCGCTTCGCCATATGGTGCTCCGCCTAGATTTGAGGCTATCCGAGCCGAGAAGAAAATCAACGCTGGGGCCCAGTTCATCCAGACCCAGCCGATATTTGACTACGACCACTTCCTGGATTGGCTGGAAGCCCTCGATAAACGCAACCTGCTGGATAAAGTTTATATCTTGGCTGGCCTGGTCCCAATGAAAAGCGCCCGCGCGGCACACTTCATGACCGGAGATGTCCCCGGTGTGTATATCCCTGATCAATTGGTAAAACGCATGGACGATGCAGGTGACAAAGAAGGTCAAATGGAAGAAGGCGTGACCATTGCCCTTGAGATCATCGAAAAACTTCATAAAACCAAGGGTGTTAGCGGGCTGCACATCATGGCCATCCACTGGGAGGACATTGTTCCTCGACTGATGGATGAGTCCGGACTGCCCAAACCCTCTATCAAATCGCTATCTGTAGCGAAATAACCCAGAAGTTTTAATAATGAACCCGTGCTGAAATCTGGCACGGGTTTTTTTTATGACAGTCTTTTCACTATCTTAAATAATGAAAGCAGCCCACTCAATACTGACCAGGCACAAGAGATTGCAGTGGCAAAAAACTGACAGAATTCAGCGTAGAGATCGCAGGCGCCGTGCCAACGGTCAAGATTAGCATTTAGGGCAAATCACCCACCAAATCCCGATCTATGAAATCCTTAACGAGGATCAGATCCAAATCATCCAGGAAAGATCCACGGAAGTTATGGGAAAAGTTGGAATTGGTTTCTATCTGGATAAGCCGGGGAGATCCTGTTCGACCCCAAGGTCATAACCGAAGGCGAGACCGTGTATTCCACCCGGAATCAAATCGAGGAATATATCCCCAAAACACCCAGCCAGTTCTCTCTACCGGTACTCAACCCGGAAAACAATCTGGTCTTTGGCGATACAAAGGCAACCTTCGCCTCGGTGTACGATCCTCACTATGCCTATGATCGGGAATGGGTAAGAGATAAGGATATTCCCTGTCCACAATGCAAGAGCTGACGAACTCCTGGGCTATGAATACCAGGATGAGGTAAACGTCAGCACGATGATCGACGCTATCTACAAACATGTTGGTCCTCAGGTCATGGTAGAAAGAACCAAAAAGCCACTTAAGGATTTAAAGGTAGTTTGTTATTATGGCTGCCTGCTAACCAGACCACCAGATATCACTGGAGCAGAACACCCGGAATACCCCATGGATATGGATGTACTGATGGATTCCATGGGTGCTGAAGTGTTGGATTGGTCCTTTAAAACCACCTGTTGTGGAGCCGGGCATGCCCTCTCCCGTCCCGATATTGTGATTGACCTTAGCGCAAACCTGGTGCAAGGCGCAATCGATGTGGGCGCTGACGCAATCGCTGTTGCTTGTCCACTTTGTCATATGAATCTGGATGCCAGGCAATTTCAAATGGAAATCGATCACACGGTTCCAATTATGTATTTCACTCAATTGATGGCAGTAGCACTGGGCCTTCCTCCTAAAGCCGCAGCCATGCATAAGAATATCGTAGATCCCCGCCCGATGTTGATCGAGAAAGGATTGATCTAAGGCTGAAGGTGTCCTAAACAAACCAAAATAAGGAAGGGGTTGTCCAGAATATGCCTCTTCCTTTTTCTATTTAATTTAGTAAATATTCGTCACAATCAAGATAAACTAATATAGTGATTATGCACACAATTGACACTTTATTAACCTTGGATTAGACTAAACATCTGAGGGTGACAAGATAATAAATCACACCTCATTATCGATTGTAAAAATTTATTTTAATCATCCTCCAGGGAGGCATCAGTGTATAAAAAACTCTTTATTCCAGGACCAACACACGTAGTTGATGAGATCCTCGAAGCCATGTCAGTGCCGATGATTGGCCACCGCGACAAACTCTATTCGGACCTTCATGGTCAAGTAGTCACAAAACTCAAGAAATTCCTCCATACAGATGGGCATATTTATTTATCCACTTCCTCTTCAACAGGTATGATGGAAGGCGCAATCCGAAATTGCGTCAACAAGAAAGTCTTGATGACAGATTGCGGCGCTTTCTCCAAACGCTGGGCTCAAATTGCGACTTTGAATAACAAAGAAATAGATCTGATCAAGGTTGAGATGGGACAGGCAATAACCCCAGAAATGGTAGATGAATATTTATCCAAAGGTAGTTTTGAGGCAGTTTGTATCACTCATAACGAGACTTCCACTGGTGTGATGAACCCTATCAAAGAGATTGGTGCCCTGGTAAAAGAAAAATATCCTGATGTATTGGTATTGGTAGATGCAGTCAGCTCAATGGCCGGCACTGATATCAAAGTAGATGAATGGGGATTGGACGTAGTCCTCGCAGGCACCCAAAAAGCATTTGCACTACCCCCCGGACTATGTGTAGTCACGGTCAGCGAAAAGGCCTATCAGCGTTCCCTTTCTGTAGGAAATCGTGGTTTCTATTTTAATTTCGAGCAGCTCGAAAAGAAAGCTGTCAAAGATCAAACGCCAGCCACTCCGGCCATCAGCATAATCAATGCTCTAAACGTTCAAATGGACCGCATATTTGAAGAGGGCGTAGAAAACCGCTTCCAACGCCACCTGGACATGGCAGAACACGTACGATCCTGGACCCGGAAGAATTTCTCACTCTACAGCGATGAGAATTACCTTTCCCCCACTGTAACCAATGTCCATAACACGCGGGAGATTGATGTAGTTAATCTCAACGCAGAGCTGGCCAAACGAGGTGCCATGTTATCCAATGGATATGGCGATTTGAAAGGAAAGTGCTTCAGGATTGCCCATATGGGTGATCTGCAAATCACTGATGTTCAGTGGCTAACGGATCAGATCGACGACATCTTAGGTCTTTAAGTAATCTTCAGGCAATCCCTTAATGGGAGCTCCTGATCACTTATTTTGTGAGGAAATATGAAAGTATTAATATGTGATGCAACAGATCCAAATGCGCTAAGACTTATTGAAGAAGCAGGTATCGAGGTTGTAAACCAGCCAGATATCACACCAGAAGAATTGCTGGAAGTGATCCCGGACTTTCCCTGCATGGTAGTCAGAAGCAGAACCAAAGTAACCAAAGCAGTCCTTGATGCTGGAACTTCCCTCAAGTCAGTTGTCAGGGCCGGGGTTGGTTTGGACAATATTGACGTTGCCTATGCGCAAGAAAAGGGCGTCAAGGTGCTCAATACTCCTTCAGCATCCACTCAGTCTGTAGCTGAATTAACAATTGCCTATCTAATGGCTCTGGCCCGTAATATTCCATTAATGACCTCTTCCATGAAAGCTGGAAAATGGGAGAAGAAATCCTTCCTGGGCACTGAGGTTTCTGGAAAAACCCTGGGGTTGATCGGCTCCGGACGCATTGGCTCTGCTGTCGCAGAGCGGGCTATTGCCCTTGGTATGTCTGTAATAGCTTTTGATCCATACGTTACTGAACTTCCTAACATCACCTTGATGGAACTGGATGAGCTGCTTGCAAAATCCGACTATATCAGTTTGCACGTCCCCCACACCGATGAGACTCATAACATCCTCGATGGAGCGGCATTCGACAAAGTAAAGTCCGGTGTCAAGATCATCAATTGCGGAAGGGGCGGCACAATTGACGAGGATGCTCTCTACCAGGCCATCCAGGATGAAAAAGTTGCAGGTGCAGCGCTGGACGTATTTGCTGCTGAACCACTCAGCGATCCAAAACTTTTTTCTCTCGACCAGGTGATCGGATCACCCCACGTGGGTGCTGGAACGAAAGAAGCCAAAGCCCGTGTCGGTGAAGTTGCTGCTCAGAAAGTAATCGAAACACTTAAAGGATAAAGTCATATGGCAACCATCAAACCATTTCGCGCTATTCGCTACAACCAGGACAAGGTCAGCGATATCAATAATGTTATCAGCCAGCCATACGACAGGGTCAGGTACGGTCTGCAGGATGAGTATTACGCCCTCAGCGGATATAATGTCACACGCATCATCAAAGGCAAGGATTTCGAATCGGATTCAGACGATGATAACGTTTATACCAGGGCAAATGATTTCCTGACCCAGTGGTTGAAGGACGGTATATTAAAACGGGAAGATCAACCCGCTTATTATGTGTATCACCAAACCTTCCCC
The DNA here is from genome assembly GCA_964582965.1 of uncultured Anaerolineales bacterium. Taxonomy (GTDB): domain Bacteria; phylum Chloroflexota; class Anaerolineae; order Anaerolineales; family UBA11858; genus B10-G9. Next base: position 4,903 of record CAZOUN010000026.1, on the reverse strand, counting down.
CTCCCCTCAGGAAAGACTATCACTCGCAAAGCATTCATCTGCGCTTTTGAATTATCCAGTTTTGATGAAGGGATCGTCCTCCCCCACGAGAAAACCCATGCCGGCCCAAAGATCGATCGCCTGAATCTCACCCGGGCAACCGAAACATATTTTGGAAATATATTTATGCTTTATCCGGATCGGGAAAATAAAATCGATGCACTCTTTGATGAGGCTATCCAGCGCTCCGCGGACATCGAAGCCAAAGAACTGCACGAAAAGGACGTCCTCCATCAGGTTTGGGTCGTGACTGATCCTGAAGTCCTCGCCAAGGTAAATGCCGAAATGGCAAACAAGACCAACCTGATCATTGCTGATGGCCACCATCGTTATGAAACTGCTCTCAATTACCAGGCTGAGATGAAGGCCAAACATCCTGAGACAGCTCCAAACGCCGGATTCAATTATCGCATGACTGCCATGGTGAGCATGAGCAATCCCGGACTGACTATCCTTCCGACACACAGGCTGATCTTTGATTATCAAAAGATGAACAGCGCTGAGCTCTTGAACAAAGCATCTGAATTCTTTGAAATCGAAGAGCTTGATTCCCGGGAGAATCTGGAAAAGAAATTGAAAAATACTGACGGTCAGATTGGCGTGATGGGTTTTGTCTCCAGTAATGGATTTTTCTTTTTGCAATTGAAAAGCCCGGAAGCCATGGCTGAACTTGAGCCCAATAGAGCCCAGTCCTGGCGGGACCTTGATGTGAGCATCCTTCATAAACTCCTTCTTGGCAAGATCATGCAGATTGATCAGAAGAAGATCGACAATCTGGAAAATATCAAATACCTTAGAGAACCAGATCTCGGATATGATGAGGTCAAGGAAAAGGACACATCTTTCCTGTTCATCCTCAACGCTACTCGGATTGGGCAGATAACAGACTGCACAGATGCCGGGGAGAAAATGCCCCCAAAATCCACAGACTTTTATCCCAAGATCGTAACTGGTTTTGCGATGCTGCCAGTACAGAAAGACGAGATCCTTTAAGGGACGAAGTCCATTAAACAAAATAGGGATCAGATCCTCTATAAGGATCTGATCCCTTATCTTTAACACTGAGTTCGTTCCTTTCTATTGTCCCTTATTCTTCAACGAAATTCAGCAAGATCAAATTCTTTTGGCAATCATCAAAAGTTGTCAGATAAATCTTATCTGACAAGGTGTCGCCATCCAGGCTAAAAAGCTGAATCCATACTTCGGTTTCCGTATCTGCTAACGAATCTGCCAGGGTCAATTCAAACCCTCCAGGTCCGTAAGCCAGATCAATATCAGGTTCTGCCAATGGCATCACCATTTCTTCTATAACCGGGCTGCCATTGATCTCTCCCCCTGCCCTGATCACAATATCCTTCTGAACCTGTCCCTCAAGGTCAAATATCTGACCGGCAACACCCAGCCAATCACATCCTAGATCATCATGAGTGAAATTTTTCAAGTAATAGGGGTTCATCAGCTGCAGCGAATACGGGACTGCTGTTGGTGTGAAGGTCGGAGCCGCTGTTCCAGTAGCAGTTGCAGTAGCGGTATTGATAGGCGTAGCTGTCATCTCGGGGGTCGGCGTAAACGGCTCCGGAGTTGCGGTCGAGGTAAATTCTAGCTCTTTTGTTGCTGTAGGTTCATCTGTTATCAACGCTGAAGGGGTTCCGGTCACGGTTTCAACAATTGCTTCGCTTGTCGCTGTCACAATTCCACGTTCAGAAGTGGCCTGCGGCGTCCAGACAGTAATAGTAGAATCCAGAGGCGGCAAAGTAGGTATCGCCCCGCAGGAAGTCAATACCAGCGCGGCAAAACTTATTAAAATTATCAAATTTCTTTTTCTCATCAAACTCTCTCTTTTCGGATCCATCGTAGATCCAATTAAGGTAACTTCCTTATCTTAGTGCAAGTTCCTTGCCGTTTTTTTTTGTTGGCCGGCCCCGTCCATTTCCTGCCATGGATTGACTAGTTTCACTCTTCAATGCTACAATCCATTCGATCTTCATTACCTATTTTGGAGCGAGCTAATGTCTGAACAAAAATCAATCCAAGACCTGGCAAATAAAAGAAAAGAAAAGTTTCGAAATCTTGTTTCAACAAACACTGTTTATCCTCTGGCAACGATCACATATCGTGGTCCCAGCCCGGATCTAGCCAGTAAGATTATCGTTGGGATCATATCAGCCAAAGACCAGGCTCCAATTATCCGGGAATGGACCGGTGAGGGTATCGCAGAAGATGTCGAATCTGCCAAGGAGATTGCCCTCTTTATCCAGGAATATGAAGTGGCCCGGGTGTTGACCAGCGAGTGGGTGCTTTCCTGTCCGCACGAGGAAGGAGTCGATTATCCAGAAGGTGAACAATGTCCATTTTGTCCGGACTGGCTATGATAAAGAACATTACTGCAGGAATATGAAATTATGAAGAATATCATTAAATCCGTGAAGGGGACCCGGGATTTTTACCCGGCCGAAAAAGCAGTCAACAGCTGGTTGTACCAGATGATCAGGGAGGTCTCTGAATCCTTTGGGTACCAGGAATACGACGGCCCATTTTTAGAAAATATTGATCTGTATGCCGCCAAATCCGGAGAAGAACTTGTTAAGGAACAATCCTTTGTCTTCCCGGATAAAAACGATAACCTGATTGCCCTCCGGCCTGAGTTAACCCCATCATTGGTGCGAATGATCGCCCAAAAACAACAGCAGCTATATTACCCGCTGCGCTGGTGGTCATTCGGACCCTTCTGGCGATACGAAAGCCCGCAAAAAGGAAGAGGCAGGGAATTCTTCCAATGGAACGCAGACTTGATCGGCGTAAATTCCCCGGAAGCTGATGCAGAAATGGCTGCCCTGTTGGCAGGTCTATTCCAGAAAGTTGGCTTAAATTCCGGCCAGGTAAAAGTATTTGTGAACAACCGGCGATTAATGGAACAGGAATTGCTGGCAATTGGCATACCTGTCGATCTCCAGGGAACGGTGTTCAAGGTCATTGACCGACGCGATAAATTGAACGAGAAAGCCTGGGGCGCGTATGCATTGGAGATGGGGCTTGATCAAACACAATTTGAAGGTGTCCAAAATCTTCTTTCCACTGAAGACCTTTGGAAAAAATCTGAGGAGTTAACTCAATTCTTCAAAGCTGTAGATGCACTGGGCGTATCCGACTATGTTGCCTACTCCCCGAGAATTATCCGCGGCCTGGACTATTACACAGGAACAGTTGTTGAAGCCCAATCAATATCAGCTGATGTTCGACGCTCCATTGCTGGTGGAGGAAGATACGATAACCTGCTGGCAGATGTTGGCGGGGATCCACTCGCGGGTGTTGGTTTTGCCATGGGCGATATGGTTCTGGCAGTCATCCTCGAAGAATTTGGACTTTTACCCGAAGACCGCGACACATCCCCTGCCCAGGTGATGGTGACAGTCTTTGATCAGGATTCCCAGCTGCCATCCTACCAACTCAGCGCTGAGTTGAGGAAGGCAGGGATAAAGGTTTATTCTTATCCCGTGCCAGACAAATTAGGCAAACAATTCCGCCATGCAGATCGCATTGGTGCCAGAATTGCGCTCGTTTTAGGACCAGACGAGATCGCTACCGGAAAGGTAGCGATCAAAGATCTGGCCTCCCGTGAGCAGCAGAGCGTAGACCGAAAAGATATCGTTAAGGTAGTACTGGGACAACTTGAAAACGACCCAAGCGCATGATATAATCCTTCGGCATATGGCGGGCGTAGCTCAGTTGGTAGAGCACCGCACTGTGGATGCGGCTGTCGCGGGTTCAAGTCCCGTCGCTCGCCCCATAAAAAAACCGGTCAGAAGACCGGTTTTTATTTTTTAATCATCCTGCCCCAGCTTTGTACCTATAGATCCATATCCTCAAACAAGTCTCGTTTTAGAATACCAGCCGTCATAAAACGCCAGAGAACCTTTGGCGTTGTGAGCCACATGATCCGGGCCCCATTTTTATCATTCTGAAGGATTTTCTCAACCAGAAAGGGAGTGACTGTTTCAACCTTATCCGCCAGGATATTGAACATTTTCCTTGCGCTTTCCCACTCAGATGGGTCTTTTCCTTCATAACGACTGAGAATAAAATCCGTCAGCACCATGCCAGGACTTAGTGCGCCGACGATCACATCAGTACCTTTCATTTCTGATGCCAGACTGTCTGTTAAATAGTTAAGTGCTCTCTTGGATGAGCCATAAAGGGTAAGTCCTTCCACCTGGCGGCCATCGCTTCCCAGGCCTTCCATATTATAAAAAGCACCCCTGCCCTGCTCCAGGAACCCAGCCAGTGCGACCTTGGCGCCATACATCGCGCCGGTGATGTTTGTATCGACCAGATCCTGGATTAAATTTGTATCCAGATCCCAGAAATCTGTTTGGGATTGGCCAATGCCTGCGTTATTGATCCAGATATCGATCTCCCCAAATCTATCCTTGCCATAATCCCATAAACTCTCGACCCTCTGGTAATCGCGCATATCACAGGGATATCCACCCACCCTGTCTTTCGAATAACGAACAGCCAGTTTTTCCACAGCCTGATCTACACTTTCACGCGACCGGCCACTGATGACAACCTGGTGTCCCAGACGGAGGAAATTTTCAGCCAATCCAAATCCAATGCCTTTCGTACTACCTGTAATTATTATAGTTTTCAACGTCAATTCTCCTTAGATATACAGGTTCTAGTGTACCTTAATTGTTGACAAAGTTCTCCCCCCATAGTACACTATTTGCCGTCCTGGCGAGGTAGCTCAGTGGTAGAGCAGGGGACTCATAAGCCCTTGGCCGGCGGTTCAAACCCGCCCCTCGCCACTCAAAAACAGGCACACTCAAATGAGTGTGCCGTTGTGTTTAATGATGCCTCGCAT
>CAZOUN010000025.1:0-31192 GCA_964582965.1 uncultured Anaerolineales bacterium | reverse complement strand
GGGTAACCTCCCACGCTGATCAGGCGGGGCATGATCCGGGCTGAATATTGATTGTAGGCAGATCTGCCACCTTCTCCTCGTCTTGGGGAGGGTGAAAATTGATTTAAGTTCATCATGAAGAAGGGTTCGTCGAGATTTTCGCTGCTGAATTCCAAAACTTTCCCGGTATCAGGATCGGTTTCTGGATCAAGTCTGTCATAATTATCTTCGATTTGTTCTATCTCTCTGATTTCAGCCGTTCCAAGCCATCTCGTTAATATTGAAGACATAAATCCCAATCCCTTTGCTGTTTTTTTTACTGCTGGGTTTGGTTGGACGACCAAAGCGTAAATTTCGTTGAGGGACTCAAGTCGGATCTCGCGAGAGTTTTCGTGAGCCAGCAGTAAAGCTTGACTGGAAGGGAAGTTGTCCACGGTAAGGAATTGATAGGGCATTTCTCCCCTCGTAATGACTTGGTCGATCTGGAGCTGATGTTCCCGGGATCCGCCTTCTTTCTGGACTGCCTGCCTGGTGATCTTTAGATATTCTTGCGCAGTTCCGGGTTCCTTTATTACCAGGAACTGGACCAAGTTCAATTTCTTTTTTCCGTGGGCGAGCATCTTGTCCCGCTGGATGCTGGAGGGTTCAAGTGCCATTATCTATTCCTTTTGAAAATGATCGATCAATAATTGGCTAACTTCAGGGGCTTTATCATGTTGGACCCAGTGCGTGGCGTCTTCGAAGTAGACCAGTTCGCCATCCTGACAGAACTCCAGACTGAGGGGCGCCATTTGATGGCTGAGGTGAGGGTCCTTTTTGCCCCAGATGATCAGGGTGGGCGGCTGGATCGCATTTGACATTCTGGGTTTCCCCGACCTGCTGAATGTTGCTCGGTACCAGTTGATCATGGCTGTGATCGCGCCGGGTTGATTCCAGCCGTCCCGATACCTGCTATATTGTTCTTCTCCCCAATAATCTGGCAAAGCTCCGACTAAAAATTTCCAATTTGCAGCCCCCGCAAAACTTTCTGGAAGCCCTTGCAGCTGGAAGAACAAGGCGTACCAACTTTTCAACATTTGTGCGGGATGGGTTTTGAGGTAACTCCGGAACACCGCAGGATGGGGCACATTTGCGATAGCCATCCGCTTGATCCTTTCAGGTGCTTGCAGAGCCAGGCCCCAGCTGACCATGGCGCCAAAATCATGGCCTGCCAGGTAAAAATTTTCATAACCCAGTGAGTCTGCCAGCCCCAGGATGTCATCCACCAGTAACGGCATCTTGTACTGATCAATCCCTGCTGGCTTATCACTCAGGTTGTAACCCCGCTGGTCTGGGGCGATGACCCTGAAACCAGCCTGAACGAGAGGTTCGATCTGATTTTCCCACCCGAACCAGGCTTCCGGGAAGCCGTGCAGTAAGAATACAGGTTCCCCATCTTGAGGGCCGGACAAAGCAGTATGCAGCTGAATGCCATTGGTTTTAATTTTCTTAAATTCGACAGTCATGTTCTTTTCTTCCATAATCCATACAGGAAAGCAAGAATGCAGATAGCCATGTAGACCATCATTATGGGTTTCCCGCCCCAGGCTGATTGGGAAATAGCAAGATCTGCACTGTAGAACCGGATAGCGATACCGCCGATCAGGTAGGCTGAGGGGATCACCCCCAGCATTATCCAGGCCAGTTCCCTGGATTTCCAACCCATTAATATTAATGCCAGGCCGCTGATATAGTTGGATATTCCAAAGGATCCCATTAATACCAGCAGATCTCCAGCTTGAGGGGTAGACAAATCGAGCCCTGCGATATTAGTGGCTGCAAACCTGATCAGAAAGGTGTGCATGAATCCCCTTAAGAGATCCAAACACCCCAAAGCGATAGCAATAACCGAGATTATTTTTGGGATATTCGTTTTGTCATCCATAATCCCAATCATAACTCTTTTGAGAGGATTTTGCGAAACGTACGTATATTGTAGTCAGGAATAAAAAAATAATGACAGCCGTAAATGGCCGTAAAATAACAGATCAAATGGAGAGATAACAATGCGAACAATAACTAAACTATTTATTGTGATCCTGGTAATTGCGGCTGTCACAGCAGCTTGTGCGGTGCCGTTCCAACCGCGCATGGTCAAGGGGTCGGGAGATATTATCGTTGAAGACCGGAATATCAGCGGTTTTGACAAGATCCTTGTGACCGGGGCAGGAAGAATCATTCTCACCCAGGGTAATGAGGAATCCCTCACCATCGAAACTGATGATAATCTGATGAAATACATCAAAGTTGAAGTTATAGGGAATACCCTTGAGATCGGTTTTGAAGACGACGTAGTTTTTAGTTCTGGCAAGGGGCAGTTTGCACTCGATCCTACAGATGGATTCATCTTCCGGATCAGTGTGATCAACCTGCAGGCGATCGAGGTATCTGGTGCGGCGGATATCGAGACGGAAAAGATCAAAACTGACCAGCTTGATATCGATCTTTCTGGAGCAGGACAAGTAACAATAGCTGATCTGGATGCCGAGTCCTTGAATGTTGTTGTAAGTGGTGCGGGTGATGTGAATATCGCCGGGAGAGTTGAGGATCAAGGAATCAGGCTGAGCGGCCTGGGACGCTATCAGGCTTTCAACCTGGAAAGCCAGGAAGCTTCGATAATAATCAGCGGAGCTGGTGGCGCAAATGTTTGGGCAACCATGTCCTTGGACGTGAGCATCAGCGGCGCTGGAGATGTGAAATACTACGGTAATCCATCTGTGAACCCGAGCATCAGTGGGGTTGGCAGAATCCAAAGCCAGGGCGAAAAATAGAGTAGATTTTCTAGTAGAGATTTATTAGGGACCGAGTCCTTCCCAGGGACTCGGTCCCTTTTTGTTTACTTAAAACTACAGTTTTGTCATTTGACCGCGGATTTTCAAAAAACTTAAAGGATTAATTGATAAGTGAAATACACTGCAAGCCATTATGGTAAAATCAACCCTCTAATCTCACATGCCAATCAAGAAATATCACATAGAATTGGCGTTCATGACACTACACATCCTGTAAAATCTTATTAGTTTCAAGGAGTGTGTTATTTTGAACGGTTTCAATAGTGTCCGCCGAAAAATCACAATAACTTTATTTCTGTCCCAGAGCGTGGTTTCAGCAGCCATGATCACAACAGGCACGGTTAATTCCATTGTCGGAGCGGAATTGAGCGGATTGATTGCTATGGCTGGGTTACCTACAACGGTCATGTTGTTAGCGGCAGCTTTTGGTGCCTTTTTTTGGGGATTCCTGATCGAGAAGATCGGCCGCAGAAATAGCTTGGGGATTGGCTTGGTTCTAGGGATATTTGGAGGCTTGTTTTCAGGCCTGGCAATATGGAAGAGTTTATATATCCTGTATTTGTTTGGTATGGCTTTGTTCGGTTTGGCAAATTCAGCCATGCAGCTGGGACGGTTTGCAGCTGCTGAGGTTAATCCTGAAGAGACACGCGGGAAAGCCATCGCGACCGTGGTTCTAGGTGGCACTGTCGGGTCGATTGCTGGACCTCTTTTAGTTGGACCAGCGGGTGTATTTGCAAATCGAGCAGGTCTGAACGAATTAGTTGGGCCCTTTGGGGCGGCATTGATCTTATTCACTATCGCCTCAGTAATTATTTTTGTCTGGCTGCGACCAGATCCTTCAGATATCGCCAAAGAATTGGCCCGGACAGATCAGTCAATTGGTCCAGTTGTTAAACCACCACGACCAATCAAAAAAATATTACTACAACCTGGTGTGTTTGTAGCGATTACCTCCATGGTCATTGGTCAGGCGGTAATGGTGATGATCATGGTTATCACCGGTTTACATATGAAAGCTTTGACTCATCCCCTTAGCAGTATTTCCTTAGTTATCTCTGCCCATACTTTTGGCATGTTTGCTTTCTCGGTCATATCAGGTAGTATGACGGACCGACTGGGAAGGGAGATTGTGATTATGTTGGGGGCTGGAATCTTAATATTGGCAGGGTTGAGCGCAGGATTGTCACCGGATGTTCTGCCGCTCGCCGTATCACTTTTCTTATTGGGATTGGGCTGGAATTTATGCTTCGTGGGAGGATCGACGCTTTTAACAGACCAGCTCTCTCCAAGTGAAAGGTCCCGTATGCAGGGGGTAAACGACTCGCTTGTTGGGGCAGCATCTGCTGTGGGTAGCCTTGGAAGTGGTTTTGTATTTGCTGCGGTTGGATTCCAGATTATGGGTTTTGTGGGTGCTGCCTTTGCTGTTATCCCACTTGTAATGGCATTTTGGTGGATCAGGCATCCCGGCAGGCGCGCATTTGCTGAAAAATAGGTTTATGTAAAGGATTGAGTCCTTCCCAAGGACCGAATCCTTTTGGTTTCAAGGACTTTCCCCATCTTTTTTTCTTTATGCCCACAGAATTGTCATCACTGCTGCGATTGCCGTGATCGCCAGTGAGATCACTACCGTAACCCTAATGACCTGGCTTTCTTCACCGATGCGGTCAATGCTGGCTGCAGCATTCTGCAATTTGGCGGGAGAGATCACGCTGGCCAATCCGCCACCTATACCGCTGGCAGCGGCGACCAGGAGTCCTGCCGCGCCGATTTTCTCAGCAGTGCTCAGGTGAATACTTGTTAGCATGGCAATGGCTGAAGTTTCAGAGCCGCTGATAAAGCCAGCTAATAGACCCAGGAAGGGAGAGACTGCTGGATAAAAACGCCCAAAGAGTCTGCTGGCCGCGTCGGCGATCACGAAAACCATGTTATTGGATGCCTCAATTATCTCCCAGTCAATATTTTTACCAGAATGGTTGATCAGAAAAGCGATCGCAAAAAATACCGCTGATGCCAGCATTGGCCGGGGCGCTCGTTTAAGCCACTTATTGAGAGATTCCTTCAAGATAGCCTTATTAACTTTCAGGAAAGGAAAAGACAGAATGGTGCTGACTAGAATCCAGAAGTAGGCTTGCCAGAAGAGGCGCAGCTTTTCCGGGGAGCCTGGGATAATCTCCACCGGCATGCTTAATCGACTGAATGTAAGTTCAAAAAAAGGAAGGAAGGGGGCGTTTACCAATAAAGCCAGTGCTGTCAGGATAATCCAGGGAGAAATCGCAGCTGACAGTGAGAGCTTCTTTTCTGCTTCCAGATCAGGGGCTGAAAGCTGTTTCCGGTCCAATAATGTTTGCCCAGAAAATTTGAGGTAAAGCAGCATTACCGCGACCACTCCCAATCCGGCAGCAATTCCGGTTAAAGTTACTAAGCCCAGGGCATTCATACCGATAGCGATAAAACCTGCCGTGACGCCGGAAAGAATGGTGGGGATCACACCCCGCCATAGCAATTTCCATCCGCCGGCCAACCACAGCATAGCCAGAGCAATGCAGGTACTGATCACAGGCATAAAACGCGCGAAATATCCTCCGACTTCCTGAACTGGTAGCCCCACAAAATTAGAAAACACCACCACAGGGATACCCAGGAGAGCATAGGTGCATAGCGCATCATAACCCAAGGAGGGCAAGGCAATTGCGACGAAAGAGGAATATCCCAGTGCGATCATGATTGGAGGTAGGATCGACACCGGGGTGGCTCCTAACGCGGCTAGCAGGGTGCCAAAGCCAATATTCAGGATCAAGATTTGGGCAACCTGGTTTCCAGGAGCAATGCTCTTGATAAAAGCCACCACACGGTCAATGGCGCCGGTTTCTTTCATGATCGTGATCTGGAGCAAGGACGTGGCAACCATGATCGTGATTGGCAGGGAAGCCATTACACCCGAGAGGCTAATCAGCAAGGTGTTGGATAGGGGGGTTTTAAAATATAGCCAAACGATCAACAGAGTACAAGTCCAACCTGCCAGGCCGGCAATATCTGCTGCCGTCTGGCGCCATACCAGGAGGATAAAAATCAGGATGATTGGCAGCAGAGAGAGGAGAAGAGATAGGAGATTCATGGATGCTCCGATTCTGGCGCTGGGGATTGATCATCGTTATCTTATTCTAATTCAGATGGTTTTTTCCGGAGATAATTTGCATAGAGGTTTCCCGGTGAACACGGATCGCAACCCAGGCAGGAGTAAATTTGATCCCGGTCAGGCATGTACTCTTTGAGGAGCTGCCGAGCTTCAGGATCTGAGTCTATTTTCAATTGAGTTACATAACCCAGGTAACACTCGCATGTAGCACATTCCTCGTGACGAAATGAAACCCCGGCATTATTTATCAGGGTTTTGACTTCTGTTAACGACAATTCTTTTTTCATGGGTTGTGCCTTGGTTCATTGGCTCTATTCTTGGTTAGGAAAACCACTTATTTTTTTTTGCAAGAGGTGATTTGGTTTAGATATTAAATTCTCTGGCGGTGATAAAAACCATTTCGCGGTTATTAGGTATCTTTAACAGGGTTGGATTATTTTTTTTGCTCGATCCAATTATTCATCACCTCCAGCGCTAATCCAAGATTGCCCACCTGGCAGTGATTCTGGGCCTGGTCTTCCCGGCTAAAGATTTTATCTGTGACGGATTTTGCATTTACCAGCGCTTTGACCTGGAGCCCATGCATTTTTAGGGGGATCATATGATCTTCTTTTCCAGTCAGGATCAATACATCCTGGTGTACTTTCTCTGAATGCAGATTTTGTTCGTTGAATTGCAGCAGGACATCAAACGCTTCAATTGGTACATCAAAGTTTGTGATGTACATTAAGTGGTTCACAAACCAGCTGTACCGAATGTCTTTTTTCATCTTATTGATCATGGATTGATTGGTGAAATTCCTGAATTTTGTAAAGAATAAATGGGCGATCTTCTGAGCAAGTGGATTAACATATTGATTCACATCAAAGGACACGCTGGATGCGATGACTCGCTTGATCCTGGGTTCAAAGGCCGCGGCCCTGAGGCTGAGCCAACCCCCCATGGAGATTCCTATCAAGGTTACATCATCCAGAGCCAGATGATCCAGCACAGCTTCGATAATCTTTTCCCATCTGAAATCCAGCCCGGGATATTCGTCATCCTGGGGTAGTTTCATCCAGGGACATTCAAAAGTGATTACCTTGTAGCCTTGTTCTGAGAAATGTTGGACCAATGGATATAATTCTTCTTTATAGGAATCATATCCGCCGTGTAATAAAATAGTTCCTTTTTCCAACTCTGTGGCAGAGGGTTTAATTATTGTCGGAATAGTGGATGAATCGTAAGGTATCTCAATATGTGTATGGCCGTCATCCCCAAAAACCTCATTAAAATAACTGATGAATTTTTGATGAACAGGCGTTTTTTCTGGATCGTTTTGAGCCAGGAAAAATTCAGCTGCCCGAAAATAATACGCAGCATTAAGGAAGCGATTTTCAGAAACCGCTTTTTCCGCCTCAGCCAGCATGGTTGTTTTCCAGGTTTCAGGATTATTGATCTGCCCCCCGACCGCTTCAAGATCTTCCAGCCTGCCATAGCCCAGTGAATACCAGCGATTCAATTGAAAGTTAAAAGCCTGATCTTTGTGAAAGGAATGGTAGCCGATCGGGAAGGTGATCTTCACTTGGTCTTTACTCATATTATTGGCTTCCTTCTTCTTGATAATTTACGGTATTATTTTCCTTGGGGTTTGTTAATTCAATTTGTGGATGCTCGGGAAGAATGCCTGGTTGAGGGCAATGATCAGTAAACAGCCAACCCCGGAGATCATGGCTGCGGTTGGGGCACCGATCTGGTCTCCCAGAAAACCCATCAGTAAAGAACCGAGAGGATAGAAACCTCCCAATGCCCAGGTATAGGTGCTAATCACTCGCCCCCGCAAGTCATCCGGGACGATGGTCTGGATCATGGTGTTTGAGATCACCAGCTGGGTGATCAGGGAGTATCCCATCACTGTCATCAAAGCCATGCTAATCCAGGGGGTCCGGGAGAGAGCTAATCCAAGAATTACTGGTCCGATGATAATCCGGCTGAATAATAGCAATTTCCCTTTGTGAAATTGATCTCCGAAAAAGATCAGGAGAGCTCCTCCTATCAGAGCTCCAACACCTTGCCAGGAAAGCATCTGCCCAAATCCGGTCACGCCGATATTCAGGATATCCTTTGCAAAAACAGGAACGAGTGTCAGCGATCCGAAACCCACAAAACTGTAGACGGCGACCATGGCCACTAACCCTAAAATGTCCCGTTCACCAGCAAAATACCGAAAACCCTCCCGCAATTGGTCCAGGTTTGATTTATCGGATTCAGATAAATGATGTGGGGTAAGGTTCATTAATAGCAAGGCGACGATCACGGCTAGATAGGATAAACCATTGATGGCGAAAGTGGGAGCTTCGCCCAGGGTAGCAACAATCACTGCGCCGATAGCAGGTCCGATGATCCGGGCGACATTGAAGATAGAAGAGTTCAGGCTGAGAGCATTGAGGAGGTCGTTTTTATCGTCTTCCACCATCTCGGTTACAAAGGCCTGGCGGGCGGGCATGTCCAGCGCGCTTCCTATTCCGAGGGTAAAAGAAAGAACTAGAATATGCCAGTATTGAACCTGGCCGGACCAGGTTAGCGCTGCTAAAACAAAAGCTCCCAGCATGAACCAGCTTTGGGTGATGATCAATAGTTTTCTGCGCGGGAATCGATCCACGATCACTCCCATGAAGAGGGAGAGAATCAGGACTGGTAAAAAGCTGATAAAGGTCACCAGTCCCAGGCTGGTTTGGGACCCGGTGATACGGTAGACCAACCACTGCTGCGCGGTGGACTGCATCCAGACTCCGATTACCGAGACCAGCTGTCCCCAGAAAAAAAGTCTGAAGTTGCGGTGGCGCATTGCTCGAAAAGAGTAACTTAAGTTGAGTCGATCTTTGAGATTTTCCATACTTCCTGATCTGATACCATATGATGGAGAATTATACTATTGTATCTGCGAAATCCATCTAGCTAGTAGTTTGTCGGACAAGGAATTTTGGAAATGGTTGGGAAATAGCCAGGATTATTAAATCAAGCCAATTTGGGATTTTGGACTTATAATTAAATATAAGATTATGGCATATCCGCTCTTATAGACAGATTTAATCAGGAGCTATTACCGTGGTTAAAAAAAGTTACAGAATATTGACTTATGGCGTCTATGGATTCTTGTTAGGTTTGTTTTTTCCTGTGATTAGCACCTTGGCTGAATTATTTAGACATAATCTGGGTTTTTCGTTTTCCTCTATCCGTGGTCTTCATGTAGGGCAGCCTTTAATGCTGGTTATTGATGCCTTGCCACTCATTCTTTCTGCCTCTTTTGCATTGATCGGAATTCAATCAGTGCGGGCATATGAGACCTCGGCCCAATTGGATGAATTGAAAACTGATCATGAGGCCAATGCTCAAAATGAGCACTATTTTCTTGAAGCATTGATCAGCAGTACATCCTTTGCAGTGGTCCGTTTGGATACAGACCATCATATTATCACCTGCAATGAGGCATTTGAGGAACTGTTTGGTTATCCATGTGAAGAAATTATAGGAGAACATCTTGATGACATGATAGCTGCAGATGGCTATCAAAAAGAAGCCTCTCAGCTATCTAATTCGGTTTCAAGTGGAAATTTAGTAAGAAAGATTAGCAAGCGCAAGACCAAAGACGGCAGTCTTGTTGACGTGGAAATTGTTGGGGTTCCCGTGACTGCGGCAGGTGAGAAAATAGGTATATTGGGACTCTATCACGATATCAGTTTGCGTAAAAAAACCGAACAGGCTTTATTAGAAAGTGAAGACCGATTTCGAACCTTATTTAATGAATCTCCCATCTCCCTTTGGGAAGAAGATTTTTCAGATGTAAAGAACATCCTTGATAATATCGGCCAGAAGGAAGAGATAATTGAACGCCTTGATAGGGATTATGAATTAGTACAGCAATGTGTTCAGGCAGTAAAAATTCTAGATATCAATCAGGCAACAATAGATCTGTATAATGCTAAGTCGAAAGCCGATCTATTGCAAAATCTGTCCCAGATACTGGTCATTGAGTCATTGGAAGAATTCAGGAAAGAATTGATAGCCCTGGTTCTTGGTAGAACTAGCTTTGAATGTGAGATCTATCAAAAAAAACTTACTGGTGAAGTGATTTATGGCTGGCTCCGATTATCTGTCCCCCCCGGTTATGAGAAAACCTGGGAACGTGTTCATATCTCTATAATCGATATTACTGAACGCAAGGAATCTGAAGAAAAACTGCGCTTTATGAGTTTCCATGACGCATTATCTGGTTTGTACAATCGGGCTTATTTCGATGAGGAAATGGCCCGGTTGAGTGGAAGTCGGCATTACCCGATCAGTATTATCTCCTGTGATCTGGATGGCCTAAAACAAATTAATGATCAATTCGGGCATGATACAGGTGATCGCGCAATAAAATCGGCTGCTCAGGTCCTCAGTCGGCATACCTTCAGGAAAGAGGATGTTGTGGCACGCATAGGCGGAGACGAGTTTGTTGTCATATTGCCCGCAGTGGATCTTAATGAGAAGGAATCTGTTTTTGATCGCATAAATATCGGCATAGAAAAATTTAATAATAGCAATATCGACGATGATCTTTACCGGCCCATATCAATGTCGATGGGATTTGCGGTCATCCAAGAAGGAGGATCGCTCGAGGAAGGATATAAGGCCGCGGATAAGGCAATGTACCTGAATAAAAAGAAGAAGAAGACTAAATGATAAATTCTGAGCGTTGATGGATTGCTATCTCATAGGTATCATGAAACTATTCCACGGATAGAAAAAACTATCAATTCCCAAAGATTTTCGATCTTAACCAGAAAGCCACATTCACCAACCCGATCATCACAGGGACCTCGATCAGGGGTCCGATCACTGCGGCAAAAGCTGCCCCGGAGTTTATGCCGAATACTGCTACTGCCACAGCGATGGCAAGTTCAAAGTTGTTGCTGGCAGCTGTGAAGGCTAGGGTGGTAGTCTTAGAATAATCAGCTCCGACATATTTTCCCATCAAGAAAGAAATCAGGAACATGATCACAAAATAGATCAGGAGCGGGATTGCTATCCGGACTACGTCCAGAGGTATAGTCAGGATCAACTCACCCTTAAGGGAGAACATGACTACGATCGTGAATAAGAGGGAGATCAAAGTCAGGGGACTGATCTTTGGCACAAAGTTTTGGTAGTACCAATCCTTCCCTTTGGTTTTGACTAGGATCAAACGGGTGAAAAAACCGGCCAGGAAAGGAATGCCCAGGTAGATGAAAACGCTTTTGGCGATCTCGCCAATGGTGATATTAACAATATTCCCTGATAAGCCGAACCAGGTGGGAAGCACCGTGATGAACACATAAGCATACACGCTGTAAAAAAGCACCTGGAAGATGCTGTTAAATGCCACCAGTCCGGCAGCGTACTCGTTATCCCCTTGGGCCAGTTCATTCCAAACGATCACCATGGCAATGCAGCGTGCCAAGCCGATCAGAATCAATCCGGTCATGTACTCCGGGTAGCCCCGCAGGAAAATAATCGCCAGGATGAACATCAGGATCGGTCCAATGATCCAATTCTGGAGCAGCGATATTCCCAGGATCTTCCTGTTTCGAAAGACATCTCCGAGTTCATCATAATGGACCTTGGCCAGAGGGGGGTACATCATCAGGATCAGACCAATGGCGATGGGGATATTGGTCGTGCCAATCGAGACTGCAGCATTAAAACTTTCTACACCAGAGGGGAAAAGATATCCGATCCCTACGCCGAGAACCATGGCCAGGAAGATCCACAAAGTCAGGTAGCGGTCTAAAAAGGAAAGGTTTTCATTATGTTTTTTGGACATTTGTCCTCCAGTATCATTTTGGGACTGGTATCCCTAAAATTTTATCGCAGTATTTGATTTATGTTTCGTTCCGGTGCGAGAGGACTTACGGAAACATGATTTATGTGTTATTAATATGAAAAATATAACACAAAATATTTTGGGTGATTTTAGCACATCTAAAAGGGATTTGAAAGTATTTTGAGGAGATTTGATGTTTGTTAGTTTCTTACTGGCATTAAGGGAGGGTCTGGAAGCGGCTTTGATTATCGGAGTCCTTTTAGGTACCTTGAATAAGATAAACAGACTGGAATTCAAGAAGACTGTTTGGTTAGGAACGGGAATAGCAATCCTGGCCAGTGGTGTGGGGGGATTATTATTAAACCGGCTGGGTGCAAGTTTTGAAGGTCGCGCAGAGGAGATTTTCGAGGGCATTAACATGCTTTTGGCAGCAGTTTTATTGACCTGGGTGATCCTGTGGATGAGTAAATATTCCCGGGGGATAAATGAAAAACTGTCCTCCGGTGTCCAACAGGCAGTCTCAGATCGAAGCAGATTAGCTCTTTTTTCGCTCTCTTTTTTGGCCGTGATCCGAGAAGGTATCGAGCTGGCTTTTTTTCTGGCCGCAGTCTCATTGGATGCGGGTGGAGTAGAGGTTCTGATAGGCGCGGGCCTGGGCCTAGCAGCTGTAATAGGGATCGCGGTTTTGCTTTTCCGCAGCCTGATCCAATTGAATATGGCCCACTTCTTCCGGATTACGAGTATTATCCTGGTCTTTTTCGCCGCAGGCCTGGTTGCCCATGGTGTTCATGAATTTAATGAGGCCGGTTTGATACCTCCGATGATTGATCATCTCTGGGATATCAATCATGTCCTGGATGAAAAATCGACATTGGGAGGTTTATTTAAAACTCTCTTTGGTTATAACGGCAACCCATCTTTAACAGAAGTGATTTCGTATATTCTTTACTTTTTTATCCTTGTCTTTACGGGTTCCACAAAAAATAAAAAGAAAGAGTTAATATGAAAAGATTTGGGTATTTTGCGCTGCTCCTCTTACTGATCCTGATCGCTGCTGGGTGCAGTCTGCCCGGTTCTGCAGCGCTCAATAAATTCGAGAATAAATCCGCAACAACAACGATAGTACATATCCCCGCAACGGAAGAGATTCCTGAAGTTGAACCAGATCCAACCTCAACAGCGGCTCTCTTTCCCACCAGTTCACCCAGCCCCACTCCGACGGAAATCGTCTTTGAGATCGGTCAGGAACTGACAATAAAACATCTTCGGAAGCTGGAGATTAACAGCAGCGAAATCATTTTTCATGAAAGATTGTCATCCGGTTATAACTACGCCCGTCACCTTGTCAGCTATGTCTCGGAGGGCAATCAGATCTTCGGCCTGTTGACCATACCTTTTGCCGAACCACCAGAAGAAGGCTTTAAAGCAATCGTTTTTAACCATGGCTATATCCCCCCGGCAGTTTATCAAACCACAGAACGCTACCAGGCCTATGTCGATTATTTGGCCCGGAATGGATTTGTGGTCTTTAAGATCGATTTTCGGGGTCATGGCAATTCCGAGGGTTTCCCTTCGGGATCCTATTTCTCCCCGGGCTACACCATTGATGCAATATCAGCCTTGAAAAGCCTCCAAGCGCTGGATTATGTTGATCCTGATGGTATCGGAATGTGGGGTCACAGCATGGCCGGGAATCTAGTATTGAGAGCTATGCTGGTTGAACCTGATATAAAAGCTGGAGTGATCTGGGCTGGAGCGGTATACAGTTATGATGATTTCCTTACTTATGGAATTAATGACCATACTTACCGTCCCCCGGCGGCACCTGGAGAACTTGAACAAGATGAACATCTACGGGGAACCCGGGCGATCTTTGATAGCAACGGCTGGCCGGACTCTACCCAGCCGTTCTGGCAAGCAGTCTCATTGACAGAGAATATTGACTTTCTTCTAGGACCTCTCCAGCTCCATCACGCAGTTAATGACCCGGTGGTAGATATTAATTATTCATTTGGGTTAGCAGGGGTGCTGCTGGAAAACGGGAAAAACTATGAATTTTATACTTATGATGGCGGGGGACATAATTTAATCTCCCCGTGGTTTGACCAGGCCATGCTCAGGACAGTTCAGTTCTTCAAAGATAATCTGTAATTTATTAATTTCTCCCCCCTTGTATTGAATTAGAGTTTGTACTAGTTTGACATAAGATGAGCAAATCTGGAGGAAAATTGTGGAAAAGACAAGAAATTATTTTGGGAGTTTTAAATGAAGAAAGTACAGCGCTGGGAGATCATTGGTATTTTTCTGATCATTGGTTTTGGAACGACCCTGCATTTCTGGTTCGAATGGACAGATTATTGGCGGCCGATGGCTTTGATCGCTGCAGTCAATGAAAGCACCTGGGAACATTTTAAAATGGCTTTTTGGCCAAGCTTGTTCTTCGCATTGATCGAATATCCATTCCTAAAAAAGGATACCAATAATTTTGCTCTGGCAAAATTTGCTGGTTTATTGACTATGCCGATCATGACAATAATCCTGTTTTATGGTTATACAACTCTGTCCGGCACCCACATGCTCTGGGCAGATGTGATCGTTTTCATATTATCTGTCATTGGAGGGCAGGTGGTTAGTCTGCTTATCCTTACCCGAACAAAAATAGACCTCCAGGGAGCCAATAAACTCGCCCTGGCAGGATTAGCGCTTATGGTTTTGGCTTTCTCTCTTTTAAGTTATTATCCCCGCGAAAATTTTCTCTTTGCACATCCCGAAAATGGTGAATACGGAATATTAAGCGATTACGACGAACACGATCATTAATCTTATGACCTGAAGCTGGAATAATCTTTGGAAAGGATCCAGGATGAAATAGTCGCAAAGATCAGGGAAGAGCTTATTTCATTGCTGCTGTAGGATATTCAAGATCTATCTTGAGAAATAAGGAAAATTACCAGACGTATTCCAGTTTTTGGTGTGGTTCTAGAGGAATTTCTATCTGAATGGAATCTCCAGGCCGAACCATTCCACTTTTTAGCACAATTCCCATTACTCCGGTTTCGCGAATCAAATTTCCTTCATCATCTTTGTAGAGGACTTCTTTAAGCAATCCTTTCTGGAATTCGTCGATCTGCTTACAGGGGTTTCTTAAGGCGGTGAGTTGAACCAATGTTTCTAGCCCAATTTTCACGATCGTCCCTGTAGGAAGTCCCAATAGATCGATCCCCCGGGTGGTGATATTCTCTCCCAGTTGGCCAGGGTGAACAGTAAACCCTTTTCCTTCCAATAAATCCAATAGCTCAGCATGGATCAGGTGGACCTGGCGGATGTTGGGTTTTGCAGCATCTTTATTGACCAGATAGCGGTGTTTGATCATTTTGCCAGAATGGGCATCTCCATCAACACCAAGATCTTCGATCAATTGAATGGCCGGTTGATTGGTTTTACTGAAGGAGTGGGTCTCGCTGAGGCTGACAGCGATTACGATAGGGTCCATACAGATCTCCGGATAAACGGTTGGGTTATTTCACAACCTGGTATTTCGACTGGGTAAATCCGTTCGCCCAGGAATGGGATTCCAACAAGTTGAGCTTTATATCGCTTTCTAAGTGGCCGAACAAGGGTATGCCCTGACCGAGCAATACGGGGATTATGGTCAGGGTCATGTCATCCACTAAACCTTCCCGTAAGAAAGATTGGATCACCTGGCCGCCATCCAGATAAATATGCCGGCAGCCTTCGGCTTCCAGTTTTTCCAGGAGCTCCAGGGGAGCTGAGGCATCAATCCTGACACTGCTTTTGAGTTTTTCTGGCACTTCGGATAGGCTGTTGCTCATCACGATGATTGGCTTGGTTCCGTATGGCCAGTCGAATGTCAGAACCTTCTCAAAGGATCCCCGGCCCATGACTAAAGTATCAACCTCGTTAAAAAGCTCACCGTATCCACCGTCTTCGCCTTCGCCCATGGGCTCATATTCATCCAGCCAGGAGACATCACCGTCAGGCCGGGCGATAAATCCATCCAGGCTGGTCGCGATAAATACGGATACGCTGATACCTGATTTACTCATCTGTATTATCCTGTTCCTGCTCTTTCCAGATCACTGTAAACTGTTCAAGAATTACATGCATATCCTCGCTGGGCTGTTTGCCAAGCTCTACACATTCCATGCTAAAAAACTTCCAGTGAACCTTGCGCCAATAATTAAGGGATTTGTCTCCCTCGCCTTCGATAAAGGCAAATGCAGCAGTAACTTTGTTATAAGGTTTGATCTCAACATCCGTCACTTCAACAATGCACTGCGGTTCCCCATCCCAATTGGTGATCACACTGAGTTGGCCAACTTCAGGCAGAGGTTCATTATCGGCTTCATAACTCCATAATAAACTTGCTGTAGCCCGTTTCTCACCTTTGACTACCAGGGAAGCGAGGTGATTCGCGCTTTCTTCATCAGAGCAGAAATAACATGAATCAGCTTTGGCGTTTCGATGGCTGTCTTTGGCTGGGAAAGATGATAGAAAGTTATCCAGATAAGTTTTTGATTTAGTATCCACATTCAACCTTTTTATGCGTCATAGGTGCTGGAAGTGGCGTCGCCGCCCTCGCCTGTCCAGTCAGTGTGGAAGAACTCGCCTCGAGGTGTGTCCACCCGTTCATAGGTATGGGCGCCAAAGAAGTCCCGCTGGGCCTGGAGCAGGTTGGCCGGCAGCCTCTCTGATCGGTAGCCATCGTAAAAAGCCAGGGCGCTTGACATGGCCGGTGTTGGGAGGCCAGCCTCAACGGCTTTGGCGATCACCCTCCGCCAGCCGGCCTGAGCCTGGTCGATCTCATTTTTAAAATAATCATCAAGCAGTAGATTTTCAAGTTGGGGGCTCTTATCATAAGCCTGGTTGATCTCTCCCAGGAAGGCTGAGCGGATGATACAGCCGCCCCGCCATAACAGGGCAATACCTCCGTAATCGAGGTCCCAGTCGTATTCCATTGCGGCAGCTTGCATTAACATATAACCCTGGGCATAAGAGATGATCTTGGAAGCATACAGAGCGTCACGGATATCCTGGATGAAGGCTTTTTTATTACCATCAAAGGATATATTTGGACCATTCAATATTCGGGAGGCATTGATACGCTCAGCTTTCAGGGCGGATAAAAATCGTGAATTCACCGCTTCGCTGATCATGGTCAGGGGGATGCCCATTTCAAGGGAAGATACAGCGGTCCATTTTCCTGTGCCTTTTTGTCCGGCTGAATCCAGGATCTTGTCCACTGTGTATTCGCCATTCTCATCCTGAAATCCCAGGATATCCCTGGTGATTTCGATTAAATAGGAATCTAGTTTGCCCTGGTTCCAATCCTTGAACACCTCATGCATTTCTGAATTATCCAACCCCAATAACTCCTTTAGGAGATGATAGGATTCCGAGATCAGCTGCATATCTCCGTATTCGATCCCATTGTGGACCATTTTGACATAATGACCGGCGCCGTCACTGCCAACCCAGTCGCAGCAGGGTACATTGCCATCCACTTTGGCGGCGATCGACTGGAAGATCTCTTTAACATGGGTCCAGGCCGCTGGTGAACCACCAGGCATGATCGAAGGTCCAAAACGGGCACCTTCCTCTCCGCCTGAAACACCGGTACCGATAAAATGTAGACCTTTTGATTCCAGGTCCGCGGTTCGCCGGATGGTATCTTCGTAATTTGAGTTGCCGCCGTCAATGATAATGTCATCCTTTTCCAGGTAAGGAAGAAGTTTATCGATGGTGGCATCCACAGGCATTCCGGCTTTTACCATTAACATCACCCGGCGCGGTTTTTCGAGTGCGTTCACCAGCTCTTCAATAGAATGGGTGCCCAGAATGTCCCTGCCCTTGGCAGCGCCATCCATAAAAACATCCACTTTGGATGTCGTTCGGTTAAATACGGCGACTCGGTAGTTGTGGTCGCTCATATTCAGGACCAGGTTTTGGCCCATCACAGCCAGGCCAATCAGGCCGATGTTGTATTTTTCCATTATATTTCCTCAATTGATTATTTATATTTACTTAGACGTTCTTAGTTACGCTTAGATTACTTAACTAATTCATTGGTAAGAATCTTCGCGGATTTTTTGTATTCTTAAAAAGGAAGATTCCCAGGGTCAGGAACCAGACCACGATTCCCAGGATCACTATCCATTCTAACAGCGCCAATGGAATAAAATCTGGACGATTCCTCAATAATCCAGCCATACCTGTCTGGAAATCAACCCCTGTGTCAAAATCTGATGGAAAAAAGATAAAGACTGCGAAAGTAACTGTATTTACGATTCCGGGAACTGCCAACCATTTAGGAAACGGATGTTTACTGCTAATAAGAATAAAAATCGAGTATATCAGGGCAACAACCAGGCCCAGGTAAAAAAAAGTTAAAGCCACAAATAAATGCCCTTTTAGAGAATTCATGGGGAAAATACCAACCAACCCCCCAAACACTGAAGCGGTGAACCCCAGCAAACCCAGCGGATATCGCACCCAGTGTTTGATCTGGGCAGCTAGGTAGATCATAAACAGGACATTCAATATGCCTCCGACGATCAGTCCGGCATTAAACGCCCAGGCAGCATCCGAAACTCCGATCTGACCTAGCTCGGACACGAAGTGATTGAGGGGATCATAGGCTTGGCCCTCGATTCCAGTGTAGGAAAATCCTGCGAAGAGTATCCCGAGACTGATCACAACCGGGCCCAAAATACCGCAGAGAGATAATAATGTTTTAGTTCTTGATCTGTTCAACATACACATAATCTTATCATTTATCTTCTTGCCTTAATGGTTACCTGAGAAGAGCTGTTTTCAGGCCAGAAGGCGATAATAATTATTGAATAACGATATAAAAGAGAGCATCTATGTGCCTGAGTAAACAGCATACCAAGATCGTTTGTTCACATCGATCACCAATATGGAGTGTGCGATCGCAGACAGGACAGATGCAATCCAGCCGACTGACTTATCTCCTACTCGTTTTGACATCATAAAGGGCAGAGTGATAAGATTTCCCTATAAATGACTGATTTATGTCTAAATTGAAAAACGGGAGATATCATCTCCCGTTTTTCTTTGTATTGTGAGGCACTGAATTCCTTCAAGGATCCCAGAACCTAAAAGTTTAAACAAGCTGCATGATTGAAAAATAGTGGAAAATACTGCCGCCCAGGACAAAAAGATGCCAGATGGCATGGGCAAAGGGTAGTTTTTTCCATCTGTAGAAAACAACCCCCACTGTGTAAAATGCTCCCCCGATCAAGAGAAACGCAATAGATAATGTACTTAGCTGTGTGCCGGCCTGGAAAAACACAACCAATCCAGCCCAGCCCATTAATAGATACAGCCAAACTGTGGGCTTTTCAAATCTTTTGGGGAAGGCAAGTTTAAGGATCAGGCCCAGTATTGATAATCCCCAAATGATCCCAAAAATGCTCCAGCCCAGCCCGGTTCTGCTTGTGATCAGCAAATAGGGGGTATACGTGCCCGCGATCAGAAAATATATGGCTGCATGGTCCAACCTTTGGAAGATTCCTTTCCAGGGTTTGTTAGCGAAAGAGTGATAGATAGTGGATGCTGAGTAGAGCAGCAGCAGTGAGATCCCGAAAACCAGAAAACCAGCCAGATGCCAACCTGTGCCAAATTTGACAGCCCGAATGATGAGGATGACCAGGCCGGCAATACTTAAACCAACGCCGATTCCATGAGTAATACTGTTTGCGATGATTTCACCGATGGTGCTTGATGACAAACTGAGATCCGATTTATAAGCCAAAATTTACTCCTCTAATGATGGTAATTTTCTATTGATAACTTTTTTAATGCAGTTGTCCAAAAATATCAAAACCGTACATAAGCAGGACTAATAAGGTAATAGAGATTGACATCACTGCTCCCACAACGAGCTGCCAGAGATCATGTCCCTTGGCTGCGATACGGGCGAAGATCGTCAGTGGGATCAGGGTTGCCAGAGGAACAGCCGGGATGCCAAAAAAGTAGAACATGGCTGCAACGGGGCCGGCCACACCGGCAGCGTGTCCGCTGGCCTTATAGCGCAGGATTAAATTAAAGATGATCAGTCCCAGGGTGATCAAGGTATAGTTGACAGCGATGGCCTCGAAGATCCGGGGTGCATTAATCAACTTCAGAACGATAAAACCAATTGGATAGCTGATGATCATTAGTACAAAACTAGCAGTGCGCTGGCGTTTGATGACTTTTGCCCAATCCTTGGCCTTGCCCGGAATATAAAAAAGCAGGCTGGCCAGAGGGATCAAGCTGATGAATGTTAAAGCCCAGCCAAAACCAACCAGGCGATTTGGAATATCTGTAGGCAACCTGAAAAAAATATAGGTTATCAAAGCACCGGAGAGCATGGGCACGTTTAACAATTGGGAGAGTACCTCTCCTAGAATCCGTTTGAAGTGGGAATCGGCATCTTTAATAATAATTTTCGGGGAATCCATTAAAGTACTTCTCCTGATCTATTCCATCTCGACATATTTGTGTGCGGGGAACAAGTGTTTGGTACCTCCGCCTTCCAGGCTATTTGGCTGCATCGCAAGCCGTTTACTTACTCTGTTATTTCCCTTTTTTCTTTTTGTCTCTTTTCTCTTTGGGAGCTTTTTCAACCTTCTTGGTGTCGTCCAAAATTTCCTTTTGATATTGTTCGAATGTGATATCTTTCCAGAACTCAGCTGTATCTGCCACAAAGCAAGTCACCATCTCGGCGGATGTGACCGTATCCAGGGATTCAACACTGGGAATCAATTCAGCCCAAAGTTTGCGGGCTAATTTTCTGTGGCCGGGCGTTCTGTAATAATAAGAAGCCAGCTGTTGGTAAAAATCACGGAAAGTGTTAAATATCAATCCATAGACCAGATTATCGCTGTAGGCGATTAGCATATGATGCAGCTCCCACATGCTTTTAGCGAAGGACTCCGCGTCTTCAGGAATCTTGCTGAAACTTTCCAATAGGTCCAGGATCAAACCCGGAGCACGGCGGACGGAAGAAGCGGTGTATTGGGGAGCAAGCAGCTGCCACATCTCTAGTAGATCGGGCACCAGATTGGGAACCAGGTCTGGATCTGCTTTGAGCAGACCGGCCAGGATATTGAGATTGCCATCTTTGAGATAGTCCTTGATGCGGGTGGGTTTGCCTTGCTGAATATCCAACCAGCCATCTCGGCTGAGGCGCTGCATGGCTTCCCGCAGGGCAGGGCGGGCTATGTCCAACTCTTTGCTGAGTGTGCGTTCACCCGGAAGGTCCGTGTTGGGTGGATAGGTCCCGCTGACGATACTTTCAATCAAATGGCGCTCAGCCCAATCAGTGGCGCGTTCTTCATGATGATCACTCATTGCTGCTCCTTTGATACTCAATAAACTGGTATTACCAGTTATTACGAGAATATTATCACTGGTAATACCAGTTTGTCAACTGTTTTTGGCGGATTAGTTCGATTGGAGGTGTTTTGGTATGAGAATTCTGATCAGGCGTTTTCACGATCCTCAAAGATCTTTAGCACTTGCTGGACTCGATAATCAAAGATAGCCTCAAGGCGGGGACCGATCCAAAATTTGTGGATCAGATCACCAAGCCAGCCAAAGGGAAGTTGGTAGGTGACTAGATCACTCATCCTCGTACCGGCAGATGTCTTTTCGAAAAGGTGCTGATGGTGCCAAAATTTGTAGGGCCCGACCCGCTGCTCATCAATGAAGTAGCTTTGTTCTTTTACCCGAGTTATTTCTGTCAGCCAACGGGATTTAACCAGTGGCAAGAATTTAATCCGGTATTCAATGATTTGGCCTTGATACATGGATTTCTCTCCCCCATGAATGACTTGGAATTCCATATCAGGTGGAGTCAGGGAGTTAAGGTTCAATGGTGTGGCGAAATAATTCCAAACTTGATCTAGCGAAGCCGGGATAGTTTGCTGACGTGTTAATCGATAGATCATAACTTACCTCAAGATCTTTTACCAATAGTCCAGCTAAACGGATTAATCCTAGAAGTCAAGATTAAACGCTCTTAAATAACCGGTTAATTCAACATACCCTTTTCCGCGGACAGGCAGATCATCAATAAAACCAACTGCATTGACTGCACCTTCCCAATAGGTAAAGGATAAAAGTAGTTCTTGGTCATTAAAATAGGGAATAACTTCCAATTTGATATTAAGGCCAGGGATATCAATTTTCCACGCAGACGGGTAGACCGCTCCAGAGCGGGGGCTTTCCCAGTTCTTCAGGATCTCAATATCAAACTGATCAGCAAGAAGAGGAATTGCTCTTCCCTCATCTGTGATAAAAGTACCGCTGGAAAAAGGATCGATCGACCCGTCTTCCTGGCGGATTTGATAGATCATTAATTCGCTGCCATCATTTAATTGGATTGAAAACCAATCCCAACCAATTTGACCTGAGGATAAAGCGCTGGTGCTGAACTCATGATCCATCCAGCTTTGTCCGGTTACCGCGATCCGCTGATCACCTTTCCTGATGAAACCTTCCGCTGATAAACGGGATTGGCTGAAATAATAGGATGCATTTCCGCGATCCAATCCTTTTCTGCTGTAACCCTGATCTCCATGAAAGGTTTTTCCTTTGATATCGCTCAGTACCAGATCAACTTCAATTCCCTCCATTTCAGCTTGAAGCTGGAATTGGTCTTGACCGATCTCTTTGACCACCCAATTTTCCGTCCAAACCTGGAAGGGATTTGAGATGGACCCTGCCAATCCCGCTGAACCCCGCGAAAAAATCTCAAAGCTGTACTGATTTTTATTTGATAGATCTGACAGCGCAAAATGAGCCATAAAGACATCAGTTGATCGCCATGCTGAAAGTGTTTTTTCTGCGTCCTGAGGAGCTACTAGCCCTCGCCTGAAAAAAGTCAGCTGGTAACCGTAAAGGCTGCCATCTGAACTTTGTAATGTGCCTGTGTAATACCACCATTCGGTTTGATATTCTGGATGTGGTCCATAATCATCAGGAAAGACCCAGGCTCGAGGTTCTTCTACTTTTAAGAAACCGGCACTTGAACCAGTTTGGAAAATTGGCTGAGCAGGGCCAAATTCTACCGAGGAATTTGAACAGGAACTCAAAAATGGAATCGATATTACTGAGAGGATTCCGAGAGCAATAAAGACTTTTTTCATTCTATTCATATCTGATCACATCAGCTGGACTTTGTTTTAATATGAGCCGGGTGGGTATTATCCCTGCTAAGAGGGAAGCAGCAATTGCCAGTAGTACTGCCTGGATAAACGGATAAATACTCAAACTCATCTGGAGCGTCCAACCAAACGAGCGTTTATTAATGATATAGATCAAAATTATTGAGAGGACATACCCGGTCGGTAAGGCTGTTAAACCAGCTACTGTCCCCATTAACCCGGTTTCCAGCATCACCAAAGTCCATAATTGTTTTCCTGTCAATCCCAAGGCCCGGAGAACTCCAATCTCTCGTTTTTTATCCATTTGTAAGGTCATCAATGCGCTCAGGATTCCAATAAATGCTACTAAGGTGGTCATGATCTGAAGGCTGGCAGTGATCCTAAATGTCCGCTCAAAGATTTCCAGGGTTTCCTGACGGATCGCTTGATTGGGGCGAATTAAGAGTCTTTGACCGCTGGCCAGATCCTCTCTTAACTTTTGAGCTGTGAGATCGACATCCATCCCAGGGTCGAGCAATAAAGAAAGAGCAGCAATATTTTTATCAGACCAATAACCTTGATAGACATCTTGTGAAAAAAGGGCGCTGCCTTGGGAGGAGGAATAATCGTAAAAAACGCCTGCGATCGGGAATGAAATCAGACCTCTATCTGTAAAGAGGTCAAGTTCACCACCCTGCTGAGGTAATCCCAGCCGATTCATTAATGTCTCAGAGATCAAGACAGACCCGCTCTCAAGTTCGCTCCAAATTTGTTCAGGGGGAACCACATTGGAAAGGTAGATCTGCTCCATCCCATCATTGGGATTGTTATTGGCGGATATCTGAATAGGTCCATTTGGTGAATCAACTTGAGAAGTTTGCAGAGAATATATATTTTTAATCCCTTCCTGACCTTCAAGATGCTTAATTATGTCAGAATCCAGGGGAAAGGTAGGTTGGCCGGATGGGGCTCCAGCGACTGAGATGTAGATATCTCCTTGAAGAATCTGGTCAAGCCAGGTGACCACTGTTAAGCGAAAACTGTTGATCATCAAGGTCACTCCAATCGTAACTGCGACTGAGATCATCAGGGACGCAACTGCAATAGCGGTGCGGCTGAGGGAATTGATAACTTCTCTTGGAGCGATCCGACCCAGGCTGCCCCAAATCCGCTCAGTGAGTTTGCCTATTCCGTTCATGAATAAAATCATCACTCGAGGAATCAGCATGGCGAAACCAGCGATGATCAGGAATGTCCCACCGAAACTTATAACCAGATTCCGGGTAGGAAAGATCAGGATTCCTGTGCCGATCAGAACACTGATCAATCCAGCCAGGCTAATTCTAGGTAATTTATTATTTGCATCGTATTCTTGATTAGATCTGGAAATTGCAGATAAGGGGGGGATGCGGACAGCTTCCAAGGCAGGGAAGGCGGCTGTGACCATGGTAGCTATAATGCCAATACCGATTCCTTTTATGACACTTCTGAAAGGGAAAGGAAGATCACGAACAGTTGTAACAAAAAACAGATCATTGATCGTTTGGGTCACTAACCCAACAGTCCCCCGTCCCAAAATAAGCCCCAGGACTGTTCCGAGCAAAGCTCCTGTTACTCCGATGAAAAAAGATTCAACGAGGACCAAAAAGAAGATATTAAAGCGGGTCATTCCCAGGCTTCGTAATATTCCAAACATCGGGCGGCGCTGTAATACAGAAAAAGTCATTGTGTTATAGATCAAAAATAAGGCAACCAGCATAGCAAGCAAACTTAATGCGGTTAAATTGATCTGAAATGCATCTGTCAACTCTTTAACCACACCTGTCCGACCATCAATCGATAGTAGAAGGACGTTCTCAGGAAGAGTGTTTTGGATGGAAGTGATTAATTCCGGCTGGTCATCTGGCAGGATCAACTCAACCCGGTCAAGCAATCCAATCTTTCCAGTGATCTCCTGGGCTGTTGCGATATCCATGATCAGTAATTCATTTAGAGCCCGCTGGTTAAGTTTGTCATCGGCAGTGATTAACCCAGCTACTTTGACTGAGTGAGTTTTGCCGCCGACGAGAATCTCTATATTTGATGCAAGATCGAGCTGATATTTATCAGCTAGGAATTGGGAAATAAGCACGCTATTGGGTGTGGTTAAAAATGAAGATGAGATTCCTTTCTGATCCACATTCTCTCTATTGATAAAGTCCCTGAATGGTGCTTCTGCAAAAGCATCGATCCCAATCGCTTGCATAGTCACCCCGCCTAACTGGGGAGAAGTACTATAAAAGGAGATTATTGGAGCAGAAGGGTACTTAAATCCACTTCTTCTTAACTCGGTATATACATCTTCCACCATTCCTGATGATCCTGAGGAGAGGTAGTGAGTAGCCTTGCCAGTAATAGCATTTGTGCTCAGTTCAAAAGCCTGGCTGGCACTTTGGTTGGCTATGTCGACCCCAATGATCACAGCTACACCTAGCATTATGCCTATCACCATTAATAGGGTTTGCCAAATGTGACGCTGGATAAAGCGCAGAGATATCTTGATATGGGTTTTGAGAAGGAGTAGGGACTTGGATTTCATATAACCTGTGTAAAACAGCCTTCTCGGAGTTCGATAATGCGATCAGCAGATGCAACATTTTCTTTGCTGTGGGAGACCATCAGAAGGTTTTTACCAATTTTGCGCGTCATCTGTTCCAGTAGATTAAGGACCTGCTGACCGGTGTCTTCGTCTAAATTACCTGTTGGCTCGTCTGCTAGAACTAATAAAGGATCGTGAACAAGAGCCCGAGCGATCGCCACCCGTTGTTGTTCTCCGCCAGATAAACGATCCGGGAAAGTTTCCAAGCGATCTAATAGCCCAACCTCATCGAGCAGGCGGATTGCACTCACTCGGGAATCTTTGAGATCACTGCCTGCTAATTCAAGCGGCAAAGTGACATTTTCGAGAACTGTCAAGGTAGGGATAAGATTGAAAAACTGAAAAACAAAACCGATATTTTCGCGGCGGTATAATGTCCTTCGATATTCGTCCAAATTGGTCAGGTTCAACCCATTGATAGAGATCTCTCCCTGGTCAGCTTTATCAATGCCACTAATCAAATTAAGTAGGGTGCTTTTTCCCGTTCCGCTTTTTCCAATAACTGCCACGAATTCACCTTGCTGGATGCTCATACTGCATCCAGTTAAAACCTGCCTGGTCTGATCCCCTTCTCGATATGTTTTGGAGAGGTTATTTATTTGCAGGAATTCCCTGGAGGATCCATTATCAATCATTTTTAAAGCACCTTTTTTCTCATAGAAACTTCAGTTAAAGCCGCAGCTATCTAATCTAGCTGCTCGCTTGAGGATTATCTTAAGAAGCTATTATAGAACTTCTTGAATAACTGTATATTAAAAAGGTATTGGAATTTTATTCTAGTTATCAGTCATAATCCTGACAAGTAACCGGGGGCATCCTTCAAAGTATTGGATAATAACTGTTCTATTATCAGATGGACAAATAACAATAGTTGTAGTTATTAGTACACTTTTAGCTGAATACGCTATTCAGCAGGGAGGATTGATCCATTCCTCATGTTTGAGAGAAATCAGTTAGAATCAAACAAGCTAATCATCTGATTAAGGAGCTTTAATGGCAGACCAAAGCCTTGCTGAACAGGTACAAAACGAAATCCAGAGTTTGCAATCCACGGTGGGTGATTTACAGTCCTCTGTACGATTATCCGATATCCGTGATCGGATCGAGGACCTGGGGTCAACGGTCAGCGGACTGGATCGGCGGATCGAATCCTTGAGGGAAGGGGGATACGCCTTCGAAAAGAAATTGGAAGGCCAGGCAAAAGATCTTGGAAAAGAATGGAGCAAGATCGCTCCTGGACTGGAGCGGGAAGTGGAGAGCGAAGCCAATATCCTGGAAAATTCCTTAAGGCCTCTCGAATCCCAACTGGGATTGTTGGCGGGTGATCGGGGGATGCCCAAATCCCTGAGTTCACGCGTAAAACGTTTGCAATCTCAGGTGAAATCCCTCGAAAGCCGTGTTGAAGCGGCTGAGGATAATATCCGGGGAGGATACGATCAATTCAGCAGCGGGGTGGATCAGCTAAAAAGCCAGCTTTATAAACTGGAATGGATGATGACCGAGCTCAGTGAAGCAAGTTTTGAACTGCTTGCGACGGAATCAGGTATCATGGCGGTTAAAGCGGTCTGGGCCAAAGATGGCAAACAGACTAAAAGTGATCCTGAGGGAGTTTTATACCTGACCGACCAGAGGATTATTTTTGAACAGAAAGAGAAAGTCGCGACCAAGAAAATTCTTTTTGTGGCTACAGAGAAGAAGCTTGTGCAAGAGACCCTCTGGGAGATCCCTGTTGTGTTGGTCGAGGATATCAAACCGCGCAAAGAAGGCTTTTTAAATAAAGATGATTATCTTGAGCTGACCCTCGCCAGCGGTGCGTCATTCGACCTGCTTCATTTGCATATCTGGCAGAGAGGAGATGAATGGCAAGCCTTGGTCCAGCGGGCTAAAGCAAGGGAATTTGATGATAACCGGGCCATACCGATTGATGAGGAAGTGGCTGAGCGTGTAAAGAACGCTCCCACTAAATGCCCCTCCTGTGGAGGAGCGATCACCCAGCCTATCCTGCGGGGGATGGAAAATATCAATTGTGAGTACTGCGGGGATGTGATCCGGTTGTAGTACTTCACTGCCAAAGAAAGATGAATCGACCTTTGGATATTCTTCCTCCTAAAAGGTCGACATCGCCCAATCAACATCTCCTTCCTGGGAGTAGAATGACATCACTGGCAGGGAGGTTTTTAAAAATCCCCACCCCTGTTTTGTACTATAATATCAAGGCTGTTTCGAAATATACTCGCGAAATTGATTCATATTCAAGGAGAACGCATAGATGAAAACTGCTGATGTCCACCAGGTAATTTCAAATAACATGCTTGCGGATGGATATTCCATCCTTTTTGACCTGGAAAGATCCCATGATACTTATTTCGTAGATCAAATTACCGGTCGTGAATATCTTGATTTCTTCACTTTTTTCGCGAGTAATGCCGTTGGATATAACCACCCCAGGCTAAAAGACCCTGCCTTTTTGGAGAAGTTAACCCTTTCGGCAATACATAAACCTTCCAATAGTGATATT
Organism: uncultured Anaerolineales bacterium; assembly: GCA_964582965.1. Lineage (GTDB taxonomy): Bacteria > Chloroflexota > Anaerolineae > Anaerolineales > UBA11858 > B10-G9. Next base: position 3,089 of record CAZOUN010000025.1, on the reverse strand, counting down.
TACACGACATTAATGGCTGAATTTGTAGAAAAATTTAACCAGGTTGCCATGCCGGACACGATGCCGCACCTTTTTCTGGTTAGCGGTGGCGCCCTGGCAGTGGAAAATGCCCTGAAAACAGCCTTCGACTGGAAAGTCCGTAAGAATTTGGTTTGGTTGAAAAACACACCTGCCAATGAAGTTGGTTTGATGCACGGGCTGGGATCGAAAGTGATCCACTTCAAAGAAGCTTTCCATGGCCGTTCTGGTTACACTATGTCGCTGACCAATACCAGTGACCCGCGCAAACATATGTATTTCCCGAAATTCGACTGGCCCCGGATTGTTAATCCTAAATTGAGTTTCCCCGTTACTGAACAGGTATTAGATCAGGTGAAGAAGATCGAAGAGATCGCCTTGAGCCAGATCGAGATGGCTTTAAAACAATACCCGGGAGATATTGCAGCTTTGATCCTGGAACCGATCCAGGGCGAGGGTGGGGACAATCATTTCCGCCCTGAATTCATCCAGACTCTCCGTCGATTGGCTGACGAACATGAATTCCTGCTGATATTTGATGAGATCCAGAGCGGTATGGGTATCACTGGCAAGATGTGGGCTTACGAACATTACGGTGTAGAACCGGATATCATAGCTTTTGGCAAGAAGACCCATGTCTGTGGGATCATTGCCAACAGACGAGTAGATGAAGTAGAAAATAATGTTTTCAATGAATCCAGCCGGATCAACAGCACCTTCGGCGGCAACCTGGTTGATATGGTGCGGGCCACCCGGATCCTCGAGATCATTGAAGAAGAGAAATTGGTCGATCATACCGCCAAGATGGGTGATGTGATGATAGATGGACTGGATAGTATTTCGACTGAATCTAAAGAAGTCGTCAGCAATGTGCGCGGTAAAGGGTTGATGGTTGCTTTCGACCTCCCAAATCAGGCCAAACGCGACATCATGCTGGACAGTATGTTTGATAATGGTCTATTAGCCATGAAATCTGGTGACCACTCGATCCGCTTCCGAGGTATGCTGGACACACCGAAGGATGCCATCGACCAGGCCCTGGAAATCATAGCCAGAAGCATACCAGGCAAATAGACCGAGATATCTAAATATTTAAAAACAGCCCGGGAACTCCCGGGTTGTTTTTTTATCATCTGCCCAATTCAATTAAGCAGAATAGTGGTGGATAGAACTCCACTAAAAAAACTACCTGGAGATTTATGTTAACAAGAATCCAGCAGATCTACTATGATCCACATGCCTATTGCTAGCGCACGGGTAGCTAATTTCGTCCCGGAGGGTAAACGAGGCCGATATATGGCAGTATCTGGGCTGGCGTGGGGGTTTGCCTTAATTGTAGGACCCAACGCAGCCGGATTGATCCTGGACAATTTCAGTCCCTTTCTGCTCTGGTATGTAGCTGCGGGAGTGTCTGCTGTGGCAATCGGTGGATTTTATATTTTGCACCTCTGGCTTGGAAAACACCCCGGATTTAATATTACTTGTAAATCAAGGCCAGCAATTCAGGAGCTCTACAAACCGCAGGGGTAGATACGTTATACTATTGTACGAATATTATTCTTTAGAAGGAAAAAGATGGGCATATTATTCTCTTTATTGGCAGCACTTTTTTTCTCACTCAGCCACATCACCGTTAGAAAAGGGGTGACAAAGCTGGGCGTTTCTTCTGGAACGATCATCATGCTGGTGGCAGGTACAATTTCCACGCTAGTGATAGCTCTGGCTCTGGAAGGGGTGGCGGTTCTCAGGCCGCTGAACCTTACAAGTATTTTATTTTTTGCTCTGGGTGGTGTGATCCACTTCCTGGGTGGATGGGGATTTCAAAATGCCAGTGCCAGCCGTATCGGCCCTACCCGTTTAAGTGCAATGACCGGCGCAACCCCGCTTTTCGCCACAATCCTTGCTTTTTTATCTCTCAATCAGACAGTTAATATTTACATATTTGCTGGAATTTTGTTAATCGTGATTGGAATATTGGCCATCACACTGGGGGAGAAGAATGAAGGGTAAAGAGATCCAGGGATATGCCTTTGGTATTCTGACCGCTTTATGCTGGGCTACAAGCCCTATTTTCATTGCCAGGGGTTTGGAAGGCATTCCTTCATCGATCTGGGCTACAGCTATCGGCCTGGCCGTTGCGACCTTGATCTACCTGGTTTACTTTCTGCTGCAGAAAAAAGGACAGGAGCTGCTCAAGGCCAATAACAAGCACTTGATGTGGCAGATAACAGCCGGCCTAGCTGGGGGGTTGGGCATCCTTTCCAGGAATATTGCCCTCGAGACCACCCGGGTTGCGGTAGTGATCGGCCTGGTTCAGCTGCAGATCTTAATAACTTCGATCTTGGGGCCGATCATCCAGGAAAAAGATGAACGGGAACCGATCTCAATCAAACTGCTGGCAGGGATATTGCTGATCCTGGGGGGAACGATTTTGATAATTTACGGCAGGAATTTGTGATATTTGTTATGTGCAGGTTCTTAGATCTTGCCTGATATAATCAAATCCTACTTGAATCAAAGAAATGGACAGGAGACAGATATGGCACTCAATCTACGCAGCAGACATTTCCTGAAATTATTGGATTTCTCGCAAGCTGAAATACAATTTTTGCTGGATCTTGCGATTGATCTAAAAAAGGCCAAATATGGCGGTTATGAACAACCGCAATTGAAAGGAAAAAATATCGCCATGATCTTCGAGAAAGCCAGCACTCGAACCCGGGCTGCATTTGAGGTAGCATCCTATGATCAAGGAGCTCATGTCACTTACCTGGGACCGACCGGCTCCCAGTTAGGTACCAAAGAAACCATGAAAGATACAGCCCGTGTCCTGGGCAGAATGTATGACGGTATTGAATACCGCGGTTTTGGGCAGGAGAGAGTTGAAGAATTGGCTGAATTTGCAGGAGTCCCAGTCTGGAATGGACTGACCAGTGAGTATCATCCTACCCAGGTGCTGGCAGACTTGCAAACCATGATCGAACACTCCGGCAAACCGCTGGATCAGATCAGTTTTGCCTATCTGGGTGATGCCCGCAATAATATGGGGAATTCCTTATTGGTAGGTGCTG